>CBFHZM010000014.1:0-31833 GCA_965660195.1 Alphaproteobacteria bacterium
ACCTCTAAAAACCAACTAAAGCCAAATAATACAGGTATGCTAGTCGGACCTAAAACTTCTATTGAGCGAAAACAGCCTTAAACAATATAGGTTTAGGCGCTTCATGCATTTTGACCAGCCACGAAACCAGACGACCAAGCCCACTGGAAATTATACCCACCGAGATGGCCGGTCACATCAACCACCTCGCCGATAAAAAACAACCCCGGCACATCTTTGACCTGCATCGTCTTGGACGATAGCGCTGTTGTGTCAACGCCGCCCAGCGTCACTTCCGCGGTGCGATACCCCTCGGAGCCAGCTGGCATCAACTGCCAGCGATTGACGGCATCGCCCAACGCCGTGAGCCGCGCGTTGGCAATCTCACCAATACGGCCGCTTAGACCTTGCGCGACGCATAGATCTTGCGCCAAACGCTTTGGCAGGATTTCAGCCAAAACAGTATCGACATTCTGCTTACCGCCCCGCTGCTTTGCCGCCAACAGGGCCGCGGTTACGTTCGTTGCAGGCGCCATATCAATCTCAATTGTCAGCCCCTCGCGCCAATAGGATGAAATTTGCAGAATACTTGGGCCAGATAGCCCGCGATGCGTGAACAGCATCGCTTCGCTAAACTGCTTCTTACGGCAGCGCACAACGGTATCAACGGCGACCCCCGACAAGGCTTTACAGCGGTCTAAGATTTCGCTTTGAAAGGTGAGCGGCACCAGCGCCGCACGAGTTTCAATAATATTCAAGCCAAATTGACGCGCCACGTCATAGCCGAATTTTGTCGCCCCAATTTTGGGAATGGACAATCCGCCCGTGGCGATAACCAAGGAGCCGCAGGCCAGCTTCTCGGTCTCGCCGCCTGGTTTTTTGATCTCGATATGAAAGCCAGCCTCATTCTTCTCAATCGAGCTAATAGTGGTTTGCAATTCAGCTACGACGCCGACCGCCGCTGCCTCGCTGACCAGCATGTCGATAATATCCTGCGAGCGATTGTCGCAAAATAATTGTCCCAAAGTTTTTTCGTGATAGGCAATGCCATGCCGGTCGACCATGGCGATAAAATCGCGAGGCGTGAATTGCTGCAATGCCGACTTACAAAAATGTGGATTTGCCGAGAGGAAGTTTTCGGGCGCTGTATTTATATTCGTAAAATTGCAACGGCCGCCGCCGGAAATGCGGATTTTCTCAGCGAGCTTGCTGGCATGATCGAGCACACGGACTTGGCGGCCGCGTTTACCTGCCCCTATGGCACACATAAGACCGGCCGCTCCCGCCCCAATAATAATTACATCGCAAGCTTGCATCAGCGGGTTATAGCAGATTTACGTCAAAAGGGAGCGGAGGTTATTGGTAAATCAAGCGTTGACCGATGAAGCGCTTGATTGGCTATTGTCCGAGCTGAATGGCGAAAGCACAGACTAGCTTTTTAACAAGCCCCACCCCAGAGTACCGCTATATGCATACAAATCTACTCTGGCGAAACCTAAACATTTCTCGTAACCTCAAACCGTATTACGTGGGAGAGATAACGCATGGACAGACGGCAATTTTTAACAACAGCGACCGCTTTTTCGGCTTTGGCGACAACGGCACCGCTGGCGTCCGCTTTTGCAAAACTCGATGAATTTGCTCAACTCGATGGCATGGGCCAAGCAGCATTGGTTGCATCAGGCGAGGTCAGTTCGGGCGAGCTCGTTGAAGCCACGATCAAGCGCATTGAAAAGCTCAACCCGATCTTAAATGCCGTCGTTCATAAACTGTACGACCAAGCTCGCATCAACGCTGCCAACCCTCTACCGGATGGCCCCTTCGCTGGCGTCCCCTATCTCATTAAGGATCTCTCAGAACTTGACGGCGCGCCCCTCACCTACGGCTCGCGCTTATTTGCCCATAATGTGGCCGACCGCGATAATGGCAGTGTGGTGCGCGCCAAAGCCGCTGGCTTGGTCATTGTTGGCAAAACCAACACGCCGGAATTCGGCTTTATATCAACCACTGAGTCCAATCTTCTGGGCGCGGCGCGGAACCCCTATAACACCGCTTATCACACGGGCGGTAGTAGCGGTGGCGCCGCAGCCGCGGTGGCGTCGGGTATGGTACCGTTCGCGCATGCCTCAGATGGGGGCGGCTCTATTCGCATTCCGGCCTCAATTTGCGGGCTCGTAGGCTTAAAACCAAGCCGTGGTCGCTTATTCACCAACTCGCCTTCTATGGCTGGCGATATTGCTGTTCGATTGGCGGTCAGCCGAAGCGTCCGCGATACGGCGCAGATCCTCAACGTCTCGGAATTCAAAGACAGTGATGCCCGCTTCACGCCCACGGGCTTTGTCGAAGGGCCGGCCCGTCGGCGTTTGAAAATCGCTTTCGATACCAGGACTTATACTGGTCAAAATGCCGAAAGCGATGTTGTCGATGCGCTCAACAAAACAGCACTACTTTGCGCCAAACTTGGCCATCGCGTGGACGAAGTTTCAGCCCAAGTGGTGCGCCCTGAATTTATCGATCATTTTATGAATATATGGTCTTTAAGCGCTGATAATGTTGTTAAAAATGCGCGCCTTGCCGGCTTGATGCAAGGCCGTTGGATCGATCCCGAACGCGATCTCGAAGCGTGGACGCGCGGCCTATCTGCTCTGTACCAGCGCAACTTCGCACGCGACAACAAAATCATCGAGAATGCTATCGCCTATTTCTCTGAGCTGGAAAACGCCTATGAAGCGTTTTTCAAGGATTATGATGTCTTGCTAACACCGGTATTGCGTAAGTCGCCGCTTTTAATCGGCACCCAAGATGTCAATTCAGATTTCGAGGCTTTATTTGAAGACGTCACCGATTACGTGTCCTACACACCGCAATTCAATGCCAGCGGCCATCCAGCCATCAGCTTACCACTTTATACAAATGCAACTGGCTTACCAATTGGCAGCCAGTTCATTGCCCGCCTCGGGGACGAGAAAACTCTATTGGAACTAGCCTATGAGTTGGAAGCAGAGAGCCAGTGGTTGGAACGTTGGCCGGAGATTAGCGCCGTGCGGCTGTCCTAACTACCTGCAACTTATTTTAGAACCAGCTGCAAGATCAATAATGTGAACATCGCATTAATCGTTGCAAAATTAATGCGTTGAACAAGGTTTACTTCGGCCAAAACGGTAATGACATAGGCAGAGACGAACCACGTTATTGCGCACACTATCAGTGTACCCGACGGACTTAATATCCAAGACATAGTTTTAGAATTCGCGAGTCGGCATCGCGCTACAAGTAAAATCATTACGGTTCCCGCACGCTTGATTTCATCGGAGACACCTCATAACCTGATGCGGTCCAACTAACCTGGAGTTTTATCATGCCAAGTCAGATCGCCGATATTCCATCAGCCCTCATCACTGATTTCGATATTGTAACCGACGCGGCATTGACGAAGGATCCGCATGGTCGGTTGATCGAAGCTCTCGTCGATGACCCACGCGATATTATGTTCGCACCAAATAATGGCGGGCTTTGGATCGTCACCAATTATGACTGGGGACACGAAATTCTGAGTAATCCTGATGTGTTTGGATCCTTTCCGATCGGTGTGCCGGCTAATTTTGAACAAAGGCCCCGCCTCATCCCACTCGAAAGCGCTCCCGAAGACCATCAACGTTATCGGCGTCTTCTGCTACCGATTTTCCAGCCAGCCACCGTCAAGCGTATGGAAGACGATATTCGGGCGCGTACCCGGGAGGTACTCGACCAAGCCCTTGTAGAGGACGAGATTGACTTTTTATGGGATATCGCCAAACCAATCCCGACGGGCGTATTCCTCAAAATCATGGGTTTGCCGCTCGATATGCAGCCGCAATTCTTCGAGTGGGAGAACGGATTCTACCGCGCCGAAACAATTGAGGCGCGCATCGATTATGGCCAGAAGATTGCCCTGTTTCTCAATCAAACAGTCGAAGAACATGTCGTGACGCCGCAGGATGACATTATCGGTATGTTGCTCGACGTTGAGGTTGACGGCGAGAAATTAACCCGCGAGGAGGTCGCCGCTGTCAGCTATTTATTGTTTCTTGCGGGCGTCGACACCGTTGCCACAATGTTATCATTTATTGCTCGTTATCTCGCCGAGCACCCCGAATTGTTCAGAAAAATTAAGACCGATACGAGTTATTTGCATAATGCCGTCGACGAGCTTTTGCGCATGCATGCCTTCATAAACCTAAACCGGATTGTCGAACGCGATATCGAATTTCACGGTGTCCAATTAAAAAAAGGTGACAATGTCGTCATCCCATCCTTTGTTACCGACCGAGACGCGCGTACCTTCCCAGAGCCCCATCGCTTTAACCCCGATCGGTCGAAGCAAGAGCGTAATCTGCATCATGCTTTTGGCGGTGGGCCGCATAAATGCATTGGCATGCATCTCGCTAAGTTGGAGATTAACATCGTGCTAGAAGAATTTTCTAAACGAGTATCTGGCTTCACGATCAGCGATCAAGATCAAATAACAGCCCATGGCGGGACAACGATGGGGCTAGACCGACTACCTGTCCGCTTGTTGCGTTAACTTATAAAATTCCAAGCTTAGTTATCTGTTTATAATTGAAAAAATATAAAACTAACCGCTTAATCAAGGAGAAGATCCGATGGTTCATACAACCACATGGCGCGCGATCAAAATCTTAACCATTTTCCTGACTGCCGGGCTGGGAAGCGCAAACATAGCCTTGGCCGACGAGAATTGCATAATACCTTATTCCCTCTTTGAGAACGTTAAGCCACATTTTGACCTCGAGGCCTGCCCAGCCGATTTGGCAGCAGAAGACGATGGGTTTTGTCGTATTAGCCTCGAGAACGGCGGCGCTACAATTTACGAATTTCGGTATACAGGCGATGATGCGTGCCTTTCATCTGTTCGGCCAGCAAAAGCCGATGAATATCTTAAACCACATTAGATGCAGATTACTTACTCCAAACTTGCCGAATTAAGGGCTTAGGATGTATGAGTTAAAAAGCAAGCGCACCAATATTTTATGATTTTATGATGGCTGTTAGAGAACGAAGCTTTTTAGACCCGAAGAGTATCCTTATTATAAAATTGGGCGCCATGGGTGATGTTATTATGTCGGAAGGTATAATGCGCTGTATTCGCTTACATTACCCGCGTGCCCATATCACGCTAATGACCGAACCTCTCTATGCGCGCTTCTTGCAAAAATGCCCACATGTGAATGCCTTTCTACCCTACCATCGCGCACCACGCTGGCGGCTAGATTTAATGCTCGATATTAAAGCCAAACTCCTAGAAAACGATTTCGATCTGGTGATTGATTTGCAGAACTCCCCACGAACACGCCAGTTCCAGGCTTGGCTCAAGCGCAGCGCCGGCATTTCGTCGACGTCACGGTATGCCGATCTTCGTTACCACGCCGATAAAAGACGACGTTTGCCGGTTCGCGATTATTTGTGCGAGCAAGTCAATTTAATTGGCGTCGATACAGACCAGGGCTATATTCCCGACCTTCGATGGGCTGGTGTAGATACCGCCGATCTTCTGACCGAGAATAGTATCGAGGATGGTTTTATTCTGCTAATACCTGGATCGGCAGCGCGGCATCCACAAAAACGCTGGCAGGGCTATGGTGAGCTAGCGACAGAACTATCCAAACGCGGGTATACATGTGTGACCGCACCCGGGCCAGATGAAATTGACCTCTGCGCATCTCTACCAGCAACCCTCTTGCTCGATCGAGGTCGGCCGCTTTCATTTAACCAGTTGATTGGATTGGCAGAACACTGCCATTTAGTTATTGGCAATGATACAGGGCCGACGCATCTCATGGCTGCGAGCGGCACGCGCGGCATCGCCCTATTTGCGTCTAATCACAGCCCTGCTTGGTCAACGGGCATTGCTGAATGTTACGAAGTTATCGAGAAACCCAGCATGGATGATATATCACTATCTGACGTTATGGCTGCCGTCGACCGGCTTCAATCAAATTCCGTATAGGACTTTTCTTCGATAATCCGCGCGCCTGTCAGCAGATTAATTTGCTTCTTCACTGCGGCACGCTTATCATTGGTAATATAGACAGCCCGCGCGAGCTCAATAAAATGTGCGCCAAAATCTTTCTGCGCCTCGCAGGCGCGGATATCGTCCTCAATCACCCACAACGCTTCATTTATCGTTTTAAGTTGCAACGCAAGGTCCGCCAAACCGGCAATATCCACAAGATGCGCATCACGCGTGGCCGACAGGACAGCAAGTTCGTGCCGCACATTCTTTAATTTATCGGGGTCAACAATGCGTTCCAATTTGATCTCCAAAATCGTGATTTTGTCGATCAACTCGCCGGCACCAATTTCCGCCATAATGTTTTGGACCATATAAAACTCCTGCATTTCCTTAAAGACGAGAGAACAAACAACAAATCGTCCGATAAGCGCAGCCAAACCTATAATAGAGTTTCGAGGAAATGGTCGGGGCTGCAAGATTCGAACTTGCGACCCCCTGGTCCCAAACCAGGTGCGCTACCAGACTGCGCCAAGCCCCGCCAACGCATCTCTTAACGCGATCGCGGGGGGAATGCAAGCCGATCATTACGCAAATTCTCGACAAAAAAAGGCCCGCCGAAGCGGGCCTTTTCCAAGTCTCAAGTCTTGCCCTTAGGCTTCCGACTCGTTCACAGCAACGTGCCAGATGATCAGACCAAAGGTAATTTTGTTCAGAACATCAGCGAAGTTGTAAATGATATTCAGCGTTGCGCTATCTACGGCACCGTTCATATAACCGAAGAAATAGCCGAGCGGATAAATCGCCCACCCTATCGTCACAATCCAACGCATCAGGTTAAAGGCTGATTTAACAGCCGGGCTCGCACTCGCCGCATTAATTTTGCCGGCTTCCCCGAAGAAGATTTCATACAGCACGAAGAACCAAGCAATATTGCCGATGATAAAGCCGGTCGTAGCTGAAATCGTTCCAATTTCACCGAGATAGCCGAAGACCAACATCAGTGTGGTACCGATCAGCAAGCGCCAGAACACGCCGGCTGGTACTTTCGTAATCGCCGAGAGAATGAGGAAGAACTCAACCATCAGCAATGGCACGGTGATCAACCAGTCGATATAACGGTAAACGGTCGGCGTCTCGTTCGACATGACCCAAACATCCCGCATATAGAAATAGTGAACAGCAGCAACAAGTGTTACCAGACCAGACACGGTCAGAGATGTTTTCCACTTCGCACTAACGCGATCCCGCTCGATAAAGAAAAACACGGTCGATGCGACCAGTGCCATTGAAATCAGCCAGAACGAAATTCCAACATAGTCGTCTGACTTTAGGTTAGCGTCTGCAGCCATAGCTACAGCAGGCAAAAATGCTGCGACCGCAAGGCCACCAGCAAGGGTTTTCATAAGTGTTGTTACGCGCATGTTATCCTCCCGCGTTTTGTGTACACATAATTCACCTAGAATTGCGGTTGAGTAATTCAAGTCGATTTATTGCGTAATCGACGAGCGCAATACTTAAAAAAAGGTATTTTTCATTAATTTCAGATATTTATAGAAACGAAACTATTTTTTTTTACAGCTTAAATATTTTTTGCCCTGGACGCTCCACGGAAATGCGCTAGCTGACTATTAGTATTTTTTCTTGTGACATGTTCGGGAGGTTTGCATGTCCGACCAAGTGAACTTAGCGGCGCTAAGTGAAACGTCAAATATTGCAGATGATATGGGCCGTAATCGTCGAAGTGCGGAGCTACGCGCCCAGCTAGAAAGCTGTATTTTGGCTGAACTGCCGCCTAAGTCTGACGCGCTTTATCTAGCTGCTACGCACCACTTTGCACGCCAGGGTAAACTTCTCCGCGGACTCCTAGCATTGAATATTGCGCGTCAGCTCGGCGCACCAGTAACCGCCAGTCTAAAGTGGGCGCTTGCTATAGAACTCATGCACAACGCATCTCTTATTCATGATGATATATGCGACGAAGACGATCTGCGCCGAGGGCACCCCGCTATATGGTCACGTTTTGGGACGCCCATGGCGCTATGCCTTGGTGACTGGTTGCTGGCCCGCAGTTTTGCCCTGGCGTCCGAGGCTGGTAATGCAGCCAATGCGCATCGTGTTGTTGCCATTCTAGCGACGACGATGACCGATTTGTCGTCTGGCCAAGCCATGGAATTCACCTCGAGCGCTTATCCAAATTGGGATCGTTACCAAGCCATCGTCTTGGGCAAAACAACACCCCTGCTGCGGGCCTGTGTTGAGGGCGCCCTATGTTTGGCGCATGCATCCTTGACGGCGCATGAGGGAAACTTCAATGACATGCTCCACTCACTCGGTCTCGCGTATCAAATGGCCAACGACATCGAAGACATCATGGCAACGGACGGATCAGACCAAGACCAAGGTGACCTTATACGCGCCGCGCCTAATGCCGTTATTATCGCCTTTCGCGCCTCGTTGCGCCCTGCCCGGCTGGCCGCATTCGATCGCTGGCTGAAAAAGCCCAACGCCGATAGCCTACACTTTTGGCAATCTGCTATCTTAGCCTCAGGCGCCCTCGGTAGCACTTCCGACCATATTCAAATTCTGATTGACCAAGCAGACAAAGAATTGCACGGACTACACCCTGATTTGCAACCGCACTTGCGACCAATTTTCAATTATCTCACTGCGGCTTGCACCCAAGCGATTGACGCTGGCCGTCGCTTAGAAGCGGCCCAATAATGAACGTCCCCGCGTCACATGGCTTAAACCCAACGAGCATCGTGATTGGCGGAGGCTTTGGCGGTATTGGCGCGGCTATACGTTTGCGTGCAAGAGGCCACAAGGTCACCTTGATTGAGAAATTAGACCGCATTGGGGGCCGCGCCCAAGTTTTCGAACGTGAGGGGTTTCGACACGATGCAGGCCCAACCGTGATTACCGCTCCCTTCATGTTTGAGGAGCTTTTCAGCCTGCTCGGAGAACGCCTGGAAGACCATGTTAAATTCGTCCCCTTGGACCCCTGGTATCGATTTTACTTCGCGGATGGCCAGGAGTTTAATTATTACGCGGATTTCGACACTTTGCTGGCCGAAATTAGCCGCTTCGATGCTAGGGATGCAGAGGGTTATAAACGTATGCTTGCTGCATCGAAGGACATATTCGATGTCGGCTTTTCTGAGCTTGCCGACCAAACCTTCCTAAATTTTCGAGACATGTTAGCGCAACTGCCTAACCTCATGCGCCTACGCTCGGATCGCACGGTTTGGCAGTTTGTTTCAAAATATCTTCGTCACCCCCATATTCGCCGCGCTTTTTCCATCCCACCTCTCCTAGTTGGAGGTAACCCATTTACGACGACTAGCATATATTCGCTGATCCATTACTTGGAGCGCGCATGGGGTGTCCATTTTTGTATGGGTGGTACCGGGGCGTTGGTCAAAGCATTAGAAGATCTTATGCGTCGGCATCATATCACCATCAAGACAGGCGCCGAGGTTGAAGAAATCGAAATGTGCAACGGCCGCGCCACAGGCGTTCGTCTCAAAGATGGCCAAAGGATTGCCGCCTCACATGTCGTATGCAATGCCGATCCACCCAGCGTCTATCAGCACCTCCTGCCGAAACATGAACCCCTAGCGCAAAAACCGAAGCGGCCGCTACCGGAGGCGTTGACACAGTATTCGATGGGACTATTCGTTCTATATTTTGGCACAACGCGTCAGTATGAGAATGTTGCGCACCATACAATTTGGCTCGGCGACCGTTATAAATCATTACTTGCTGATATATTTGATCGCAAAGTCCTATCGGATGACTTCTCGCTTTATGTTCATCGGCCCACGGCAACCGATAGCTCTTTCGCGCCTCAGGGCTGCGATAGCTTCTACGTTCTGTGCCCGGTTCCTAATTTGCAGGCAAATGTTAATTGGTCAGACGAAGGCCCTAAGTTACGCGATCGCATTGTTGGCGCGCTCGATGCCACTATCCTGCCCGACCTGAAGAAAACAATAACCGCAGATTTCTGGATGGATCCAGAAGATTTCAAGCGCGACTATAATGCCATGCATGGCGCAGGTTTTTCAATCTCACCGATCTTCCGTCAATCGGCCTGGTTCCGCTATAAAAACCGGGATCCCCATATCCAAAACCTATATTTTGTGGGCGCTGGAACGCATCCTGGCGCCGGCCTCCCCGGCGTTCTAAGCTCAGCAAAAGCCCTTGAGCGTTTATTTCCTCAGCCGATCAACTCGTTAAACGAGGTCTTGGTATGAGTGCCGCAGCTACCGCACATGTCACCAACATGAAAACGTCGCCGCACGAGGTTCTTGCGGCGAACGGCAAAACCTTCCATTGGGCAAAGAGGTTTCTAGGGGAACAAACGGGCGAAAAAGCCGCAACCCTATATCAATTTTGCCGTTTGGCGGATGATATTGCCGATAGTGTTAATCATGACGGCACTCATTTGATTGCATCGATGCGAGATGCAATTTTTGACGAGGCGGTGCAGGCCCCGGATTTTCTCAGGGCTTTTTTATCCTTTGCCGACCGAAACGGCATTGAGCGCCAAGCTGTTCACGATCTTCTAACGGGAATGATGCATGACCAAGGGGAGGTCGCGGTGGCCACAGAGGATGAGTTAATACGCTACGCCTATCGTGTTGCCGGGACCGTTGGAATTATGATGTTGCCTCTCATCGGTTCATCTGATAGCAAAGCGCGTGCTCATGCGATTGATCTCGGTATAGCAATGCAGTTAACCAATATCGCGCGCGATATTTGTGAGGATGCCGAAATGGGCCGTCGCTACATACCGGCGACCATATGCAACAATATGTCACCGCGTCTTATACGTCGCGGCCGCCTGATCCCAATGCATCGCAAACAACTCCAAAAGTCTGCCGAATATCTCCTCCGCCTCGCAGACCGTTATTATGCATCAGCATATCGAGGTCTGGCCTATTTACCCTTGCGCTCGCATATCGCAATTGGTGTCGCAGGCTACTGTTATCAAGCGATCGGCCATAAACTCAAACGCCGTCGATATAACGTCTGGAGGGAACGGACGGTGGTATCATTGGCTGAAAAGATGCTTGTCAGCATCAAAAGTCTAGTGAGTTTGCGTCACCGCGTCTTACCTTCTAAACCCCACGCGCGGGAGCTTCATCAAGCACTGAACGGAATTTGCCATGACAGCTCGCATGACTTCGTCCGATAGTGTCGCCATTATTGGTGCGGGATGTGCCGGGCTCGTCCTTGCACATGCCCTTGACCGAGGACAACATGTCGATATTTTTGACCCGCATCCGTTGCCGCGGCCTGACCATATCTGGTCATATTGGGACTTTGGCGAGCCTTATTTTCAGTTGCCGCGAACAATTTCCAAAGGCAATTGGCAGCATTGGGATATCATTACACATAAGGGCGCGAGCAGACTGACAGGACAGAAAGCTCGCTATCGCGCCATTTCTTCAGCCGTTTATGAAAAACATTTATTGGCAAAGATCGAACAACACTCAAACACCCATGTAATCGCTCAAAAAGTCGGTAAATGTTCTGCCGAAAAAGGTATGCTTACCCTCGAAACAGATCAAACGACAACAACCAGATATCAGCGCGTCTTTGACACAGCGCGCTACCGTGTGTCACCCAACGGACTCGTGCAGCATTTTCTCGGACAATGGGTCACCACCTCGGCAAATTGCTTCGATAAATCCGTCGTTACGCTGATGGATTTTCGCGTATCGCAAGCGGCAGGTATACATTTCATCTATCTTCTTCCCCTAACACCGCGCAAAGCCCTCATCGAATCAACAGTGTTTTCAGCCGCGCCCCTCGCTTCAGATTGGTATCGCGGCCAAATAGCGACCTATTTGACACAGTTTTACCCTGGGCGTGTTTTTAAAATCGAGACCGAAGAGAGCGGAGCTATCCCAATGGCGGAGCTCTTGCCTTCAACCCGTGATCCTGCGACGCCCGTGGGCCTTGTCGGTGGCGCTCTGCGTGCGTCGAGCGGATATGCCTTCGCTCAAATCCACCGACAAATCGAGACAATGCGACAAGTCGGCTTTCGTCATGCTGAGGCTGGGGCATCGAATTTCGAGCGCTGGATGGACCGCATTTTCTTGCGCGTCTTAATCAGGGCGCCTGAGCGTGCCAGTGAGCTATTCTTACGCATGGCGCAGCAATTATCGGGCGACGAGTTTGGTCAATTCATGAACGGTCGAGCGCCCTGGCGCGTCATCCTTAAAGTGATCCGTGCCATGCCGAAGTCCCTATTTCTCAGAGCTCTGATTTGACAAAGATATAATGGAACAGATTAGTCTATCACTATGGGATGTTCTGGCTTTAGCGGCCATATTGGTGTTGGGCGTCCCGCATGGCGCCGCCGATTTGAATTTGGCGATACGCGGTGCACTTATCCGTGCACCCCAGCATTTTGCAATATTCGCATTGGGGTACGTTGCTTTGACTGGTATTTTCATACTGGTCTGGTTTACCTGGCCGCTCCTCAGCTTGATCGGGTTCGTCGCCGTCTCCGTATACCATTTTGGTCGCGCCGATGCAGTTCACTTTAGAGCAACGCCAATCGATGCCTTCCTCTATGGTGGGCTCCCCCTATTGTTTATACCCCTAGCACACCCTGAGGAGGTTGCTGGCCTATTCGCTCTGCTAACACAGGTGGAAACCGATTTTATAAGGCCATTTTATGCTCTGGCTTTTGTCTGGGCCGGTCATCTACTGCTTAGGCTGGCGCAGGACAAAATACCCATGGCTGCCCTCGGCGAGATGATCATTCTCAGCTTTATATTTTTGGTGTTGCCACCCTTATGGGGATTTGCAGTATACTTTTGCGGCTTTCACGGTCGTCGCCACTTTCAGCGTTTACGACACACATTGACTATCCTTGATTGGCGCCTAACACTTGCTCTCAGTGCGCTGACGCTAATCGTAATTTCGGCCATACCTTTTCTTACCGAAGAAATGTCATTCGAACTCGCTTTTCTCCGCAGTCTCTTTATTGGCATTTTTGCGCTGACAGTGCCTCACGTCATCTTGATTGATGGCCTCGATATATTCAATAGAATCCATAAAACTACGGACATGCCGGAGATCAGCAGGCAATGACGACCGATAACAACATAGAGCGACGCAAAAGCGAGCATCTCGACCTTGCAAAGTCTGATGCGGCACAAAATATTAGTTCAAAATTTTCATCTTTTTCTCTCGTTCATCAGGCCTTACCGCAAGTGAACATGTCTGATATCAATCTTTCAGCAAAACTTTTTGATAGAGTGTTTCCGGCGCCCTTAATGGTTGGCGCCATGACGGGCGGCACACAACGCGGTGATAAACTCAATTTGGCGCTCGCCGAGGTGGCACAAATTTACGACATCCCCCTCGCACTTGGTTCGCAACGGGCAAGTTTGCAAGCGCGCCAAAGTCAAAGTGAGTTGCGTCGCATGGCCCCTTTGAGTTATCTGATCGCCAATATCGGCGCCCTACAATTGGCGCAACCCGGTGGCTTCGATCTCGCAAAACGTGCGATTGATGATATTCAAGCCAATGCCATTGCAATCCATCTTAACCCCTTGCAAGAGGCGATTCAGCCCGAAGGCGGGAGTGACTGGTCGGGCGTTCCAGATGCTATCGCAAACTTCATAGCGCAGGCGCCAGTGCCCGTCTGCATTAAGGAGGTTGGCGCCGGCATCAGCGCGCAGACGGCGCGGCGTCTTTATGAACTAGGAGGCCGTCACATCGAAATTGCTGGCCGCGGGGGCACAAATTGGGCTGCAATCGAGCAAGCCCGTGTCGCGCGCGACAGACAAGCTGACTACACCCCTTTTCTGAGCTGGGGTATCGATACCGTTGACGCCCTCAAGGCCCTACAACCATGTCGCGAGAGTATGCCCGATTGCGCTTTAATTGCCTCTGGTGGCATTCGTAATGGGCTGGACGTCGCCAAAGCCATTAGGCTTGGTGCTGACTTTACAGCCGCGGCCTACCCATTTTTGACCGCAGGGCTCGATCAAAGTCATAGTCAAGCCGTCGACCGCCTCTGTCTGTTGATCGAGAGCTGGCTCAAGCAGTTACGTCTCGCGATGTTTTTGACCTCAAGCGGTGATTTAAACGACTTAAAGAAATGTGCCATTGAAGATACGCAAGAGCCGCTTTAGGCAGGCTCCTTCAATCGAAATACAGCATGGGCCGTAAAAACAAAACCGCTATGCGGCTCTTCAACCGCCTCGCCAATCCAAGCGTGCGCCGATACAAAAGCAAGCGATCGCGTGTCACGTAATATGCTAGCTGTGCCCTGCAGCCAATCGCCCGACCTAGCCTCACTAAGAAACTCTGTGGTCAGCTGAACTGTTACAGCGGATCTCTTGAGTGAACGAAAAATTGCGGTCGCCAGGAGGCCATCAGCGAAAGAACTGAGAAATCCGCCATGGACAATGCCACGACTATTGCAATGCCGATCCAGCAACCGAACGCCCTGGCGAAAATCCGAGCCTTCCGCCCAATGGAACCAAGGCCCATTATGGGAGGTAAACGGCCCGCGACGAACACTTGGCTTAAAGGGCGCGGGAGCACGGCACTCTTCTACTTTCTCAAACATGGGTCAGAGGTGACATAAACCCTTGTAGAAAGCAAGCCTTAGCTTCCGATATCACACCCCGCATCTATGCGCTTCAACTCGGCCGCCATCAGCCCTTTCGGGCCTGAGCCAAATTTGACCAGAACCTTCTGCCCGGGAACAAGAATATCGATATTGGACGCGCGCAAAGTTTCCATGTGCACGAAAATATCCTCGTTATCCCCCTCGGGATTTACAAACCCGTAGCCCTTAATTCTGTTAAACCATTTGACGATGGCAACCTTGAAATCCGAAATATCGGTAATTTGATCACGCAACGCGGTCGGGCGCTCATGCGTCGGAACGATATGAGCCGTTTCATTATCCACTGAGATAACACGATCCGCCTGTAACCCCTGCACTCGCTCGACAACAGTGCATTTGACCTTAGCCCCAAGATAGAGCTTATCATGTCCAGCTCTCGTTAAGGCCAAATGATGAACCAAGACATCACGCCCACCATCTGTAGGTGTGATGAAGCCATAACCTTTAGCTGAGTCGAACCATTTCACTGTCCCTTCCACTGGCACCGCCAAATTTTGATCTCCGGGAGTTTCTTGGAATTTATCTTCTGACATTTATACCTCGACATTATTATTCTTTACTGAACACACTATCTATTACGCGTAGTGGTTCCGTTTTTTGTTTATGGGTACATAAGCAACGCGACACTTTTCTTATTTTTGTCGCAGTGCTTCTTACGCAGCACTCGAAATACGCACTCGAGCAACAATATCATAGCCAGATAAGAGTTAAAGAACTCTAACTTTAAAAATTGTTCTTACGCTTTATTCTGCAGTAAAGCTGATAAGCAGGGGCCAATTTCATCATGAATAACCAAATCAGCAACGGAATCGAAATCGGTCGCCTCGCGATTGATAATAACCAGTCGCGCTCCATTCTTTTTTGCGATCAAGGGGAAGCCTGCAGCGGGAAAAACCTGTAAAGACGAGCCCACCACTATAAACAGGTCGCAAGATAAAGTTGCAGTTTCCGCTCGCCGCATCTCATGTTCCGGCATAGCTTGTCCAAAAGAGATGGTGGCAGATTTAATAACTCCGTCGCAGGCCGTACATCGCGGCGCGACACATTCATCACTGGCTTGAAAACGCGCCTTAATCTCCTCAAGCGCGTAACGTGTCTCGCATGATAAGCATTTTGCGTAGGTTCCATTGCCATGCAACTCGATGATCTTATCTTCAGGAATACCGGACACTTGATGCAGATTGTCAATATTTTGCGTGATCACATACTTTACCCGATCCAAGGCCACCATCGCTGCGATCACCTGGTGGCCGCAATTAGGACTAGCCTTGGCGATGGTGTCATCGATCTCGAATTTACGCCGCCAGGCCTCTATTCTAGCTTCCTCTGAAGCTAGAAAATCTTGAAACATAATCGGTTTTAATTTCTGCCACAGGCCAGTGGGACTTCGAAAATCGGGAATACCACTTTCAGTGCTAATACCGGCGCCTGTAAAAAACACGATTCTTTCGGCCTCGGCCACCAAACGCGCCAGATCCGTCATTAACCCGCCAAATGCTCAAGAAAGAATTGTCCTGCATCTTCAGCCACAGAAGCAAACACAGGGGGTAAAGCGATGGTAAAATGCCCAGCATCGTAATGCTTGGTTCTGACGATTGGCCCGGCGCGGCGCGAGAACACCTCAATCGACTCATTTGCAACGGTTTGGTCTGTATCACCAATTTGGATTAAAGTTGGCGTCTTCAAAGCGTCGACCAAAAGCGAGGGGTTGTTAAGATGGAATTTACCACTCACCAGACTTCGTGCGGCAACCGCGTTAATCCAGTTCGGGCCAGCGAGATCCATATACATATCAGCTTCTGGAGCCGCTAAAATGCTCGGAAGCTCTGGCTGATTTGGATCCTTAGCTGCGTTGATAAATATCGGCCGGCGACCGACTAAGCCGCCCCACCAATCGCGCAAAGCTATTTTTTCAATCTGTGAAATTTGCTCTGCGCTCCGAAATTGATTTGCCATGGTCATCGTCGCATAAGGGTCGATTAGAGGACACTGGGCGACAATGGCTCGTATTGCAGAATCCTCAACCGCGAGATGGATAACGTGCCCACCTGAGAAGGAATACCCCCATAACGCGACACGGTCGGCATCGACATTGTCAAGCGACCGCACATAATCAATAGCAGCTTTCCAGTCTTTGCGTTGCTTGGGTACGGAAACCATCTGGCGCGGCGTGCCTTGGCTTTTGCCAAAGCCACGATAATCAAACACCAAAACATGAAACCCTTTATCCTGGAAAGCTCCGGCGTACTCAAAAAGCCCACTATCCATTGTGCCGCAAAAGCCATGCGCCATAACAATGGCCGCGCCATTGCTAACTTTATTATTAGGCACATATAAGCGCCCCGCGCATAAATCGCGCTCGGATTGAAACTCTATATCGCGATACATAACTCTCCCCTGAAACTAATAGTAAAGCGCGAATTGATCTTGCTGCCAAGCTTTGGCATGCTGGGTTTGAGAGGTTTATATGAAATATTTACACACAATGATTCGGGTTAATGATCTCGAAGCAAGCCTAAAATTCTACTGCGATTTATTGGGACTTGAGGAATTACGACGTCATGAAGTCGAAGCTGGACGATTTACGCTCGTTTTTCTGGCGCCTCCAGGCCAGCCAGAGGCGCAAATTGAACTCACCTATAACTGGGATCCGGAACCACTCGATGAAGGGCGTAATTTCGGCCATTTAGCCTATGCCGTCGCCGACATTTATGCACTGTGCGAGAAGCTACGCGCGGCTGGTGTGACAATAAACCGCCCGCCTCGCGACGGTCACATGGCCTTTGTGCGCTCGCCAGATAATATCTCAATCGAGCTTTTACAAGCTGGCGATCCGTTACCGGCCAAAGAGCCGTGGCTGTCGATGGAGAATACTGGACACTGGTAAGAAGAGAGCCCCTGGGAATGCACATCGTCTATCTTCGCAGCCAAATCTTTGTCGTAGCGCTTGTTCTGCTGGCTCTGCCGGCGGAAGCGCAACGCCAGGAACGTCCCAGCGATATGGTGCGCGGACGTGCAGCCGTGGCGCGCGATGTACTCGACCCGTATTGGAGCGGCTTTGTTGCCAAGGCAAGAGGTAATTGTGACTTGGCCGTGGAAGAACTAGCCGCCTTTGCGGCCCAAGGGCGCGGCTTTGAAGATGCCCAAACGGCACTTGGTCTATGCGAAATGATGCGCGCTGGTTACAAGCCCGATACCAGCGATCGCGATCAAAACCAGACCTTATCTAGCCGAGATGGATTTGTTCGCGGCCGCGAACTCGTGAACCGCGCAGCCGATGCCGGCTTTCATGGTGCGCAAGCAGAAATGGCGCGGCTTTACATGTTCAATGTTGGCCCTGAAAAAGACCCCGCCGAAGGCGCCAAATGGGCTCATCTCTATCTTACCAATCCCGTTCGCCTCAGTATTGGTCTTGGGAATAATATCGAGGATGTGGTAGCACGGTTACAAGAAAACGTATCTTCGCAAGCCTGGCTCGAGGGCAAAGAGCGGGCTCGCTACTGGTATCCCGTTTTTGAATTCATACGCGATGCTGAGCCGCCTGGTGGTCAGCCGCCTATGCCACGCCCGTAACAACAAAAAGGAAAAACCAATGGAAAGCTCTAAGGCAAATCGAGTTAACTTGCGTACGCATTTTATAAATCTCTCTCTTGCGCTCGGCGTCGCTTTACTGGTGATGTTTGGAACCAGCGCCAAAGCGGAAATCCGCGTCGGTTATTTTGCCGGCGGATGCTTTTGGTGCACGGAAGCCGATTTCGAGAAACTTGACGGTGTTATGTCCGTCACTTCTGGTTTTATGGGGGGAAAAGAGGAAAACCCATCCTATGAAAGCGTCGCCAGTGGACAAACCGGACACCGCGAAACAGTTGCCGTTGAATATGACAGCGCGCAGATTTCTTATCAGCAACTGTTAAACGCTTTTTGGCAAATGCATGATCCAACCGATGGGACAGGATCTTTTGTTGACCGTGGCTTTCAATATAGCTCAGCGGTTTACTATCTAACGGAGGAGGAAAAAGCTATCGTGCTCGCTGATATCGAGCGCCTGAACGCCTCGCAACGCTATCCCCGCCCTGTTATGACCGCCGTTGAGCCCGCGACAAGCTTTTACCCAGCGGAGGATAAGCACCAAGACTATTACAAAAAACACGCTGTTAAGTATAATTATTATCGCTACCGGTCGGGCCGCGACGAGCATATTTTACGATATTGGCCAGAGAAAACGCGCTAAGCGCGTTGAACCTCGCGTGGCACGCCCTAGGGGAATCGAACCCCTCTTTCCAGGTTGAAAACCTAGCGTCCTAACCGATAGACGAAGGGCGCGTCGACGCGAATGTCGGTGATATAGTATCTTTTTCGTCGAAGATCAAGCCATCTCGTGGCTTCATTCTCAAGGTATGGCAATATCTTGAATCATAAGCTGTACGCCGCGGCGCCCCTGCCAATCATCTGCACGCAGTGCGCCCACAATATGCAAAGGGCCCTGATGTGTCAGAAGCTGATTGCGGACCGTTTCGTCTAACGAAGCGAAGGCAATAGCCTTCAATTTGCCGCGCCCCGCGTCTGCCAGCGTGCATTGAATATGCCCCCCAGAAACCTCTTTTCTGTAGGCAATTTGTGCACTGGGTATGACAAATCGAGGCTCTGGATTACCCGCCCCATAAGGACCAGCTCGGTCGATCATATCGAGCAAATCACGCGTTGCGGCCGAGGGTTGGAGCGCCGCATCGCAACGCAGTGCGCGGCTCGCTTCCGTTGCCGCGAGAGCGCATTCTTGGAGCAGAAAGTCTCTAAATCCCTGCAATTGATCTTGCGTTAGAGTTACCCCCGCGGCCATCGCGTGGCCTCCGCCGCCTTGTATCAGCCCCAATCCAACAGCCTTAGCCACCATCTGCCCCAGATCAAAGCCAGGGATGGATCGACCCGAGCCTTTTCCTGCCCCGTCGGCGTCAAAGGAAATTACAAAAACGGGTCGATAAAACCGGTCTTTCAAACGACCCGCCACGATACCGATGACGCCGGGGTGCCAGTCCTGATCGGCCGCGATAAGCGCTGGCGGCACCATATTATAGCCAGCCGTCGCTGCTTCGAGTTGGACCAAAGCCCGATCGAGAACTTTGGCTTCAAGAGCCCGGCGCTCAGTATTATAGGCATCAAGGCGCATCGCCAGGGCTGTAACCTCTTCCTTGTCGCTCGATAAAAGTAGCCGTGGCCCGAGACTCGACTCGCCAACACGCCCGCCTGCATTCACCCGCGGGCCGAGCATGAAGCCGATCTCATAGGTCCCCATGGGCGGTTGGGCGCGCGATACATCAGCAAGCGCAGCCAAACCGACATTTTGCCGTGACTGCAGAATTTTTAGCCCCTGCAAAACAAAGGCCCGGTTTAAATCGCGTAAGGGCACAACATCGCAAACAGTACCCAGAGCCACGAGGTCCAACAAGTCCAGCAAATTGGGCTCTTCGCGCTCGGCGAAATAGCCTGCCTGTCGCAGGCTACGATTTAACCCCACAAGCACCATAAAGCTGACCCCAACCGCGGCGAGATACCCAAGGCCGCTCGCATCATCAGCACGGCGCGGGTTAACGAGAGCCAAAGCTTTGGGGGGCGCCTCCCCTGTTTGATGATGATCGACCACAATAACGTCGAGCCCTAAGTTTTCAGCGCACGCCAATGCCGCATGCGCCATGGTCCCGCAATCAACCGTCACCATTAGCTGATAGCCATCACGATGCAGCTTCTCCATGGCCGGCTCATTCGGCCCATACCCCTCGGTCATGCGATCTGGAATGTAAAATCCAGCGGCTACGCCGATCATCGCCATGTAACGCAAAAACAAAGCCGTCGAGGTCGCTCCATCAACGTCATAATCGCCAAAAATTACGATTTTCTCTTGGTCTAAGATCGCCTGCACCAGACGCGCGGTTGCCCTATCCATATCGGCCAGGCTTGATGGATCTGGTAGTAGTTCGCGCAGCCGTGGATTGAGGTAATCGTCGATCGCGTCGAGCTCAACCCCGCGCGCGCTCAATATGCGCGCCAAAATATCCGGCATGCCAAAGCGTTGAATGGCGGCTTGAACATATCGTTCGTCGATGGGGCGCTCTAGCCAGCGGCGGCCAGAACAAGACGTCTCTACGCCTAAAAGACAGTTATTGACGCGGGCGTCAGTCATCCAAATGAAATTTTTCCATGTGTGTATGGCGCGCTTTGATCCAACGGATAGTGCCCGTCGAAGATCGCATTAGCACCGTGTCGGTCCAAATATCGAGGCCATTATTGACGATACCGCCAAGCATCGTGCCCTTGGTCACGCCGGTGGCAGAGAACATTACATCGCCCTTAGCCATTTCTTCGACCGAATATTTTTTATCAAAATCGGAAATCCCCATTTTGGCAGCCCGATCACGTTGTTCTTTGTCATTCAACAATAAACGTCCTTGCATCTGCCCGCCTGTGCAACGCAGAGCAGCGGCCGCGAGAACTCCCTCGGGCGCTCCACCGGTTCCCATGTAGAGATGGATCCCAGTCGTCGGGTCGGTCGTATGAATAACGCCAGCAACATCACCATCGGTGATTAAAGTCACCCGCGCGCCAATACCACGAACCGCTTCAATCATAGCGGCATGGCGTGGACGGTCGAGAATACATACATTTACATGACTAACATCTAGTTTAAGTGCTTTTGCAACTTCGCGCACATTCTCATCGGGCGCCGCATCAAGGTCAATAATCCCAGCTGGCAGACCTGCGCCGACCGCAATTTTTTCCATATAAACATCGGGCGCATTCAAAAGACTGCCTTTTTCAGCAACAGCGATCACTGCCAAGGCGTTTGCCATGCCCTTGGCCGTCAACGTCGTGCCTTCAAGTGGATCGAGCGCAATATCGACTTTGGGCCCTTTGCCGGTCCCGACCTTCTCACCAATATACAGCATTGGCGCTTCGTCGCGCTCACCCTCGCCGATGACCACTTCCCCATCAATATCAAGCGCATTGAGCTCGCGTCGCATGGCGTCAACGGCCGCCTGATCAGCAGCTTTTTCATCCCCGCGACCGATCAGACGCGACGCCGAAACCGCGGCGCGCTCAGTTACGCGAGCAACTTCTAGAGAGAGAATTCTATCAATAACGGCCATTTTTTATCCTATCCTTCAACGCGTAAAATTAGTCAGTAAAAACGGGGAGACATAAATTCTCGCCGACAATACCCTCAAGCCCCCTGACCTCGGCGACCGCTTGTTTTATATGCGATTCCTCGACCTTATGGGTGATAAACACAACGGGCAAGCGGGATTCGCCCTCGCTCGGCCCTCGCTGAATAACCTGCTCAATCGAAACGCCTTTATCTGCTAAGATCTGCGTCACCCGCGCCATACTGCCCGGCTTATCTTCTAGCAAAAATCGCAAATACCACTCGCTGGCTGGCAGACCTTCAACAATCTCAGCGTTAAATAATTCACGCGGATGACGGGCAAATAACGAACGCCCAAACCCGCCTGCGAGATCAGAAATATCGCTCAAAACCGCCGAAGCCGTTGCGCCGCCACCGGCGCCGGGGCCGACAAGCATTAACTCACCAACCGGCTCGGCGGCAACCAGCACGGCATTAGTTACACCGTCGACGTCGCTCAGTGGATGGGTCTCGCGCAATAGAGCTGGCCCCACCCAAAGGCGGGTTCCAGCATCGCTGTGTTCGGCACGAGCAATCAGTTTGATATGACAATCAAAATCGCGCGCTGCATGAATATCGCGTTGTGTAATCGCTGTGATGCCCGTGCATGAAACATGTTTCAAATCGGGGGTAATGCCGAAAGCCAAACTGGCCAGTAATGTCAATTTTTGTGCTGCATCGATGCCTTCAATATCAAAGCTAGGATCGGCCTCTGCGTAACCAAGTTTTTGCGCTTGCTGCAAAATACTATAGAAACTCTGGCCCGTCCGCGCCATCTGCGACAGCACATAGTTGCACGTACCGTTAAGAATACCACTCAAACGATCGATCTGATTACCGACCAAAGCCTCGCGAATGGTTTTAATCACTGGGATCCCACCAGCCACAGCCGCCTCATAGGCCAACGAACAATCATGCGCCTCAGCTAGATCAGCCAGTTCAACCGCGTGACGGGCTAACATGGCTTTGTTCGCGGTCACAACCGATTTACCGTTTTGCAAAGCCGCCTTGGTCAGCTCAAGCGCCACGCCATTTTCACCGCCAATTAATTCAACAACAATATCAACATCATCGGCAGTTGCGAGCGACAGTGTGTCATCCGCGATACGAACATTTTTAAGCTCAATGTCGCGTTTTTTCGTTGTATCGCGAACCGCAATGGCGCTCAGCTTCACGCCGCTCAGGACGCCGCCTTGCAACGATTGCGCTACCCGCAAACCAACGGTACCTAGACCCGCAAGGCCAAGACGCACCTCATTGCCCATCAGCCAACCTGCTTTTTTTGCGGCGCGTGCTGCTCCATGAATTTTTTAAGATTACGGCCGGCCTGACGAATGCGGTGTTCATTTTCCACCAAAGCAATACGGACATAATCGTCACCATACTCGCCAAAGCCAATGCCGGGAGAAACAGCGATCTCTGCCTCTTGCAGCAGTAATGTCGAGAAATCCAAAGACTTCATACCCGCGAAAGCTTCGGGGATTTTAGCCCAGGCAAACATGGTCGCAGCAGGTGGCGGCACTTCCCAGCCTGACCGCGCAAAGGTTTCCACCAGCACATCACGGCGTTGTTTGTAAACTTGCCGAATATCATAAATCACCTTCTCAGGACTATCGAGCGCCGCCGCGGCAGCCACTTGAATAGGCGTAAAAGCGCCATAATCAAGATAGCTCTTGATACGCGTTAAAGCCCCGATCAGATACTCATTGCCAACAGCAAATCCCATCCGCCACCCTGGCATGGAGAACGTTTTTGATAGCGAGGTAAATTCAACCGCGACATCTTTAGCGCCATCAATTTGCAAAATCGACGGCGGCGGTTTGCTCTCATCAAAGTAAATTTCGGCATAGGCGAGATCAGACAGAATATAAATCTCATGCTTGCGCGCATAGGCTACAATCTCGCGATAAAAATCCAAGTCAGCGACTTCTGCTGTTGGATTGGATGGATAATTGATTACCACGGCCTTGGGCTTGGGGTGCGTATGCACCACAGCATTGTCCAGCACCTTGAAAAAATCCTCGGGCTTGAGGATGGGTAAGTGCCGGATGCTGGCCCCCGAGATGATGAAGCCGAAAGCGTGAATGGGATAAGTTGGATTGGGTACGAGGATGACATCGCCGGGATCAGTCATCGCCTGCGCCATATTGGCAAATCCCTCTTTAGAACCCAGCGTTGCTATGATTTCCGTATCAGGGTTCAGCTTGACGCCAAACCGACGCTCATAATAGCGCGCTTGCGCCTTACGTAAACCAGGGATCCCCTTCGACGCCGAGTAGCGATGCGCCCGCGGGTTCTTAACTGTTTCGACAAGCTTATCGACAATATGCTGCGGCGTCGGCAAATCAGGGTTGCCCATGCCAAAATCAATAATGTCGGCGCCATTAGCTCTGGCCTGCGCCTTGAGTTTATTAACGCTCTCGAAAACATAGGGCGGTAATCTTTGGATGCGTTGAAATTCACTATTCATGCGAGCCACATATTTCTAAAGGTTTGATCCGCGAGACTGTTATAATTCAATTAGGGCGATCGTGTGACATCAGGGATAAAGCGGCAATTGCTCGAGACCTGTTGTTTCAGCGAAGCCATACATAATATTCAGATTCTGCACCGCTTGTCCTGCTGATCCTTTAACGAGATTATCAAGCGCAGAGAACAAGATCACCCGCCCCGAAATGCGGTCGGCTACAGCACCCAAAATACAACTATTCGAGCCACGTACATGGCGCGTTGCAGGTAGAACATCAACTACCCGCACAAAAGGTTCGTTGACGTAACGGTCAGACAAGACTTTTAGAATGTCATCGACGGTTTTGCCTGCGCCCAACCGCGCATAGACACTCAATAACTCACCACGGTTCATTGGCACCAAATGCGGCGTGAAATTGACGACCACCGGGCCACCAGAGGCGAGCGACAACTCTTGTTCGATTTCAGGAGCATGACGATGCATGCCGACGCCGTAGGGATGCATCCCCTCTGCGACCTCGCTAAACAGGTTCTGCTCCTTCAAACTGCGTCCAGCACCAGTAACACCCGATTTCGCATCAATGATCAGATCTTCGGTCGAGATCAAGCCACTTTTAACCAGCGGCAAAAGAAGTGTCAGCGCCGCCGTCGGATAACACCCTGGGCAGGCGACGATACGAGCCTTAGCGATATCATTCCGATAGTGTTCGCTCAGCCCATAAACGGCCCCTTCTAAGAGATCCGACGCAACGTGCGATCGCCCATACCATTGCTCATAAGTTGCGGTGTCCCGAAGCCGAAAATCGGCAGACATGTCGATGACGCGAACTGAAGCGGGAATGTTTTTGATAATGTCCTGCGCTGTTCCGTGTGGCAAACCGCAAATCACCACATCAATATCCGACCAATTAGCTTCGTCGGCACTAATCATGGTCGGCAGCTCAAGACCTGAAAACTGCGGATATAAGTCAGAAAAGCTTTTACCGGCCTGCGTATTAGCAACCAGCATGGCAACCTCTGCATGCGGGTGATTGGCAAGCAGGCGCACAGTATCGGCGCCGGTATAGCCAGACGCACCCAAGACTGCAACTTTGACCCTTTTGGTCGTCATACTAGGTGTTTTCTCCGACGTGCATAGCCATGACCTCAGCCTCAGCCACCACTTTTTCATCTACTTTCGCAACGCAGGCAAATTTATAGGCCATACGGCGCTGATTAATCTTCTCTACATGAATCCGCATTTGATCACCGGGGATCACAGGGTGACGGAAACGCGCTTTGTCGATTGACATAAAATACACTGAATCGGCCCTAAACGCGGGCATTTCCCGGCGCATAAAGTTAATCACAATGATCGCCGCGGTTTGGGCCATTGCCTCAACGATTAAGACACCGGGAAAAATTGGTCGCTCCGGAAAATGTCCCGTAAACCAGGGTTCCGATGCCGTAACATTTTTAATCCCGACTCCGCGTTCGTCACGCTCCATTTCGGTCACACGATCTACCAATAAAAATGGGTAACGGTGTGGCAACATGGATTGAATATCCATTACCGATACATCTGATCCAGCTTCTACAGTCGTCATATTTCTCTCAATCTGTTCGAGTCCGCACCAAAAGCCCGCTAAAACGAGCCGATTCAAATCACAAATCTATAACGCCAGGGCCTTATATACATGCCGCTCGCGTTCTTGACCATCCCAAATCAAAAAGGCCCGCCGTCGCCGGCAGGCCCATTTTGAAGCAAAAAAGGGCTGCTTAGCGCTTGGAGAATTGGAAGCTACGACGCGCTTTCGCTCGACCATACTTCTTACGCTCAACCACCCGTGAATCGCGAGTTAGGAAACCGCCTTTTTTCAAAACGGCCCGAAGCTCAGGCTCGTAATGTGTCAGGGCTTTTGAAATACCATGACGAACAGCACCAGCTTGGCCAGACAACCCACCACCCGTGACCGTCGCAAAGACGTCATATTGATCCAAGCGTCCAGCAGCCACCAAAGGCTGACGCAGGATCATCCGTAATACTGGACGGGCGAAATAAGTTTCCTCGTCGCGACCATTAACAATAATACGTCCGGCACCTGGCTTTACCCAGACCCGCGCGACCGCATTTTTACGCTTGCCTGTGGCATAAGCTCGGCCACTGGCATCAATTTGTGGCTCGGTCGGCGCTGAAACCGGCGCGGCTACCGTGTCTTGTCCCAATGCTTGATCGAGATTTTCGAGTGTAGTTTCCGACATGCTAGTTCCTCACATTCTTCGAATTCATCGCCGCGACGTCGAGCGCTTCCGGCGCTTGCGCCTCGTGCGGGTGCTCGGCACCAGCATAAATCCGCAAATTACCAAGTTGTTTGCGGGTCAAAGGACCTCCCGGCATCATGCGCTTAACAGCAAGCTCTAAAACGCGTTCCGGATAGCGTCCTTCCATGATTTTTTGTGGAGTCGTTTCTTTAATTCCACCTGGGTGACCCGTGTGACGATAGTAGGTTTTATCCTTAGTTTTGTTGCCGGTGAATTTCACCTTATCAGCGTTGATTACGACGATATTATCACCGCAGTCCATGTGCGGCGTAAAAGTCGGTAAATGCTTACCGCGTAAACGTGACGCAATAATCGCCGCAAGCCGGCCAACAACCATATTCTCCGCGTCTATCAAAACCCACTTCTTTTCGATATCCGACGGTTTTGCAGAAAACGTTCTCATGCTGATCTTCCTGTGTACAAAGTTTGACCAGCTTATAAGCAATCAAAAAACACTTGGCAATGCATTTCTTTGCCCTGCATAATAATTTATACAAGTAAATTCAATATCTTACAAATTAGGTATTATATTACCGATGTGAAGCCACGGGATTATGGCGCCGCAAGCAGGTCAAATGATATAAGCCCGCTGCGATCACCAGAACAACCATGCCCTGATGCATTACGCCGAGATGCAGGGGAACCGCGTAAATCAAAGTTGTGATGCCCAAAACTGCTTGCACTAAGACGCTTGAGGCTAAAATTGCGGCCGAACGCCTGATCGCTAGAGGTTCGCCCCGGCGATTCACCAAGTACAGCTCAGCGATGACCAGAAAAACCAGAATATAAGCGAAAATACGATGGTTAAATTGGATGGTCAGCGGATGCTCAAAGGCATCGATCATACCGCCACTGGAGCCAAAAACGCCTGCTGGCACGAAATCACCGTCCATTAACGGCCAGGTGTTATAAATCAAACCCGAGTCAGTTCCAGCAACCAGCGCACCGAGGAACGCCTGGATAAAAATGCAAGCGACCAAAACACCGCCAAAAACTACCCGCCGTCCATTGGCCGGAAGAATTTCACCCTGCCACCACAAACGTAACCCCAACCAAAAACAACCAGAAAAAAGCACCAGCGCCAGGGTAAGATGCATTGCCAGACGGTATTGGCTGACGTCTACGCGCTCGCTCAAGCCACTTTGAACCATGTACCACCCCATGAACCCTTGTACGGCCCCGAGACAGAAAATCCCGAGAAGTGGCCAAAACATTGATGCCGACAAACGCCGCGTCAGAGCAAAATAGAGTAAGGGAATGAAAAACACGAGGCCGATAATACGCCCGAGAAACCGGTGCCCCCACTCCCACCAATAAATATACTTAAACGCCTCAAGGCTCATCCCCTTATTGACGAGTTGGTATTCTGGGATTTCTCTATATTTATCAAAGGCGATTAACCAATCCGTCTCGGTTAAGGGCGGAATAGCACCCAAAATCGGCTGCCATTCGGTAATTGACAGACCACTATCGGTTAACCGCGTCAGACCACCAACGACTACCATCGAGAAAATCAAAATGCACACAACAAAAAGCCAGAGAGCCACCGATCTCTCATGCGAGCGAGACATATGGTTTGGGTGCGATATCATATTATCGGTATACACGATCGAATGGCTCCCAACATTGCGACCAAAAGGCGCGTGCAATGCCTCGCCAGCCCTACCCTAAACTGCTAGAACCAGTGGATTATTATTGCTTAGAGAGGTGATCATGTCGCGACCGTGGCTTCCTATTAGAGTCCGTAAACTCATAGGATTGATCCTATTACTTGCCCTGTTATTTTTTTATGCACTGGGCATCATGACAATAGCCGTCAGCGACTGGGCCCCGAGCGGCCAAGTCGCCATGTTTTTCTTTTATCTGATAACAGGACTGATTTGGACAATACCAGCAGGTGCCATTATTTGGTGGATGCAAAGACCCGACTAACCGCAAACAGCTTAGTCAATTCGGCCATTTGTTACAAAATTTAAAACGACAAAAGCCAAGACAAAAAGTGCAATCGGTAGAATAGACGTCATAAGAATCTCCTCAAAGTCATCACTGCTTAGATCAACAGGCTTAGACCAGCAGGTATAGCCCCGTTAGATCTGAGAAATTGCCAAGCCCCGTTTATGGCAATCTCCCTCTGAAACTTGGTCGGAGTGGCCGGATTTGAACCGACGACCCCTTGTCCCCCAGACAAGTGCGCTACCGGGCTGCGCTACACTCCGATGATGGGTTTTCTAGGCTCTTTGCCGACTTAAGGCAAGCCAGAGGATCGGTTTCATGCAAGAAATTTCAACGTCAGGACATCGGGGTCTGTAATTCGATCCGCGCACGCTGCAACAGATCTCTAATCTGCTCTAACCGCGACACTGCATCGGCGATCGCGCGCGTCTCACCACTTGCGGCGCTGGACATCTGCCGCCGCACGGCCTCTACCCCGTTTTCGGAAATAAATTGCTGAGCACCTCTGATCGAAAAACCGCGTTCATGCAAAAGATCGCGAATGCCGGCCAGGAGATATACATCCTCAGGCCGATATAGCCGGCGCCCCCTGCCACTCTTGATCGGTTGAAGCTGCGAAAACTTAGTTTCCCAAAATCTGAGAACGTGCTGTTGCAGCCCGAGCTCCTCAGCTACTTCACCAATTGTCTTATAGGCGCTATCTGCTTTATCTGTCATGCGCCACCAGCTTGCTATCCGTTAGAGGGGCGCGTCAGACGATCTTTGAGAACATGGCTCGGCCGAAACGAGAGAACGCGACGCGGCGTGATCGGCACTTCTTCACCCGTCTTTGGGTTACGGCCCATGCGAGCGCGTTTATCGCGTAAGAGAAAAGACCCGAAGGACGATAATTTTACGTTCTGCCCTGAGACGAGCGCGTCCGCGACTTCATCGAGAACCGCTTCAACGATTTCCGATGCCTCACTGCGTGGCAATCCAATTTTTCGAACTATCGCTTCGCTCAGATCTGCTCTGGTAACTGTTTTTGAACTCATGAACGTTCCTCCGGACTATCGAATTATGCACGGCGAGATAAATTTCGGCAAGCTAAAAACCTATAAATTACAAACGGAAAAGGTTTCCACCCCACGTAAACCCGCCCCCCATAGCCTCGGTCATAACAAGATCACCGGGTTTAATGCGCCCGTCTTGTACCGCCAATGAAAGCGCGAGAGGAATAGACGCGGCCGAGGTATTGGCGTGCTGATCCACCGTTATAACGGTCTTCTCGGCTGGCAAGCCTATGCGACTAGCGACAGCATCAATAATGCGCTTATTAGCCTGATGCGGCACGAACCAATCGATGTCATTAACAGAAAGTTGATTTCGTTCGAGTAACTGGCTGACTGTGTCACTAATATTTTCAACGGCGTGTCGAAAAACTTCTCGCCCTTTCATGCGCAAAAAACCGACACGTTGATCGAGCGCTGGCCCACCATCGACATATAGTAAATCTGCTTTCGTTCCATCGCAGGCAATATGATTGTCGATCACTCCACGCCGGTCATCATCGGCAACAGCCTCCAGAACAACGCAACCTGCCCCGTCGCCAAAAAGAACCGCGGTTGTACGGTCATCCCAATCGAGAATACGGGTCATAATTTCCGCCCCAATAACCAGCGCTTTTTGTGCCTGTCCTGCCGCAACCATGGCTGACCCCACCGACAGAGCATAAACAAATCCAGAGCACACGGCTTGCACGTCGAAAGCGGGAACCCCCGCACGGACGCCTAATTTGGCTTGCGTATAAGAAGCAGTCGACGGGAACGTATGGTCGGGCGTAGTCGTCGCAACAATAATCAGATCAATATCTTCGACATCGCGTCTCGCACTTTGCAAAGCGCGCAGGGCTGCTGCCGCTGCCAAATCAGAAGTTAACTCGCCATCCGCTGCGATATGACGTTGCTTGATACCGGTGCGATCCGTGATCCAATCATCTGAAGTTTGCAACTTCACAGATAGGGCATCATTGGTCTCAATATGCTGGGGAAGATAATGACCTATTCCCGTTATGGCAGCTTTCATATTCTTAATGACCCGTAGTGCTAAGCTTTAGTCGAGCCGCTCGGCCCAAGCATTCTCCAATAAGACTTGCATGTCTTCAACATCACTCGCAATACGCTTAACCATCTCAGCCTTCGCCACATCGATGGCGACTTCAACCGCAGAGGCGAACCCGCCTACATCAGCTCCACCATGGCTTTTAACAACAATACCGTTGACGCCTAAAAAAATACCGCCATTTGAAGCATTAGGGTTGAGGCGTTCGCGCAACACAGCGAATGCATCGCGCGCCAATAGATACCCTAGCCGACTGAGCCAGCTCGCACTGATCGACTCGCGCAACATTTGCGTCACCTGCCGCGCTGTTCCCTCAGCCGCTTTAAGTGCAACATTGCCGGTGAAACCATCGGTCACCACGACATCGGCCTGGCCTTGGCCAATACCATCACCCTCGATAAAGCCCGTGAAATTCAGCTCGCTTTCAGCCAATAGTCGCGCTGCCTCTCTAATATCATCGGTTCCCTTCATGTCTTCAACGCCCACATTTAACAGCGCCACACGCGGGGTTTTAATGCCGAGCACAATTCGTGCATAGGCCTGCCCCATAATAGCAAACTGCGCATATTGCGCCGGCGAGATACCAATCGTCGCACCAACATCCAAAACGATACACTCACCATGTGTTGTTGGCCAAATTGCCGCCAAGGCGGGACGTTCAATGCCAGGCATCATGCGCAAAATGACCTTCGACATCGCCATAAGGGCGCCCGTATTGCCGGCCGAAATACAAGCATGCGATTGCCCTGATTTTACATCATCAATAGCCTGCCACATGGAACTGGTTTTGCGCCCTCGCCGCAACGCATTGCCGGGCTTCTCATCCATAGCAATCGCCACTTCGCTGGCAATAAAACTGGAACGCTCCAGCAGCAATGGAAACTCAGCGATCTTCGCTTCTACATCATTGGCAAAACCAAAAATACGAAAGCGCGCTTGCGGATGGAGCTCACAAACACTGGCTAAAGCCGGAATAACCGTTTCTGGCCCGTGATCCCCGCCCATAGCATCGACCGCAATGGTAACATTAGACAAAATTGACTTCCCTCAAAACTAACCTACCGAAGCAGGTCGCTCAAAATTTGCCAGAAGATGCGACAATTCGGTTCGCAACACAAGATAACAGCTATTTTTTTTCTAAATTTCGCAAAACGGCGAATGGAGACGCCAGGTTTTCAGCCATTT
>CBFHZM010000015.1:0-30927 GCA_965660195.1 Alphaproteobacteria bacterium
CTGCTCAGGATGTGGCCATTGCTCCAGATTTTCATGCCGGTTTTCCAATATTTTGCGTCAGAAAATTATCGATTATTTTTTGCCCGTGGAGGGTTAAGACAGATTCCGGGTGAAACTGCAGGCCGTAAATTGGTTTGTCTTTGTGGCGCAAAGCCATGGTAGTGCCATCATCATCCCAAGCAATGGCTTCGAGACACTCGGGAAGCGCGTCGGCAATCAGCGAGTGATAGCGCGCCGCGGGAAAGGGCGACGGTAATTCGGAAAACAGCGCGTGACCTTTATGATGAATATCACTGGCTTGTCCATGGCACGGGCTATGGCGTCCAATGCGGCCGCCGAAGCTATGGGCAATAATCTGATGCCCTAAGCAAACCCCAAGAATGGGCACCGATGCGGCGCGCACCAATTCATTGGACATATCCGATTGCCCGGGATGCCCGGGCCCTGGCGATAATATGATGGCCTCAGGTTTGAGTGCGAGAGCCGCCTCTGCTGATAGGGCGCCGCATCGCACAGTCTCGAGGGCATGTCCACAGAGCCGTATATAACGTGCTAGGGAATGCACAAAACTATCGAAATGGTCGATCATTAGGATCATCGCGCGACCCTTTTACGATATGGCAGATCGACGCCCAAGGCTGCCAATAGACCTGCCGCTTTGTCGAGTGTCTCGCGAAACTCTCGCGCGGGCTCACTCCGCGCCGTAATGCCGCCACCAACCTGAAAGCGAAACGCATCTTGCGCGACAACCAGTGAACGGATGAGAATATTAAGATCAAGGCGCCCATCAAAACCAACATATCCAAGACTGCCGCAATATGGGCCACGCGGAGCACCTTCATATTGTGCGATGATCTCCATGGCTCGAATTTTCGGCGCTCCCGTGATTGATCCGCCAGGGAAGCTCGCACGCAAAATATCTATCACGCTCGTATCCGCCTTGAGGTGCCCCGCAATTGTCGAGACCAAGTGATGCACTTGGCTATGGCTCTCTAAAATGCAGAGATCGGGAACTGCAATAGACCTGTCTTCGCAGATCCGGGCGAGATCGTTACGCAGTAGATCGACGATCATAATATTTTCGGCTCGATCTTTAGGGCTGGCGAGAAGCTGAGCTGCTTCTGCTGCATCGGCGTCGGGTTGCGACTGGCGCGGACGCGTGCCTTTGATCGGGCGGGCGCTGATGGTGCGGCCATCGGTTTCGAGAAAGCGCTCAGGCGAACTGCTGAGCAGGGCCCAGTTGGCAAACTTTAAAAAGCCACTGAAGGGAGCGGGGCTGAGGGCGCGCAAGCGGCGATACAGGTCAAACGGTGCATAGGGATTTAAAAACCGGCCATCGAAACTTTGGCTCAAATTAGCCTGAAAAATATCGCCGGCGCAAATATGCTCGATAATGTTCTCGACCGCTACTTGATAAGAGTGGCCGGTAAAATTACTGCGCATTGTTACCTGCGGCGGGGGTGGTAGGTCATCGATAGCATCAGCTGCGGAAATTAAGGCTTGCCACTTGGCAATCTGTACTTCCGCGCATTGTCGCCGCGCCGCGCCGTCCTCAGCCGGCAAGCCTGTGGCCAGAATAAAGCACTGCCGTGTCTGGTGATTAAACGCCAGAAGATCGCTATAAAGCCCCCCTGCGAGCGGCGCAATGGTTGCCTCGCCCAAGCGATAAGGCGGCATGTCGGGCAGGCTTTCAATGGCGCCGCCGAGCTCATAGCTAAACACCCCAACAAACCCACCCCGAAAATTTGGCAAGCTAGCGCTGATGTCACTCGGCAGGTCAGGCCAAGGGTCTTTATAGCGTTGCAGGCTGCTTTCGAGCGCCGATAGCGCCATGTCGGTTGGCTCCGCGATCGGCTGAAATGGTGCATGGCAGATGAAACTGGTGCGGGCTAAGGGATGGTCGCTTTGACCATCGAGCCAGACTGCACCATCCTCATGGGCGATTTTTGTAAATATGGCCTCAGCATCGCACCAGGCGATTTCTTGTAACATGCTTCCTGTTTTGGAGAGGAACCGGATCATGATGTCCTCGGGCTTGGATACCAATCGGCATCAGCAAATATCACACCATCATCCTCCGAAATTGGTGTTTGCTCAATCAAAGACCATTGCCCTAGCGAAACCAGCGTTATCCAAGTATCGGCCGTCACAAATAAGTCTGAGGATTGGGCTGACAGGTGGGTTGCGCTGGCGTCATGCCCATTGGGCGAGAGGGTGACAACACACGCGGCGCCACCATGCCAATTCCAAGAGATGTCTTGGCCGTGCATGTGCCAGCCGAGAAACCCATCACCGACCAGCAAGTATAGGCCGGTGCAAGACGGATCCGCGCCGCGATAAACGCCGTCGCGATAGGGCTGAAGGCCGAGTTCATAAATAATCTCGGGAGCGGTTTGAGCACTGACCAACATAGGGTTTAAAAGCTATCTTTGCGGCGTCTAATTTCAGCAAAAACATCGACATCGGTGGCATCTTGCATGGCCAACTGCATTCTGATCCCCGGGTCGGCCGCGCGCAAAAACGGATTGGTAGCCTTCTCCGCTGCAATCGTGGTTGGTACCGTCGGTTTTCCTTCGGCGCGCAGGGCTACAAATTCTTCCATCCGTGCTTGCAGTTGCCGATTGTCGGGATCAATGGTGAGCGCAAATTTGGCATTGGCGAGCGTATATTCATGGGCGCAATAGACGACCGTATCGGCAGGTAAAGCGGCGAGCCGCTTGAGGCTGTCCCACATTTGTGCGGGTGTTCCTTCAAAAATCCGGCCACAGCCGAGGACGAAAAGCGTGTCACCGACAAAGGCGAATTTTTCTGCTGCGCAATGATAGGCAATATGACCCTTCGTATGGCCACCGACATTGAGGACGTCGAGTTTGATGGAGCCGATTGTAATCTGATCCCCTTGGTTTACGGTTTGGTCGAGACCTTGAATATGCGCGGCATCATCTGCGGGACCGATAATGGTACAGCCAGTCTTTTCCTTAAGTTCCAAATTGCCGCCTGCGTGATCAAAATGGTGATGGGTGTTGAGAATATGCGTCAGCGTCCAGCCCCGCCGCGCGAGACAGTCTAAAATTGGCGCAACTTCAGGCGTATCAATGCTCGCCGTCGCACCCGTTTTAGGGTCATGCATAAGATAGCCGTAATTATCGCTCAGGCAGGAAAATTGTTCGATTTCAATCATTCTCGTCTCCTCAGTCCTAGCCTAACCATTTGCAGAGCAATCATCAATCTGGATATCTATGCCGCTTTGGCTTAGGGTCAAAGCCAAGGACAAAACGAAATCAGGCCCCATGAGCATCGATATTCTAGATCTCGAAAGTTTTTATCGCGCCGATCTTGGCCAGCGGGTCGCGGCGCAGGTTCAAACAGCCCTAGCCGATTTGCCATCCGGCCCAAACCGTTTCGATTTTGGCCTAGGCTACACGGCGCCCTTTGCCAATATCCCAATTTTGATGCCGGCCCAGCAGGGCAGTGTCCAGTCGGCGCTCCCCACCATACTGGTCGATGAATTTCTGTTGCCGTTACGTGACCAATCGCAGCAAGCGATTTTGGCAGCGCATTTTATTGAACACAGCCGCGATAGCGAACATGCTTTGCGCGAGATATGGCGGGTCTTACAGCCCGAGGGACGCTTGGTCTTGTTGGTGGCAAATCGGCGTGGGTTCTGGGCGCGCCGCGATGGCACGCCTTTTGGCACAGGCCGCCCCTATAGTCGTGCCCAATTGCGCCACGTGGCTCAGGTGGCAGGTTTTGTTCCCGTCGGCTGGTCGAGTGCGCTGCATTTTCCGATGCTCAGTCGGTTTGCTTATGTTGCGCCAGCCACAGAACGCCTCGGGCGACTATTATTCTCCGATCTTGCGGGCTTGCTATTGGTTGAGCTGATCAAGCGCGTTCCGGCACCTGTGAAGATGCGGCAGTCAAAATTGCGGTTTGCCGCACCGATTGCACAACCAGCTTTACGGCGGCAAAAACTTTAATCGTGCTGAAGCGTAAAAATAGCCTGGGTCGAGCGCCAATTATCGAGCCATGAAATAGGCCCATGGCCTTCGCGCACGCGGTCGCCCACGAATAGGAGATGGCGATCAATCCGCAACCCGACGGCCTGACTGAGGTCAACAAAGTCAAACAAGGTGCAGAGATGAATATTGGCGGTTTCGTACCAAGGCGCACTGAGCAGACCGGTTTCTGGCATCCGCCCGCGTCGCAAAAGATCAAAGCGCACCGCCCAATGCCCGAAATTGGGAATTGACACGATGAGTTGTTTGCCGACCCGCGCCATTTCTTGCAGCACCTCTTTCGGGCGTTGCGTGGCTTGTAGAGTTTGGCTCAAAATGACGACGTCAAATCCATTATCTGGATAATAAGACAAATCGCGATCGGCATCGCCCTGGACGACGCTGAGGCCGCGGGCGACGCAAGTATTCACGCCGCTTTGGCTCAGCTCAAGCCCATGCCCCGACACTTTGCGATCGCGCGCGAGTATGTCCAAAAGATCGCCCTGACCACAGCCAATGTCCAAGACCCGGCTGCCCATGGGCACCATTTCGGCGATTAGTTTGAGGTCTAGGCGCTCGGTCGCGATATTCCCAGCTGCCGCCACGCGTGGATCAATCATCGCTTACCCCCGTCTCGAGGCCGCGCGCCACCGCCGAGGCTTTGATGAACCCCCGCAGGGTGGCAAACATTTCAGGCTCATCAAGTAAGAAAGCGTCATGCCCTTTGTCGCTCTCGATTTCGACAAAACTCACATCGGCGCCCGCGGCATTCAGTGCCCGCACCACATTAATACTTTCATGCGTTGGAAACAGCCAATCGCTGGTAAAGGAAACGACGCAAAACCGTGTGCGACTATTGGCAAAAGCCTTTGCCAAAAGCCCCTTATGTTCGGCGGCAATATCGAAGTAATCCATGGCCCGCGTGATATAGAGGTAACTATTGGCATCGAAGCGGTCGACAAATGTCATGCCTTGGTGCCGTAAATAGCTCTCGATCTGAAAATCTGCGTCAAAACCAAAACCAAGCGCGTCTCGATCTTGCAGATTGCGACCAAATTTGCGGTGTAAGGCGGCTTCCGACAGATAAGTGACGTGTGCCGCCATGCGTGCCACGGCGAGCCCTTTTGCGGGCTTTTCGCCCTGCGCGTGATAAGCGCCGCCATGCCAAAGCGGGTCGGCCATAATGGCCTGACGCCCGACCTCATGCAGAGCAATATTTTGCGCCGAATGTCGCGCTGCCGTCGCAATCGGGACAGCACTAAATACACGTTCTGGATAGCTGGCGGCCCATTGCAGGGTCTGCATGCCGCCCATCGAACCACCGATGACACAGAACAAATCGCCAATGCCCAAGGCGTCGAGTAACATCGCTTGCGCTCGCACCATGTCAGCTATAGTAATCACAGGAAAGTTAAGACCGTAAATGTCGCCGCTCTGCGGATCCGTGGTAGCCGGCCCGCTCGAGCCCGCGCAGCCGCCAATTACATTCTGGCAAATGACGAAATAGCGATTGGTGTCGATTGGTAAATCGGGCCCGACGAGTGTTTCCCACCAGCCCGCCTTATTAGTTATCGGGTTGTGACCAGCGACATGCTGATCACCGGTTAGGGCATGGCATATCAATATGGCATTCGATTTTGCGGCATTTAGCGTGCCATAAGTCCGATAGGCAATCGTCGGGTTTTGCAACAGCCCACCGCCGTCCAAAGTAAGGCTCTGGCCGTCGAAATGGTGATATTGGGTCTGATCTGACTTTTCAGCACTCATAGGGCGGGTTTACCGCTCTCGGCTCGTCTGGTCAACGAAAACCCGAGTCCTCGGTTAAAGCGCATCGGGGTAAAATCTTTTCTTTGCTTTAGAGCGGCGCTGATCGTAAAACGGAAAACCGGAAAGAGAGGTGGCATGTCTGACGAAAATGCGCAAAGCGCTGAAACGTCTTTGGCCGATATTCGACAGAAAATCGACGCGATTGATCGCGAGATTTTCGAACGGCTTGTGCAGCGTAGCGCCCTCGTAACCTCAGTCGGCGAGATTAAAGCCGCATCGGGCATCGCGACGCCTTTACGGCCGCGTCGGGAGGCTGAACAATTACAGCAATTGGCTGCCTGGTATAGCGCGGCACAGCCCGATATGCCCTTTGCCAGTATTGTTGCCATTTGGCGTGAGATTATCGGTTCGGCTTTGGCGCAACAGGGAGGCTTGCGGGTGCATGCGACGGCAGCAACGGCGCAGCTTGCGCGGCTATATTTTGGCGCCGCGATTGACTATCACCTTATCTCTGAAACGGTCGATCTCGCTATGCTGACAAAGGGCGGTGATATTATTGTCCTTGAGCCTCAAGCCTTGCTAGCGGCGATCGACCAGCTACCACCGCAGGTTCAGTGTTTTGCGCGCCTTGGCGGCGCAGGCCAAACGGTCGGCCTTGCTATCGGGTGCTTTGCGGAGGAGCTGATCGGCTCCAGGCTATTGTCTGTGATACCGCGCGATGCGTTATCAGTGGGCATGACATGTTTGGCTGAAGATGACACGCTGGCGCTGGTTGAGAGTATGGTAACAAAACCATCGGGTCGTTACATCGGGCGCTATGAAATTTTGCTTGGAAATGATAGGGAAGAGAGATGACAAGTAGCCGACCCTCTCCGCGTGCAAACTTATTGACCATTGCTCCTTATGTTGGCGGGCGCGAGGAGATCGTGGGCGTCGAAGCGGCGATCAAACTATCGGCTAATGAAAACCCACTTGGTGCCAGTCCAAAGGCTTTGGCGGCTTTAAGCAATTTTAAACGCCTCGCGCTTTATCCAGAAGGCTCGTCTGCGGCCTTGCGAAAGGCTTTGGCTGCCCAGCATCAACTCGATGCGGACCGCATTGTTTGTGGCAATGGCTCGGATGAGATTTTGCACTTAATGGCGCAAGCCTACCTCGAACCTGGCGACGAAGCGGTTATGACGCGTTTTGCTTTTTTGGTATATCGGCTGGTAACAGAAGTTGCGGGCGCCACGCCGATTATTGTCGACGAACCGAATTTAATTGCCGATGTTGACGCTATGCTTGCCGCTGTGACGCCCCGAACCAAAATCGTATTCTTGGCAAATCCCAATAATCCAACAGGAACGATGTTGGACCGTGGTGAGATCGAGCGCTTGCACGCAGGCTTAAGGCCAGACATTTTATTGGTGCTCGATGGCGCCTATGCGGAATATGTGGCCGATGATCTTTATCCCGCTGGCTTTGACCTGGTGGATCGTTATGAAAATGTTGTCGCGACCCGTACTTTTTCAAAAATTTATGGCTTAGCGGCTTTGCGTGTTGGCTGGGGCTATTGCCCAGCCCCAGTTGCCGAAATGTTGAACCGTATTCGTCCGCCTTTTAATGTTAATGCCGTTGCTGCTAGCGCCGCGATTGCCGCTTTGGAGGATACGGATCATGTGGTGCACTCTCGCGAGCACAATACAAAGTGGCGCAATTGGTTGATGCAGCAATTGGCAGGCTTAGATGTGACAACTATTGCCAGCCAGGCCAATTTTATTCTTCTACGGTTTGCTTCGCCACAGCAAGCGGAAGCAGCTGACCATTTCTTGGGTCAGCAGGGGTTAATTTTGCGGGCGATGGCGGGCTACGGCCTTGCTGACTGCTTGCGTTTGACGGTCGGCGCAGAGGAAGCAAATCGACGCGTTATTGCCGCGCTGGAACAGTTTTTGAGGTCGCGATGAGTGTTCCTAAAATTGCACTAATCGGACTGGGTTTGATAGGCTCTTCCTTAGGCCATGCTATGCATAAATACGGCCTTGCCGATGAAGTGCGCGGTTATGCGCGCTCGCGTAAAACCCGTGATGCGGCGCTGGCTAATGGTTGCGTCGATAGCGTCTTCGAAAGCGCCGCTGCGGCGGTCCAAGGGGCCGATGTAGTCTTTTTGAATGTGCCGCTGAACGCTGTTGCATCGCTGGCGGCTGAAATTATTCCAGCCATGAAATCTGGTGCTACGCTGACTGATGTCGGATCGGTCAAACAATGCGTCATTGACGATGTTGAGCCTTTCCTGAGGCCAGACATATATTTGGTGCCAGGGCATCCTATCGCTGGAACCGAACAGTCTGGCCCCGATGCTGGCTTTGCCGACTTATTCGCTGGCCGCTGGTGTATTTTGACCCCCAGCGAAGATACCAATTTGCGGGCCGTGGAATTGGTTGCAAAATTATGGCGCGCCATGGGGTCGGAAGTCGAGTTTATGAACGCGGCGCATCACGATTTGGTGCTGGCCATTACCAGCCATATTCCGCATTTGATTGCCTTTAATATTGTTGGTACTGCGTCGGATCTCGAAACCGATACGCGTTCTGAAGTGATTAAATATTCCGCCAGTGGGTTTCGTGATTTCACACGTATCGCTGCCAGCGACCCCGTCATGTGGCGCGATGTGTTCTTGCGCAATAAGCATGCGGTCCTTGAAATGCTCGGGCGCTTCACAGAAGATTTAACGGCGTTGCAGCGTGCCATCCGGCATGATGACGGTCCGACCTTGAAGAACATGTTTTCGCGTACACGCGAAATCCGACGGAGCATCATTGAAGCGGGGCAGGATGTTTCGTCCCCCAATTTTGGTCGAGAAACCAAAAAGTAGGTTAAGAGCCGCGCGGTGGTAACGGGAGTCGTGGCGCTGGCCCTAATGGGATCTTTGCGAGATAGCTCATACCGTCGCGAAATTCAAAGTCGAGTTTGAGCTTTATCCCCTGCTGATCACCTGTCAACGCTCTAAAGAACCCTGAAACCCCCTGCACAACTTCGATTTGCTTTGTGACAGTGCTGGTTACGATGCCTAGCTCGCGCAATAAGTCGAGAAATAGCGAGAGATCATTGACATGGAGTTTGATTGCGCCCACCAGCTTATCATTGCGATCGGCTCCGACAGCGCCGGCCCCTTGAATTGATAGCCCCTGACGGCTGACATGTAGGTTAGTGATATTGACGCGGGTACCAGCGCGTAAATCCGTCGCCCATTGTTCGGGCTCCATAAACCAGCTCATCGGTGTTGTGGCTTCGAGATCAAGAATATCGAGAGCCGTCCGCCTTCCCATGCGAACGCCTCTGTTGGTCACGGCAAGATCGGCGATTTTCGCATTATCGGGTGAACGCCGCAAATGTACTTCCGAGGCCTCGGTCGCCATATTCAGATTAACGCGACCGAGCTGACCCGAGAATACTGGCTTCTCGAGCACGGCATCGGCGCGGGCGAGGCCGTTTACATCAACCCGCGCGCTGGCGGTATTGAGTGCATGATCAATCATCACCGTTCCCGTTGCGAGCGTTAAGCGATGGGTGCCTTCGGCCTTCAAGACGGCCTGCTGGCGGCTAAAGGGCATGAGATCAAGCCGCAGTTCTTTGGTTTGCCAGGCGAAGCTGGCGTCATAGTAATTTGGCTCGCTGAGCACGAGTGACAGGCGCGCGGGAAAGCCCGAGCTTTGTGTTGTCGTTGAATTTAACCCAGCCGATTTTAGATTGCTTACGATGAAGTCAGCCGTCCATTGCCAAAATGCGAAATATCCTGCGGCAAGAATGGCAAGGCCGATGAATGGTGCGAAAAGCCAGAAGCGAGACGTTTTTGTTGATTTTTGAGGTGCCATGACAAGTTCTTCCTATGGTTCTATAGCATTGCGACGATGCCGCTTTGTTAAGCGGATAGCCCGATAAGGCTCAAAATATAACGGGTATACTCGCCTACCAGTAGAGCAAAGGTCCCAGGATACCGCCACCAGCTATCGAGTTTTACATTCTGCGGCACGACGGGATAAGCGATTAGTTTAACATGCGGCATCGCGCGGCGAAACTCAACCATGGCCCGCGGTACATGGTGCGCACTGGTGACAATTAGCAGAGATGAAAATTCATGTATGCGGGCCCACTGTGCGGTTTGAACTGCGTTTTCGACTGTTGTTTCAGCGTTATAATCAAGGTCAAGGCAACAATCGATCAGCGCGCGGTTATGGCCTAATTTTGCCATATCATCAAACCCTTGGCCTTGATAAACACCTGAAATCAAGAGCCGTTTGCCACGGCCTTTTTCGAGGAGTCCGATGCCCGTCGTCAGGCGCTCAATAGCTGTTCCGGTAAGCACAACAATGCCGTCGGCTGAAATATCGGGATCTGTCTCGCCAGGCGGTAAGGCTGAAACAAAGATCAAAAATATAATGGCGGCGCCGAACAAACCGATTATCGCAAAACTCAAGGACGCTCTTATAACGGTTGCTAATTTTGAACGCTGTGCAGGCTTCTTGCGCATGGCTATCTCGTCACATTAAGTTAGTGAGACTGTGCAAGACATGGCGTCGGGTGACAATCCAACCGAGTAAGCATAAACCAAAGGGCACGGGCACCAGCCAGATCAAAATATCATAATGTTGAAGCTCGGCCATAACTTCGCCGAGTGCCAAAAAAAGACTGCCAGCTAAAATTGCGCCCAAAACGGCCCAGAGGAATGTTAGGCGTAAAAAGTGCTGTTCGAAATGCCAAGAGATGAAGCGATCATGGGCACCGATTTGATGCAGTACTTGTAGAATTTCGGCATTGGCCATGAGGCCAGCGCGAATAGCAAAAATCAAGACTGTGATGGTGGCGAGTGCCACCATCAGCAGGACCAAGCCGGCAAATATACGCAGAATGGTGGTCGTTTGGGTTAAGGTTTCGCGCCAGCGGCCATGGGTGTCGAGGCGAGCCCCCGGCGCCACCGAGCGCAGAGCGATATCGAGCGCCTCGGCATTGGTCTGCAACTGAGCATCGGGCGTTATTTCGATCAGAACTGGCAATGGCAAGTCGTCTGAGACATTGCCAGTGCCTAGCCACGGCTCTAAGAGTTCGATCATATCATTGGAGGTCAGCGGGCGGGCCGCCGTCACGCCTGGAAACTGGGCCAGTTCGCGCATCACCGCGACGCGCTGGTCGTCCGCGGACATGCGATCAGTGTCGCTAATTTGTACCGTCATGGCGCTGGTGGCACGCGCCAACCAGTGATCGGCAGATATACTGACGAGTAGTGCCGCGCCAACCGCCAAGCAGGCCAAAAATGACATGACCATGGTGACCGCCCCGAGCGATGCACCTGCCATATTGTCCCGAGGAAGAATATTTTTGGGGGCTGGTTGCTGGCTCATTTTAGAAGCTCCAATCGCCCATGCGTCAGATGTAATCGCGGATGGGCAAAGGACCGCCAAATATGCTGATCATGTGTTGCCACTATCACCGTGGTTCCCATTTTATTCAGCTCCTCCAGCAGGCGAAGCAGTCGATCCCCGATTTCAGAGTCGACGTTACCCGTTGGCTCGTCGGCGACAATCAGATGCGGTCGTGCGATTACGGCGCGGGCAATGGCGGCGCGTTGCTTCTCACCCCCCGACAGCGTCGCCGGCAGCGCATGCATGCGCTCTCCGAGCCCGACCCAGTCGAGCAACTCGCGGGCATTTTCGCGGTAGCTAACCTCGCGCTGACCTGCTACCCGCAAGGGCAGGGTAACATTTTGGTAAATGTCGAGGTGATCAATGAGCCGGAAATCTTGAAACACAACACCGATCCGCCGCCGAATATCTGGCAGTTCGTATCGTTTCAACGCCGAGACTTGCTGGCCGAACAAAAATATTTCGCCAGCGCTGGGGCGCTGGGCGAGAAAAATAAGTTTCAAGAGTGAGGTCTTTCCGGCACCTGAGTTTCCGGTAACAAAGTGAAACGAACCCGCTTCGATATGGATCGATACATCCGACAGGATCGGGGTTTTCGTGTCGTAACTTAGGGAGATGTTATCTAGGCGTATCATAATGGCTGCGTTGGCTTTCTTCTTTCCCTAGCGCGGCGGCCTGTTAGGTCTCAAGCCAGTTGGGCAATCGTTCAAGACGTAACAAATCGTCAATCTCGGGCCTGTGTCGGATGATCTCGAACTGATCTCCTTTGACCAAAACCTCGGGGGCAAGTGGACGCGTATTATAGGTTGATCCTAACACGGCTCCATAGGCTCCGGCCGTAAAAATTGCGATCAAACTATCTGAGGCAAGTGGTGGCAGGTGCCGATCTTTTCCGAGAAAATCACCACTCTCGCATACAGGTCCGACGATATCCCACAACAAAGGCTCGCCCTCGGTTTCGATGACTGGGCGGATATCATGATAAGCGCCGTAAAGTGTTGGCCGCATCAGCTCCGTCATCGCCGCGTCGAGAACCATAAAGTTTTTTACTTGGCCACGTTTCTCGCGGATCAGCCGGCCGACCAATATGCCTGCATTGGCGGCGATGACCCGCCCCGGCTCGAGTATGATTTGACAGCCGCTGGTGCCGAGTTGGTCGGCAATGATCTGTGCATAGGCATCTGGATTGGGTGGCGGCTGGTTGTCACGCTCGTAGGGTACGCCGAGCCCACCGCCGAGATCGAGGCTGGTAATGTTGTGACCATTTTTCCGCAGACGTTTAAGCAGGTCGCTGACCTTGGCAAAGGCGCGCGCGAAGGGATCGAGCTTGGTGATCTGACTGCCAATGTGAATGTCGATGCCGTCGCATTGAATATAGGGTAATTGCGATGCGCGATCATAAGCGCTCTCGGCATCTTCCCAAGCGATACCGAATTTATTTTCAGCCTTACCGGTTGAAATTTTTTCATGCGTACCTGCATCAATGTCAGGGTTTACGCGGAAAGCGATGGAAGCCGTAATTTTAAGCTCGGCTGCGACGGCGGAAAGTTGTTCGACCTCGGCAACGCTTTCAATGTTAAAGCGTAAAATTCCAGCGCGCAGCGCTTGCACCATCTCTGGTTTGGTTTTGCCAACGCCACTGAACACAATGCGCTCGGCAGGAATTCCTGCGCGCAAAGCACGCTCTAACTCGCCGCCCGATACAATATCAGCGCCCGCGCCAGATTGTGCGAGCGTGGCAATCACGGCGATATTAGAATTTGCTTTCACCGAAAAGCAGATCAAAGGCCTGGGCGTTATTTGCGCCTTTTCAAATGCCTTTGTGAGTACGGAAATGTGATGTGTGAGCGTCGCCGTGCTATAGCAATAAAAAGGCGTTCCGACTTGTGCAGCTATATCGCTAATGGCTACGTTCTCAGCAAAGAGCTCGCCATTTCGATATTGAAAATGATCCATATTATTGCTCGCCCGACTGGGTGGGAAGGTAGAGGTTGCCGCGCTTGCCACAGGCGGAGAGACCCGAGAGGCTGGCAAGGGCCAGTATAAAGACGAGAACAATCATCGGAGTACGCATTAGTTTTCTCCTTTCAGGCATTCGACCCATCCGAGGGCGGCCTGTTTCACTTGCTCTGGGGCCGTGCCGCCAAAGCTCTGGCGGCTGGCGACTGAATTTTCCGTCGTCAAGACGGCAAATATATCGTCTGTAATGCGCGGTTCGACCTGATGCATATCATCGAGGCTGAGCTCATGTAAATCACAAGATTTGGTCTCTGCCAGGGCTACCAGAGCGCCGGTCACATGATGCGCTTCGCGGAATGGTAAGTCGAGGCAACGCACCAACCAATCGGCCAAATCGGTTGCAGTTGAAAATCCGCGACCCGCGGCCTCGGCCATAGCCGGTGCATTGACGCCCAAGGTTTTAACCATGCCGGTCATGGCGGCGAGGCATAATGACAGATTATCGATTGTATCAAACAGCCGCTCTTTATCCTCCTGCATGTCTTTTGAATAGGCCAGCGGCAGTCCTTTGATGACAATCAAGAGCGCCGTTAAATTACCAATAATGCGGCCTGCTTTGGCGCGTACCAGTTCGGCGGCATCGGGGTTGCGCTTTTGCGGCATAATTGATGAGCCAGTCGAAAATGCATCGGGCAGGGTGAAAAACTGGAAAGCGCTGGTCGCGAAGATAACAATTTCCTCTGCAAAGCGCGATAAATGTGTCGCGCAGATTGAGCTTGCGCTCAGGATTTCAAGCGCGAAATCGCGGGCCGAGACGCTATCGATTGAATTGGCTGTTGGCCGATCGAAACCGAGTAGGCTGGCGGTGCGCGCCCGATCAATGGGAAAAGATGTGCCGGCCAGCGCCGCGGCGCCGAGCGGGCATTCATTCATCCGCGCCCGCGCATCGGCGAACCGACCGCGATCGCGCGACAACATTTCAACATATGCGAGTAGGTGATGGCCGAAAGTCACGGGTTGTGCGGTTTGCAGATGCGTAAAGCCTGGCATAAGCGTAGCCGCATGCTCGGCAGCCTTTTCAGCAAGGGCGCTTTGCAGGGCCTTCAATTGCCCATCAAGGTGATCGACGCTGTCGCGCAGATAAAGCCGGATATCAGTCGCAACCTGATCATTGCGTGAACGCGCCGTGTGCAAACGCCCAGCGGCGTCGCCGATCAGCTCTTTTAGACGACTTTCGATATTCATGTGAATATCTTCAAGGGCGCGTGAAAACTTAAACTTCCCGGCAGCAATTTCGCTGCCGATCTCGTCAAGCCCGCGCAAAATTGCGTCCCCGTCAGATTTTGAGATGATCCCCTGCTCAATCAGCATAGTGCAATGGGCCCGCGAACCGGCAATGTCCTGCGCATGAAGACGCTGGTCAAATCCAATGGATGCGTTAATCTCTTCCATTATATCGTCGGGGCTAGCACCGAAGCGACCGCCCCACATCCGATTACTCATTTATCACCTCTTGGAGATGGCCATGTTTCGTTCCAGCGCATCCCGTTTTATCTTAGCGGCTTTCCTCGCCGCATCGCTTGCTGCTCTGTTTGTATACCTAACCGATAGGGGCGAGAGCAAGCAAGCATCTTCATCGGATAGTTTTGCGCAGAAGCTGGTTGTCCATAGCGCGCCACGCAACCTGCCAGATTTTACCCTTGATTTGCCAGAGGGCGCAAAGCCGATCAGCGCCTTTCAAGGGCAATTTTTAATCATAAATTTCTGGGCAACTTGGTGTGCGCCTTGTCGTCGTGAAATGCCCCAATTTGAACATTTGCAAGCCTTGCTTGCGGCTTATCCGGTGCAAATTACCACCATCAGCCTTGATCGTGGCAAGCGTGACAAGCCTGATGCCTATTTAGATGAGCTTGGGATTGTTGCGCTTTTACGAGCTCATGATGGACAACAAGCGCTTGCCCGTCAAATTGGTCTTTTTGGGGTGCCGACAACGATTTTGGTCGATCAAGAAGGGCGCGAGCTGGCACGTTTGCAAGGTGAGGCGGAGTGGGATAGCGAAGAGGCAGTGGTGGCTATTACCGCCGTGATTGAAGCCTCAATGGTGCCCTAGCGCGTTGGAACGGGGTTTTCACCGCTATAGTCATAAAAACCGCGACCTGTTTTGCGGCCGAGCCAGCCTGCTTCGACATATTTAACCAGTAGCGGGCAAGCGCGGTACTTGCTATCGCCCAAGCCTTCATTCAAGACGTGCATGATGCTGAGGCAGGTGTCGAGACCGATAAAGTCAGCCAGTTGCAACGGTCCCATGCGATGATTGGCGCCAAGGCGCATGGCTTTGTCGATGCTTTCAACCGTGCCAACGCCTTCATAGAGAGCATAAACAGCTTCGTTGATCATCGGCAGCAAAATCCGGTTGACGATGAAGGCTGGAAAGTCTTCTGCGACGGCACTGGTTTTGCCGAGCTGGGCGACGATATTTTCCACCGTATTATGGGTTTCGTCATCTGTCGCAATGCCGCGAATGATTTCCACCAATTCCATTACTGGAACTGGGTTCATAAAATGCATGCCGATAAATTTTTCCGGTCGCCCAGTGACGGCAGCGAGGCGTGTGATCGAAATTGATGATGTATTCGACGCGATAATTGCGTCGGGGCCAACCACGCCACTGACTTCGCGCAGGATTTCAATTTTAACGTCTTCGTTCTCAGTTGCCGCCTCGATGACCAGATCGACGCTGGCGAGTGATGATAGGTCAGGTGCTTCGGCAATGCGGTTTAACGCGGCGTCGCGGGTGGCCTCATCGATCCGCCCCGACACCACTTGTCGCCCCATATTGCCGGTGATGGTCGCTAGACCCGCAGCGATCCGATCTGAGGAAATATCGTTCAATAAGACGTTGAAGCCAGCAAGCGCAAATACATGCGCTATGCCGCTTCCCATCTGGCCAGCCCCGATGATACCGACGGATTTGACCATATTCGTCTCCTTAAAGCCCGATTTTACCGAGTTCTGCTTCTAACTCAGGTACAGCGGTAAAGAGGTCGGCCACCAAGCCGTAATCAGCGACTTGGAAAATTGGCGCTTCCTCATCTTTGTTAATCGCAACAATGACCTTGCTGTCTTTCATGCCTGCCAAATGTTGAATGGCGCCAGAAATACCGACAGCAATATAAAGATCTGGGGCGACGACCTTGCCCGTTTGTCCGACCTGGTAATCATTCGGTACAAAACCGGCATCGACAGCGGCGCGCGAGGCACCAACGGCAGCCCCCAGTTTGTCGGCCACTTTTTCAAGTATCACGAAATTATCACCCGACTGCATGCCACGGCCACCCGAAACAACAATTTTCGCAGCCGTCAGCTCAGGGCGGTCAGATTTGGTTAGTTCTTCATTCATGAATTCAGACAAGGCAGGAAGTTCTGGCACTGTCACGGTTTCGATCGCCGCGCTCCCAGAGCTCTCAGCCGCCGCAAAGGCTGTTGTCCGAATGGTCAGGATTTTTTTCGCGTCACTCGACGAGACAGTTTGAATAGCATTCCCCGCATAAATAGGGCGCTCATAGGTGTTGGCGTCGACGATCTTCGAGACGTCTGAGATCTGCCCAACATCGAGCAGTGCGGCAATGCGTGGCATAAAGTTTTTGCCATTGGTTGTCGCGGCGGTGACGATGGCGTCATAGCCATCTGCCAGAGAAACCACTAGGGCGCCCATGGCTTCGGCCAACATTTTGTCGAGCGCGGGGGCATCAGCTAGAAGAACTTTGCTGACCCCAGCAATTTTAGCGGCAGCATCGGCAACAGCGGCGCACCCCGCACCGGCGACCAAGACATGCACATCGCCGCCCAATTGGCTCGCCGCCGTGGCGGCTTTCAGCGTAGCGTCATTCAAGTCAGAATTATTATGTTCAGCGATTAGTAGTGTCGTCATTAGAATACCCCCGCTTCGTTTTTCAGCTTGCCGACCAACTCGGCGACAGTTTCAACTTTTACACCAGCTTCGCGTTGCGGCGGCTCGGTGACTTTGACAATGGTGAGACGCGGTGTGACATCGACGCCATAATCCGCAGGTGTCTTCTCGTCGATCGGCTTCTTTTTGGCCTTCATGATGTTTGGCAGAGAAGCATAGCGCGGCTCATTCAGGCGCAGATCAGCGGTAACAATCGAGGGGGTGGCAAGCTTAATTGTTTGCAGCCCACCATCGATCTCGCGCGTGACAGTGAGCTTGTCACCATCCTGCTTGATCTCGGAAGCAAATGTGCCTTGCGACCAACCGAGCAGCGCCGACAACATTTGGCCTGTTTGGTTGTTATCGCCATCAATCGCTTGCTTGCCCATTACAACCATGTCCGGGCCTTCTGCTTCGACTACGGCTTTCAAAATTTTCGCGACCGCTAGAGGTTCAACATCCACATCGGTTTGCACCAAAATGCCGCGATCAGCACCCATGGCAAGCGCTGTCCGGATGGTTTCCTGCGCTTGGCTTGGGCCGATTGATACAACAATAATTTCGCTGGCAATGCCGGCTTCTTGCATCCGAACGGCCTCTTCAACAGCAATCTCGCAGAAGGGGTTCATGGACATTTTGACATTAGCGAGGTCAACACCCGTCTGATCCGATTTGACGCGGATTTTGACGTTGTAATCGACCACCCTTTTCACGGGCACCAATATTTTCATCATATAACTCCTGAGATAGTGCGGCCAGGCCGCTTTATGGGGCAGAAACTACGCCGAGGCGCGCCGCAAGTCAAACATTTGCGGTTGCTCTTAAGTGCGTCAAAGTGAACGTTTACGCGTCGCGGCCGGCGCCTGGTTGCCACAAAACATCGTCTTGCCCGCGATTATTCGCCCAACGCGCTGCAACAAACACAAAATCAGACGCGCGGTTGATATATTGGCGCAGCGGGTGCCCCAGTTCTTCGCCATTTTTATCAGCTAATTCAACAATTTGACGTTCTGCACGTCGTAAAATTGTCCGCGCTAGGTGAAGATGCGCGGCGCCAGCATGGCCGCCCGGCAAAACAAATGAGTCCAACGGCTGCAAATCTGCGTTCAGTGTATCGATATCGCGTTCGAGGCGCTCGACTTGCTGCGGCGTGATGTGCAGGCGCGGGGTTTCGCCGGGGCTTGCCAATTCTGCGCCCAAATCGAATAAATCATTCTGCAGGCGCTTAATCATGTCGCTCAAAGGCGGCTCGAGGTATAGGGCGGCTAAGCCTAATGCCGCGTTGGCCTCATCAACCGTGCCATAAGCCACGACGCGCAAGTCATATTTCGGCCGTCGTGACCCATCGACCAGCCCCGTAAGACCGTCATCGCCCGTTTTGGTGTAAATTTTGGTCAGGCGCACCATTACTGTTGCCCCGTCGATAGATAGACGAAAAACATCACCAAAACGACGACAATAAATTGCAGCCCGACCCGCCAGCGCATTAGGGTTTGTGAGGTGCTCGCGCTGCCATCACGCAGCATATTATAGAGGCCCGCCAGCAGCACTAAGACAACCGCCCCAAGGCCTATCGGAATAAGGTAAGAGATAAGCGTCATGCCGCCTCCTGATAAAGTTCGCGCAAACGCCGCGCAATCACATCGGCCTGAATTTCAGCCGCACCTTCGAATATACTCAAAATTCGTGCATCGCACAGTAACCGGCTGACCGGATATTCGAGCGCAAAACCATTGCCGCCATGGATTTGCAAGGCATTATCGGCTGCCGACCAAGCCGTCCGCGCGGCCAGAAGCTTGGCCATGCCCGCCTCGAGATCGCAGCGCTTGCCGCTATCCTTCTGGCGCGCAGCGAAATAGGTGAGCTGACGCACTACAAAAATTTCTGCCGCCATTATCGCTATTTTGCCATGCACGCGCTCGAAATTAAAAATCGGTTGCTGAAATTGAACCCGCTGGGTTGCGTAAGCCAGCGCACTGTCGAGGGCCGATTGCGCGACGCCAATGGCGCGCGCCGCTGTTTGAATGCGCGCCGATTCGAAGGTTTGCATCAGCTGTTTAAAGCCTTCACCCTCAACTCCGCCCAGCAGAGCCGCTGCGGGCACGGCAAAATTGTCGAAGCTCAACTCATATTCTTTCATGCCACGATAGCCGAGAACAGCGATTTCACTGCCACTCATACCGGGAGCTGGAAATGCATCGCTGTCCGACCCGCGCGGTTTTTCGGCCAATAAAATCGATAGGCCGCGATGGCCGGCGCGATCAGGATTGGTGCGTACCAGCATCGTCATTAAATCGGCCCGTGCCGCATGGGTGATCCAGGTCTTGTTGCCCGATACCAAAAATTGCTCGCCCTCGCGCTTGGCGCGGGTCGATAAATGCGCGAGATCGGAGCCAACATTTGGCTCGGTGAAGACAGCAGTTGGTAAAATTTCTCCGGAGGCGATGCCAGGTAGATAGGCTGCCTTTTGGTCGGCGGTGCCATTTTGAAGAATTAGTTCAGCGGCAATATCGGTTCGCGTGCCGAGGGAGCCAACGCCAATATAACCGCGCGATAATTCTTCCGAGACGACACACATCGCCTCTTTGCCAAGCCCCAAGCCGCCAAATTCCTCGGGGATGGTCAGTCCGAAGACACCAAGCTTGGCCATATCTTGAATGAGATCGAGCGGGATTAACTCATCTTGCATATGCCAGCCATGGGCATAGGGCGCGACGCGCTCATCTGCGAACCGCCGAAATTGTGCGCGGATCATTGCGTGGGTTTCATCTAGCCCGGTTTCCCCGCCAGCCGCTTGTCCTTGCGCGGCAAGATGCTCGGCGATCGCTTTGCGGCGCTCTGGCGTATTCCCCTGCGCCATCAAGCGTTGGCTCGCAGGGCTGGTGAAATAATTTTGCCCCGAAAGGCCAAAATCCTCGGGGCGTATAATTTCGCTCTGGCTCATCGCAAGCCCGCCCCGCATTTGCCGCAGATAATCGGCAAACACGACCGCTGTTAGATCATACTCTAGCTCCGTAGCGCGCCCTTCCGCATCAAGCCGGATGATAAGATCCTTGAGTTGTTCGAGGGCGGCGCCATAGGTCACGATCCACGCTAAGCCATGACGCAAAAACTGGCTCTCGGGAGCCGGCAGGCGGCAAAGATCATCGCAGAGTTGCTGCGCTTCGGCGCTGGCAAGACTACAGGCTTCGACAATGTCAGTATGTATGAACGCTGTTCCCATGACCCTATCCGATACCATGTCCGCGCCACCAACTCCAGCAGGTTGCGCCAATTCGCCGCTTAAACAAGCAAACCCTCATAACCCCCGTCGCCCAGTGGTGGCGGCAGATGCCGGCGAATATCGTGCGCCGTGATCCCTGCTAACTCCAAAGCCCGAAAAGAACTATCGCCAGCCGTTTTCGACAGGCGTCGGCCTTCCATGGCCTGCAATAAAGCGTGGTGGGTGTAAATGGGGGCCGGCAGGCCGAGAACAATCTGCAACAGACGGTGAATATGTGTTGCGGCGCGTAAATCCTGACCGCGCACAACATGCGTAATATTTTGATGGGCATCGTCGAGCACGACGCTCAAGTGATAGCTGGTGGGAATGTCTTTGCGGGCGATGATAATATCGCCATAGGGGCGGGCATCAACGCGAGTTTCGGTTGTCGAGGTGGGGGCCAGTGCATCGCTCTCAGTGAAAAAGATCGGGCCACCATGTTTTTCTTCCGCCATGCTTTGCAGCGCGTCAATGTCGAGACGCCAAGCGTAATCACGATTTTCCCACATCAGAGCCTGGCGTTCCCGAGGCTTTAGGTCTTTGTAAAGATTGGGATAGACGTAACCGCCATCGGGATCGCGTGGCCAGGCGTTGAGGCCACCGGCTTGATCCATGATGTGGTTGCGTATCTCGGCCCGCGTCGCCCAGCAGGGATAGACTAAACCCATTTCTCGCAGCTGCTTTAGGCTTTGTTCATAAATTGCAAATCGATTGGATTGCTGGAGGCTATTTCGGGCATATGAAACACCGAGCCAATCGAGATCGTCGAAGATCGCTTGAATGAAATGTGGCCGCGAACGGCCGATATCTATGTCTTCGATGCGAAGCAGTAAAATCCCGCCCGCGTGTTCGGCAAGATGCTGGTTCAGGCAAGCCGAATAGGCATGGCCGAGATGCAATCGACCATTCGGGCTAGGTGCGAAGCGAAAGACCGGTCCGTTCGACATGATTGCCTCTTGTTTGTGCTACAGGCTTGCCTGATAATCTGGGCCAATGCAACAGTTTCGCTCGGCAGCTGCGCTCAATGAAGCGCTTGATCATCTGGCGTGGCAGGACGCGGATTTGGCCCGCGCCATGACGCTGGCAGGACGTCCGCGTTTACGTTCCGCCAAACGGGGCTTTCGTGGTTTGGTCACGACACTCATCAGCCAGCAAGTTTCGGTAGCGGCGGCGCGCGCTATTGAGGGACGATTGGAAGCGGCCCTCGATGATATTACACCGCGCGCTATCCTTGATCTCGATCCGCCGGCGGCAAAAGCATGTGGGTTATCAGGACAGAAATATCGCTATTTGCAGGAATTGGCCGCGGCGATCGAAAGCGGGTCGCTACGCCTCAACCGGTTGTCACGGGCGCCGGATGATGAGGTCTGTGATGCCTTAACCGCGATTAAAGGTATTGGACCGTGGACGGCGAATATTTATTTGATGTTTTCGCTACGCCGTTGCGACAGCTTTGCTGCTGGCGATCTGGCCCTCCAAGAGGGCTACCGGCGGCTGAGAAGTCTCGATCAGCGGCCGACCTCGGTCGATCTCGAGCGTTATTCTGAAGCGTGGCGGCCTTACCGCGCCGCTGCCGCTTTAATTTTATGGCGATATTATAGTCACGGATTTAGCCCAATGGGTTAAATGCGCCCCACTACTACATGATGTGTATAGGGCTTGGCTTTTCTACACGATAATGTCATCATCTTGTCATGCGTTTGCTTTTTCTTTGAGTCGCCCCAAGGAGGTTTTCGGAGAAAAGATTTGCTATGACGATGATACTTGCTGACGACCCACCTTTTTTATCGCCCATGCGACGCGCCACAACCAACCCGGAATCCTGCCCAGCTTTGGTTTTGAATGCTGATTTCAGGCCGCTGAGTTATTATCCGTTATCACTGTGGTCATGGCAGGATGCGATCAAGGCGGTTTTCATGGACCGCGTTAACATTGTCGCTGAATATGAGACCAGAGTACGCTCGCCGCAGGCAGAGTTTGTTTTGCCCAGTGTGGTGGCGTTAAAAACCTATATTAAGCCGCCACTTTATCCCGCCTTCACACGTTTCAATGTGTTTTTACGCGATGGTTTTTCGTGCCAATATTGTGGCGCGCCGCATGATCTAACTTTTGATCATGTCATTCCCCGCCGCGCTGGTGGGCGCACGACATGGGAAAATGTTGTCGCGGCCTGTTCACCGTGTAATTTACGTAAAGGCGGTCGCTTGCCTAAACAAGCGGCGATGTTGCCGCGTACCACGCCGCGCCAGCCGACGGTTTATGAATTACATGAAAGCGGGCGACGTTTTCCACCCAATTACATGCATGAAAGTTGGCAGGATTATCTCTATTGGGATAGTGAACTAGAGCCGTAAGCTTATATTCTCTCAGAAATGCGGATCGCCGTTTGACAGCCAAAACGGATAACCGAACGCATCAATTGATAGCCTGGGGCATCTTCGGCGCCATGGTTGAGCGCTGTATCGCGGTGCGCCGCTTCATCGGCTCGAAAACTTTCAATAGTTTCAAGAAGCTCGGTGTTTTCGCCGCGCGCCGCGTCTTGGCGTAAGGTTTCGATCTGGCTGGCATAATGGTCGTCGATGACTTCTTCCACCGCCGCCGTACAGGCCATTGCGGCTTTTTCACCCATTAGAGCCGTCACGACACCAAGGCTAAAGCCAGCAGCGTGCCACAGCGGCCCCAAAAGGGTTGGGCGAATTTGATGCTGGTTCAACAACTTGTCGAAAGTGTCCAGATGCGCTTGTTCTTGCTCTGCCATCTCTTCAATTAGAGCGCAGGTTTTTTCTTTACCCGGCAGGGCGGCGAAGACGGCGCGTTGACCTTCATAGATGCGCACGGCGCCATATTCGCCAGCGTGATCGACGCGTAACATGGTCTCGAGCTTATTGATATGGCGCTGCATTGCTTAACCTCTAGTCTGCCGTACTGCGCAGTATAGACCGCTGCATGGTTGCTGTCATCGCCGTCAAAATGACGCTGACAATGAAATTATAACCGGCCATAGAAATACCAAACAGGCTAAAAGCGGGTTGATCGCAGCGCACCACCGGCTTTTGCAAAGCCTGTTCGAGGCTTTCAAAGCCCATCATCATGCCGCCACTGGTGCAACCACTGGGCCCTGTCCACCAGCCATACTCAACGCCTGCATGATAGGCCGCGATGGCGGCGCCCACGGCAAAAATCAGCATGGCGAGGGTAATCAGGGGGCGCGTGAATTGCGGCCGCAAAGCAAGCGCAAGGCAGGGTATTGCTAGGTAATAAGGCCAGCGTTGTTTGAAACATAAATCACAAGGCTCAAGCCCGCCAAGATATTGGCTGGCCAGCGCTGTCGCGATGGTTAGGGTTGCAAGCAATAGGGTTGCGAAGTGGAGTTGGCGTAGGGTCATGACATATATCCGATAAGGAAGAAGCCGAGCAAAAGCACGATGACAAAAATCAAACTCAACAGATTAAAATAGCGTTCGATAAAATCGCGGATGGCCGGGCCATAGGCATAAGCGAGCCCTGCGACGGCATAAAAGCGAATAGCTCGCCCCACCAGACTGGCGAGTAAAAAGGGGAGAATACCAAGCCCTGTAATGCCGCTGGCTATAGTGGCTACTTTAAAAGGTAGAAAACTGATAGCGGCCGCCAATACGACCCAAGCGCCCCATTGATTATAGGTTTGTGCAAAGGTCTGCATGGCGCTTTCCGCATGGTAAAAAGCTACAATAGGCTTGCCGATTAGGTCGTAGCCCCAAAAGCCAATGGCGTAGCCCAGACAGGCGCCAGCCAGCGACGCCAAAGTGCAGATCAAAGCCAGCCGAAATGCCGCGGTACGATCGGCGAGTGCCATCGGCAATAAAAGGACATCTGGCGGGATTGGGAAAACGGAGCTTTCAGCGAAGGACACACCAGCCAAAGCCCAGCTGGCGCGGCGATGCGCGGCAAGTGACATTGTCCAATCATATAAGCGACGTAGCATGGCCGAACACTAGCTGTTAATGGGCCCTACTTAAAGTGTTAAATCGATGCCGAAAAGCCATTTACGGCGGCGTTACAAGGTCGTATAAGGCTTGCGTGCATGGATGCCCTTGTGGCGGAATTGGTAGACGCGACGGATTCAAAATCCGTTTCCTTCACCGGAGTGCCAGTTCGAGTCTGGCCAAGGGCACCATGCGACATTAACGCGCTCGCCGCTGCTCTTGGCTAATATGCGCTTCTTCTGTAGTATTCCCACATTATTTCGATAAGGATTTAGCCATGGGTGAAGCTCTTCCCAAAAGTCGTGTAAAGCGTATCGCGCAGGCGATGACACGTCTGATCGCCGATAAAGAGGATACGAAGCAGGTCTTCATTATCCTCGAGGCAACGGGCGAAGGCTCGGCCAAGCGCAGTTTTAGGCGTTTTAAAAAACTGCAAAACGCTACCAAAATCTTGCAAGCAAAAAAATCTCTACTGGAACATTTGAGTGATCGCGATTGGCTGCAAAGCCAACCGGAAGGAAGCCTTGGGCGCGCTTATTATGATTTCACTTATCGCGAGAACTTAACCGCTGATGGGCTCGTCGAAGCGAGTGAGGAAGGTCGCGTTGAAATGCGTCAACTTTCTGAAGAGCAAATGATATTCCACGCCCGCCAGCGTGATGCCCATGACCTGTGGCACGTCACGACAGGCTATGGCCGCGATCCTTTAGGTGAGTTGTCGCTTTTGGCCTTCACCTATCGCCAACTCGGTAATTACGGTCTGCTGTTGATTATTCTCATGGGCCTCAAAATCATGCGTCGCGAAGCGCCTGGTATTCGTGCTTGGCCAGCTATTCTCGAGGGCTTCCGCCTTGGTAAACGGGCGCAGTGGTTGGCTGCTGCTGATTGGGAATATTTGCTCACGCAACCGTTGGACGCGGTTCGTGCTGAATTGGGTGTTGGCAAGCCAGCCCGCTATCGTGATACGGTACAGCTGATGCAAGCCCAATTGGTGCCGGCTTAATCAAAACCAATGATCAAACTTTATGGTCTTAAAAACTGCGATGGGTGCAAGAAAGCCCTGCGCTGGTGCCGGGATCATGGCATCGAAGCCGAGATCCATGATCTGCGCCGCGATGGGATCTTAGAAGCGCAAATCCAAAGCTGGCTAAATGCCGTCGGCGTCGACGGGCTGATAAATCGGCGTGGTACAACTTGGCGTCAGTTGCCAGATAATATCCGTGCGCAAGTGGAAGAGCCCAAGACTGCAGCCAGCGTTATAGCCGCGCATGTTGCCCTCATCAAACGGCCCGTGGTCGAGGCTGGTGGGCAGGTTTTTGTTGGTTTTTCGGACGACCTTAAAGCCCAGCTCGCTTAATCTTGAAAATATAAATTGGCCGCCCCTTAGGGTCGGTTGTCTCTGATTGCGCGATCAAGGCATGTCCGGCTTCGCGACAAAAATGCGGTATGTCGAGGCGGCTCATCGGGTCCGAAGCCTCCACTTCAACTTCTTGCCCGGGGCTCAGTTCAGCTAATATTTTCTGCGTTCGCAAGACAGGCAAAGGGCATTTGAGCCCCAGCGCATCGATCCGCACGGTCATGCGTTGGCTTTCTCGGCTCGGTATTGCGCCATGCTAGCAAATAGCTCGGCGATCTCAGCTTGGTGGCTGCTACCAAATTCACGATAGAGCGTTGCGCAATTGACCATTAGGCGCTCACGATCTCCCCAGCTGTCAAACACGCCCAACGAAATATCAAGCGCTGCCTCTTGGTAGCTCATGCCGGCGTCATAGCGCTGGCGGGCTTCTCGGCTCAAGGTCTCGAGATATAATTTCACCTGCGCCACGCCATCTTTGGTGGTAATCGGACCGTGGCCTGGCACGATCGTCTCGACATCCATGGCCATAATCATCTCACACGCGCGGATCCAATTCGCAACGGGCCCCTCCCACAAAATGGGATGACCACCAATAAACAAAATATCACCTGTGAAAACAGTGCGGTCGGCCGGGACATGCACCAGCGTGTCGCCTGGAGTATGGGCTGGGCCGACATGCAGGAGATGCACTGTCTTGCCGCCGACATGGATGTCGAGTTGATCATCGAACAAGGTGTCGGGCAATTTTTGTGTGACCGATTTGAAATCAAATGGGCCAAAGCAATGCGTCAGATAATCACCAAGTGCGCCTAAGTCAGGGGCGGCGTCAAGGAAGCCTTGCACAAGCTCAGGCGGTTCCATTTGCATATGCGCATGGGTAGCCCGATGCGCGATAATTTGTGCGTCAGGGCAACAGCAATTGCCGTTGCAGTGGTCGCCATTATGGTGCGTGTTGATGACTTTATTGATGGTCTTTGCCGCCGGCGTGGCATCGGCATAGGCGGTGAGCATTTCTTGCGTTAACGGCGCGTCGAACAGCGTATCGACAACCAGCGCTTGATCATCATCCACAATCAGGCCGGAATTCGACCAGCCCCAGCCGCCATCAGGTTGCAACCACGCATACGCGCCATTGCCGATTTCATGTAAGCCCTTGCTATAGGCAAATTTGGGATGATTTAATGTCATGGCGTCCCCCTCTGAGAAACTCAAGAATAGCCTAGCATATAATACTAAAAAGGGCTTCGTTTTCTCTTCCGGTGATACGCTTTCATCCGCGCCAAATCGGTCAATTGTGGGGTCTTCAACCGCCTAACTATGTGACGCTTGGGTAAATCGGCGTCTTCCGCTATACTTCGCCCAATTTTGCTAATAGGAGATAAAAATGGCAGTTTGCATGGTTGGTTGGGGTCACACGAAATTTGGCAAATTGGAAGATCGTGGGATTGAAGAGCTCTTGGTCGAAGCCGCCAATGAAGCATTGGCCGATGCCGGTGTTGAGGCCTCGGAAATTGACGCAATTTATATCGGCACCTTTAATGCCGGCATGTCGGAGCAGGATTTCATTTCCTCGATGGCGTTGCAAGTGAGTGATCAGTTCCGTTTCACGCCATCAACACGGGTCGAGAATGCTTGTGGCACTGGATCAGCGGCTGTGTTCCAAGGTGCTAATTTGATTGAAGCAGGGCACGCGCGCCGCGTTTTGGCGATTGGCGTTGAAAAAATGACGCATTTATCAAGCCGCGATGTTGGCGCCTGCCTGTCGCGCGCCAGCTATATGCCGGAAGAAGGATCGCAAGGCTTAACCTTTCCCGGTATTTTTGGCGTGATTGCGGGTAAATATTTCCAACAATATGGTGATCATAGCGATGCGCTTGCGCTGATCGCGGCCAAGAACCATAAAAATGGCAGCGTTAACCCACTGGCTCATATGCAAAGTGATTTGGGTTTCGATTTTTGCCGAAACGAGTCTGACAAAAACCCGATCGTTGCAGGCCCGCTCAAGCGCACCGATTGCTCGATGATCTCGGACGGCGCCGCGGCTGTTGTGCTCACCGATGAAGAGACAGCAAAAACCCACGATAAAGCCATTGCCATTCGAGCGCGGGCGCAGGCCAATGATTTTCTGCCAATGTCGAAGCGCGATGTGATCGCCTTTGAAGGACCAGCTACGGCGTGGCGCAGAGGGCTTGAGGCGGCCGGCATGCAGCTTGAGGATTTGTCATTAGTTGAGACGCATGACTGCTTCACGATTGCTGAGCTGATCCAATACGAAGCGATGGGTTTGACCAAAGCCGGCGAGGGGGAAACCGCGTTGAAGGAAGGTTGGGTCTATAAGGATGGTAAATTGCCGGTCAATGCATCCGGCGGGCTGAAGGCCAAAGGGCATCCGGTTGGCGCGACGGGTGTTTCTATGCATGTTATGTCGGCACGCCAGCTGATGGGCGATGCGGGTGAGATGCAGGTGAAAGACGCTAAAATCGCAGGCGTGTTCAATATGGGCGGCGCCGCCGTTGCCAATTATGTTTCGATCCTTGAGCGGGTCAAGTAAGACCCCGCATGGAGCAAAAGAAAAGGGGCCCAGCGCGGCCCCTTTTTTAATATCATGTTTGTTGAAACTTACTGGTTGAATTGTTGTAGATAGGCAATCACGTCGTCGCGGTCGCTTTCTTTGCGCAAGCCGCCAAAGCTCATAATCGTACCTTTTACAGCGTTACGCGGGTTCTCGAGATAAATCGAGAGTAATTCTGGTGTCCAAGACTTATGCTCGCTAGCGAAGCTCTGCATGCCTTTTGAATAATTGTAGCCTTCAATTGTTGCAATGCCGCGACTGAACAAATCGTTGAGCTGTGGACCAATGCGCCCCTTGGCGTCTTCACCGACCATGTGGCAGGACATACAGCGTTTGAAAATTTTCTCACCTTTGGCAACATCGCCTGCGTGCGCTGATGGAACCAGGAAGAGTGTCGCAGCTAGAAAAACCATTGAGCGAAGCATAATAATATCTCCTTGAATAATATTGCTCCGTATCTACTGCCAAATGGCGCTGATGACCAGCGCGAATGCGCGCGGCGTGCGCGGGCAAATTGCCGCTAGGGCACCAGCCATTGCATTATTGGCGCATCACTCCGAAGGTCAAAACGGGCCCGTCGGTGGCCACGGGCTGCAAGGTATAGCCACTCGATTGTCTCGATTTGGGCTAACACAGGCTGAAAATTGATCGCGCCGTCGTCGGTTGCAACAGGGTCAAAGTGGGCTAGCCCGGGGTTTTCGATGGGTGTGCCTGGAGGTAGATCAACTTGATAGCATTCGCGGCTCATCGGCGCCGTAGCGTCCCAAGCGGTTTGCCAACTAGCATCTCTAGGCAGGCTAAAGTGGCATAGAACACGAAGCTGAATTTTTTGCCCAGTATCATAAAACAGCATGGCACCCCGCGGGTTGGCCGTGATTTCTTCAATCTTTGTCGAACGCCGATCGGTATGAAAGCGCAACTGCCTTTGCTCCAGATCGAAGCCCCGTAAAACAACCGTGCGAAGCTGTGGAGCGCCATCAAGGCCCAGCGTCGCAACGCTTGGTGTGTGAAAAGCGGCGCGCCGATCGGCCACACCACGCGCCAAGAGTTGCAGCGCGTATGCGAGTGAGCCAGCCAGATCGTCATAGCAGGCGAGAGGGGGGGGCGGCGTTTTTGATTTGGTCATGTGCTTTATATAATCATTTCGGTGCCGCCGGCCAATGCGACGATATTTACCGCTGATCTAGCGCGGCACGGCGTAAAAATAAAGCCGAAGCCGCCATGGCAATGAGGCTCAAGCCGCTTAACCACCAGAAGCTTCCCATGATTGCTCCTGTCATGTCCGATATCTTGCCAACAAAAACCGGGCCGAAAAATCCACCCAGATTGCCTAACGAATTGGCCAATGCAATCCCCGCGCCCAGCGCGATGGCAGGCATATACCGCCCTGCAATAGCCCAGCACAGCGGCAGACCAGATAAAACGCCCGCAAAGGCCGTACTCAGCCCAATCAAAAGCCCGATGGCATTGCCGGCCGAAGCGGCGGCAATAGCCATTCCGATCGCCGAAACCAGGCAACATAAGGGTAGGGCCCAACTTCCTCGCGGGCTTTTATCGGCCCAGCGATTGACCAAGATCATGGCGGTGCCGCCAACGAGATTGGGGATAGCCACAAGAAAGCCGATCTCGAGATTGGTTTCGATGCCCGCCTCGCGAAAGATTGTCGGGATCCAGAATGAAATCGCGTAGCCGCCTGTGGTCAGACAGCCATAAATAAGGGCAATTTTCCAACTCCAAGGTTCCTTGATGCCGGCCATGATGGAACCATGTTCACGCGGCGTACCAACTTGACTCTCGGCTAACATGCCGCGTTCCTCATTATTTAGCCAAGGCGCCCGCGACGGATTGTCGGCAATAATTAAATAAATCGCGAAGGCGACAATGATTGCCGGCAAGCCGGTGAGGATCATCAGCCACTGCCAGCCTTGGATGTCCCATGCGCCGTCGAAATATTGCAATATGGCGCCGCAAATTGGCCCGCCGGCAATGCCTGACAAAGCGAGTGCCGACATAAAAACCGCTAACATGCGTCCGCGATGGCTCTCGGGAAACCAGATCGAAATAAAATAGATAACGCCGGGGAAGAAGCCTGCTTCTGCCACCCCAAGGAGAATACGCAATAGATAAAAAGAGGCTGGTGATTGCACTAAGGCCATGGCCATGGTCGCCAGACCCCAGACCACCATGATTATAGCAATCCAGAGCTTTGCGCCGACCCGCTCGAGAATATGGTTGGAGGGAATTTCAAAAAGCACATAGCCGATAAAGAACAAACCTGCGCCAAGCCCGAAGGCCGTGTCTGATAGGCCAAGGCTAGCGCCCATTTGCTGCTTGGCGAAGGCAATATTGATGCGATCGATAAAGCTAATCAAAAAGCCGAGAAAAAGTATTGGGAGTAGCCGCCAAGCAATTTTTCGCATTAAAGCTTCAAATGCATTCTCATCCATGGCTCTACTCCCCTCGGCACAGATCTAACAGAAGACGTCATGCGATATTTTCGCACGCGTTACGAGCCATAGTGTAAGCTGTTCTGGCGGATGAAAGCCAGCCCGAAAGAGCGGCCAGGAGAGCGACGGAGCATGTGGGGATGGTGATCCCGGCGCGACTTGAACGCGCGACCCCCAGATTAGGAATCTGGTGCTCTATCCTGCTGAGCTACGGGACCACGTACCGACAATAGCGGGTTAGCGGTATCCAAGTCAAAG
>CBFHZM010000016.1:0-30668 GCA_965660195.1 Alphaproteobacteria bacterium
TACCCCTTGGTGGCGTTGAACCACTTTACTGTACCTTTAATCATGGGAAATCTCTCGGGATAATTTTTTAATTTTCGTGAAATGAAAAGTCCGGCGGCAACCATTGCGGCCTGCTTACCTGCGCACCAAAACTATCTTAAACCTGCAGGCAGAAGGATTTTAGATCATCGAAACACAAAATCAATAAAATAATTCATTTTCTATGGCGGCTTCTATGGCGGCGGCGCTATTTCCATGGCGGTGACGCTATCGGACCGGTCGGATAGCCCGCCGATTGGCTGCGCTTAGGATATGATCGGCGCGCCGATAAATTTTCCATCTCGGCTTAACCTTTGCTTTACCCGTCGTAACTGTAAATAACAGTGTAGCATATTCTCCCTCCTCCCAAACTTGCTACGGAAAAGGACCCCCGTCGAAGACCCTCTCGGCGGGGGTTATTTTTTGTTACTTATCATACCTTTAGCTCTGTTGCGCTAAGGCCGGCTTGGGGCGGGCGATGTGCCTCTGATACCCTGCCGCGGCCTAGTATTGCCGCAACTATAACCGCACATATAATAAGTGTCTCTATATCTAACACCGTTAAAGCTGCGTTCTGGCTCCCAATTGGCAGCTTACTTTTTGGGTGTTGGCAAAAAGCGTTGCAAATTTGCAACAAATTAAAAGCTAATTTTATAAATAAAGATAAAAATAGTTTTTTAAAAAATTTTTTGTTGACGAAGGCAATAAGCGACAGTCACACTTCAAAGGTTAGACGGTCTGTGCGTCTCGATAGCGAGATGTGCTGAAACGTCTGTGTTGGGGAGCAATGAGGAGGGCTTCTATGATGAAGAAGAACAGACATGTGCTTGGTGTAGGCGCTTTGTTTGGGCTAGGTCTGCTAGCGACAACAAACGCTTCAGCATATAATTTAGAATTGGGTGACTGGGACGTCCAAGTTGACGTCGTGTCATCTGTCGGTCTTTCGGTGCGGACCGAAGATCGTGACACGACTTATCTACCAGCCGGTAATGGCGGCCCAGCGGATGTTACTGGAGGCGTAGATGCGATTTTTGCCGCGAGTGCAGGCTTGGTTGCGGCAGGCCAGGCTGCTATTCCTGGTGCGAGCACCCGGCTATGTGGTCAAGCAGATAACCCGTCTGCCTTTGCTAAGACCCTCGGCAGTATTTGCATGTTTGATAATACCTTCCTGAAAGCTGTTGGCTCGAAAGAGCTCTACAACTATGATGGTTCGATCAACACCGATGATGGTCGCTTGAACTTTGATAAGGGCGATTTGATCAGCGGCAACGCCAAGCTGACGGCAGACTTTGAGGCCCGCAACGGCGCTATGACGGTGTTTGTCCGTATGACCGGCTTTTACGATGCGGTTCTGGGTCGTGACAGCTCCTATGAACGTACGGGTCCGCTGGATTTTGTCGAAAATGATTTGAGCGCCAAGATCGACGTTCTGGATGCTTATTTGAGCGTAGATTTTGATATTGGCGATATGCCAGCCATGGTGCGGGCTGGTCGTCAGGTGATCAACTGGGGTGAATCGACCTTCTTCTTGGGTGGTAACTCGGTGTTCAGCCCGATTGACGTTGGCGCTCTGCGCCGCCCAGGCGCTGAGATTAAGGAAGCTCTACTTCCGGTTGAAGCACTTTATGCTTCGGTTGCCCTCAATGAAGCGCTGACCGTTGAAGCCTATGTCGGCGGTTGGGATAATTTTAAATTGGACGTTGGCGGTACGCCTTTTGCCAATTCCGACGCTCTTGTACTTGGTTCGGGCGCTAACAGCCTTGGTTCGCTGATCGGCTCTACGCTGTATTCAGGCTCGAACCGACGCTTGTGCGGTTCTGTATCGGCGGCCGATATAGCCCTCGGTGCCGCGCTTGGAGGGGCCACACCGGCGCAAACAGCTGCTGCGTGGAACGCAACCGCGAAAGCTGGCAATGATGTTTTTGGCGCCTGTGCGGCAACCGATGCTGTCAGTATCTTGTCGGCGCTTACCAAGGGCGATGTTGAACGTTCGCGCCTCGCCTATGGGAACACGGTTCAATCTGGTGCTTTGGCTGGCGTTACGCTGGGGGATACCAATGTCGTCAAGCGTTTGTCGGATGACGAAGCATCGGACGAAGCCAGCTTTGGTGTCGCGCTGCGCTGGTATGCTGAAGAGCTGAACTCAACCGAGTTTGGTTTTTACTACCAACGCTATAATAGCCGCATTCCTTATGTAAACACCGTTGCACAGGCTCCTATTGTTGGTCCAGCCGGCAGGGCGCCTACGGATAGCTCGACGCTACGCGGCGCTGGTCTGGGCGGTTGTGTGCTCTCCGCAGCGGCTAACTTGGAGGCTATGGCCAATGGTGACCTGACGCAAGCAGAGGCCTTTGGTCAGCTGTTTGTTAGGCCGACAAAAGCGGCGAGCCTTCGCACGATTATGACGACCGACCCAACGGGTGTTGGCGCCGCATTCCGCGCCAGCTATGCTCCCGGCACGCAAACGCGTTCGGATATTCTGGCTGCTGCGGGTGCCAATCTGTACACCATGTTGGGCGGCGGCTCGGGTATTGCGGCTTCGACGACAGCGGCACCTACGGATAACCAGGGTGACCAATTGACCGCTGGTGGCGGCGCAGCTGCGATGACCGCCATTTTGGGTAACGTCGCAAATGCTGCGCTCGGGACAATGGAAGATGGCTCAATAGCGCAAAATCAAACGCTCGGCTGTATATCCAATTTAGCCAACGCTGCGGTTTCTTTTCAACGCTCCGCAACGGATTTAACCAAAGGGGCGTCAACGCAGTTCTTGATGACCGGTTCACCGGGTTACATCATGAACTATGACATCGCCTTCCAGCTGTCTTATCCAGAGATCGATGTCTATGGCGTGAGCTTCAACACCACGATCGGTGGCTGGGGTGTTCAGGGTGAGGTCGCTTACCGGCCTGATATGCCGTTGCAAATTGATACCGATGCACTGACGATCTCCGCCCTCGGCGCAGCCTGTGCGTGGGAAAATTTCGGCGCGGTTGGCGATATTTACGCGGGCGCTCAGACGGTGAAGACACAGTGTGGCGATTTTGGTAAACGCATTCAGGGTTATGTTGAGGAAGATGTCTGGAATATCGACATTGGTACAACAGCAACCTTTACCCGCTCGAACGGCCTGATCAATATGCTGGGTGCCGACCTAGGTATTCTGCTGACAGAATTCGGTGCGGTTGTTGCCGATGTCGACGAGTATCGCACTGGGGCCGGTTTGCAGAAACGTTTGTTGAACAAATGTACGTCTGGCTCATATCTGCCGCTTGGTTCGGTGTTTGGTCTCGACCCGCGGACGTCACGCCAGTGTCAGCCGACTGAGTTCAGCTCGGGTGCTCTGATCATGACACAGCTGCAATATAACAACTTCCTTGGCACGCCAATTTCGATCAAACCGCAATTGATCGTGTCTTGGGGCTTGAGCGGTATGTCACCGACACCTGCTGGTTCGTTCATTGAAGGTGTGCAGCGTCGTAGCCTGTCGATCACGGCAGACTATCAGAGCAACCTCAGTGTTCAGCTGGGCTATACGGACTTTAAAGGTCCAACGCTCTATACGCGTGACAATGACCGGGATTTTGCATCCTTGAGCTTAACCTACGCGTTCTGATCCGTGATCTGGGAGGGGGAGTTGATCTCCCCCTCCATTTGAACTTTCTGTTGGAGGAAAATTACAATGAATATGAAATTAATAGTCCCAGCTCTGGCACTAAGCCTGATGGCCGGGACAGCATTTGCGAAAGTTCCGGAGCGGGTTGCCAATCGTCTGGGCGGTGATTTGACACCGGCTGGTGCCGAGAAGGCAGGATCTCGCTCGGGTGTTTCCGCTTGGTCTGCGAGCAATAAGATTGATGGCTCGAAATATCTCGGCAATTGGGATGGCAAGGGTTTGCCCGATCCGTTCGCATCTGACCCGATCAAATACACCGTCACGTCAGCGAATGCGGCGCAATATGCGGCGCAATTGACGGAAGGTCAGCAAGCTATGCTGAAGACCTATCCTGACACTTATAAGTTGAATGTCTATGAAAGCCGTCGGACATGTGTGCCGAAGGATTTCCTGGCCGCTGCTTATAAGCGCAATGCTGAAGTTGGTATGCTTGTTGACGGTGGTAATGGTATTTCGGAAGCGATTATGGCCTCGCCATTCCCGATCCCGAATAATGGTCTTGAGATTGTTTGGAACCACACGCTCCGCTTCCGTGGTGCGCGTCTGGCGCGTGAGTTCAATCAGACCTCACCGACAGCTGGTGGTGACTTCGTTCTGACTTTCACCAAGGACGAGATTACTTTCCCGTATTCTTTCCCGGAAAATAAACGGGCAGAAGATCTGAACAACATCTCAATTTACTTTGTAGCGCACACCGAAGCGCCGGCACGTTTTGCCGGTAACGTGGTGCTGGTGCACGAAACGCTGAACATGGCGCTTGAGGGCCGTAAGGCTTGGACTTATAGCCCGGGCACGCGGCGTGTTCGTCGGGCCCCGAATATTGCGTATGACAACCCGATGACCAATGGTGATGGCATGGGGACGTCGGACCAATATGATGGCTATAATGGTGCACCTGACCGCTATGACTGGACCGTCTTAGGTAAAGTTGAAAAGCTATCAGGTCAGAACAACTATCGCGGCAATCTTGTCAGCTATGATGAGTTGTTGATGCCGGGTCACGCGAACCCAGACGCGATGCGTTATGAGTTGCGCCGGCAATGGGTTGTTGAAGGCAATCTGAAGTCGACGGCACGGCATATTTACGCCAAGCGCGTTTTGCGGCTAGACGAAGATAGCTGGCAGGTCACGGGCGGTGAAATGTATGACGGCCGCGGTGAGCTGTGGCGGGTGCAGGAAGCTGGTCAGGGCGTCGACTATCGTGAGAATGCTGGTCAATGCTTCACCATGGGTGGCGAGTTCATCTATGACACCTTGGCTGGTCGTTACCTCGGTCTAGCGATGAAAGCTGATCGCCCGATCAACCAAGTTGATGAAGGTCTTGATTATCTGACCGAAGACTACTTCACGCCGGCTAACGTTCGTCGTCTCGGTCGCTAAAAGCCGCCCGTCCAGGGTAAAAGAAGGGGAGGTAGTCTAGGCGACCTCCCTTTTTGCATGTAAGCTATGCGCTGGAGAGGGACATGAACGAAGCTGATATTGACGTCAGAATTGCCGATCACATTGCCCATGTGCGGCTTGCCGCGCCCGACGGGCGCAACAGTCTGTCGGCCGCACGCATGCGCGAGCTTACCCGCTTGGCGCGGGTGTTTCGTGAGGACACCGATATTGCGGTGATCATTCTTTCTGGTGACCCGAATTTTAGTGCGGGTGTCGATTTAAAAGATCCTGAATTGTGGTCAGGCAGTCGGACGCGTTTGCAACAACGCCAAATCATGGCGCTTGGGCCAGATTTATGCGCCGCCTGGGAAGCGGTCGAACAACCAACAATATGCGCCATAGAGGGATATTGTATTGGCGGTGGGATGGCGCTGGCATTGGCCTGCGATTGGCGCGTCATGGGCACCTCGGCCCGTTATAGCCTACCAGAAGTGCCCTTGGGGATGAATATGAGCTGGCAAGCTAATCCGCGTTTGACGGCTTTGGTGGGGCCCGCTAAAGCCAAGGAGTTGGTGATTTTGGGTGAAGCTTGTCTGGCATCCGACGCGCATCGCATGGGTCTCGCTGAGGCCGTAGTCGCCGACGGGCAAGCCTTGGCTTGGGCGCAGGCGCGGGCCGAGAAGATCCGCGCCCTACCGCCAATTGCTGTGCGAATGTCAAAGCAAGCCATAAACGCGCATGCCAATGCATTGAATTATGCGAGTTCGTTTATGGATCGCGATCAGTTTGCATTTGTTGCGGGATCTAAAGATCAAAGAGAGGCATTACAGGCGTTTCGTGAGAAGCGCCCAGCGAAATTCACCGGCGATTAGGAGGCACTATGCGAGTTAAGGGTAAAATGGCGTTGATTACAGGCGGGGCGCAAGGGCTTGGGCGCGCATCGGCCCTGATGCTGGCCCGCGAGGGGGCAAAAGTTACGGTGACGGATGTTAATGCAACGGGCGCTGATGCTGTGGCACAGGAAATTAATGCGATTGCGCCTGGGCATGGGTTTGCCTTCGCGCATGATGTTACGCAAGAAGATCAGTGGCAGAGTGTCATTGGTTCTGCTGTTGAGGCTATGGGCGGGTTGAATGTTCTCGTCAATAATGCCGGCATTGGCGGCGGCACGACGGTTGAAGACACTGATTTTGATACATGGAAAAAAGTGCAAGCCGTGGATACCGATAGCGTGTTTCTCGGGTGCAAATATGCCATTCCGCATATGCGTTTGCATGCACCTGGGTCGATCGTCAATATTTCTTCAATTGCCGGGCTGATCGCTGGCCATAATATGGCGGCATATAATGCTGCTAAGGCGGCGGTTTGGTTGTTGAGTAAATCAGTGGCCTTACATTGTGCTAAGCGAGGTTACAATATTCGCAGTAACTCGATCCATCCAACTTTTATTGACACGCCCATTCTCGATGGTATGGCTGATGCTATGGGGCGCGATGTGTTGCTTGGTAAACTCGCGCGCCAAGTGCCGCTTGGCATTGTCGGGGAGCCGAACGATATAGCTTATGCCGTTTTGTATTTGGCTAGCGACGAGTCTAAGTTTATGACTGGTGCTGAATTGAAATTAGATGGTGGTATTTCCGCCATGTAAATATGGCTCGGGGCGAGTGTATTCATGACCTTATTCAACACACCAATTTTATCACCCATTCTTAGATTCATCTGTCGGATCATTCTCAAAATTATTGGCTGGCGTGGCGTTGGCGGTATGCCGAAAGGGTGTCGCCGCGGCATCATGATTGCGGCACCGCATACTTCGAATTGGGACTTTGCGCTGTTTATTTTGATCGTCTTCGATCTACAGCTGAATTTACGCGTTTTGATTAAGCATACCCTGTTCATTGGACCGGTTGGCTGGTTCTTAAAATATTGTGGCGGCATTCCGGTGGATCGGCGGGCATCGGGAGCCCGGGTGCGGTCCCTCTCCAGTATTCTTGAAACCAGTGAGGATTTTGTCTTGCTGATCACGCCGGAGGCTACGCGCTCGCCTACTGATCGCTGGAAAACCGGATTTTATCATATGGCGATAGAAGCAAAGGTGCCAATTATTGTTGCTTATGTCGATGTGCTGGAGCGCGTAGCAGGTGTTGACCATGCTTTGCAGCCAACAGGCGATTTAGCCGCTGATATGAAGCACTTGGCAGACTTCTATAAAACAAAAACGGGGATCAAGAAGGATAACTTTCTCCCTCCTGACCCCCGCCATTATGCCAAGGGTTGAGCCTGTCCGAGCGGCTTAGCCCATGTGGAAGACAACAAATTTATTACCATCGAGATCGCGGAAATAAGCCCCGTAAAAGGTCGGCATGCGTTCTCCAGGCTCACCTTCGTCATGTGCGCCTAAAGCAATGGCTTTGGCATAGAGCTTGTCAACATTTTCGCGCGATCCTGCGGCTAGGGCGACCATGGTGCCGTTGCCAGCTGTTGCTGGGGAGCCATCAAAGGGAGTGCCAACGCCGAGCATCGGAGCGCCCATTTCTGAGCCCCAGAATATTAGGCGATCATTATTGAATAAGCGCTTGGCGCCCATTTCTCCCAACAATTCATCAAAAAACGCGGCTGCCTTTTCTTTATCATTTGAGCCTAAAGTAACGTAACCAATCATGATTTCCTCCTGTAAAACCTTGGCCATTCTACATGCAAAAAGCCAGGCTCCAAGACTTTTGTATAGCTACGGCTTCCGCTATAAAAGAATTAACGGGGGTTAAAAATGGTCGCGCTTCTCACACTTATTAGCCAAGTCATCGAGCTCTATATCTGGGTTATTATTGCCGCTGCGATTTTGAGCTGGTTGCAAGCCTTTGATGTCATAAACCCTCGCAATCGCTTTGTTTATTCGATTGTTTATGCGCTTTATCGACTAACCGAGCCTGTTTACGCGCAAATCCGCCGCGTCGTGCCAACATTTGGGGGGGTGGATTTATCCCCGATTATCGTCATTTTAGGGCTAAGTTTCCTTCGGCGTTTGATGTGGGAACTTTATCTCTAACGCCCTAGCCGAAAGGACCGATGTATGGTTGCCAGCTTGATCGACGGAAAAAAAATTGCGGCGGATCTCCGCGCAGAGATCGCGGGCGTTGTTGCTGCCTTGAAGGCCGACCATGGTTTAACCCCGGGCCTGGCTGTTGTTTTGGTGGGCGAAGACCCAGCGTCGCAAGTCTATGTGCGCAATAAGGGGGTCGCAACCCATGAGGCGGGGATGGCCAGCTTCGAGCACCGCCTGCCAGCAGATACATCGCAGGCCGATTTATTGGCACTGGTGTCGGCGCTTAATCATGACCCTGCGGTTCACGGTATTTTGGTGCAATTCCCTGTTCCGGAGCAGATTTCGCAACAGGATGTCATCGAGCATATTGATCCGGATAAGGATGTCGACGGACTGCACCCGATTAATGCAGGGCGGCTGGCGAGCGGTATTGCGGGCTTGGTACCCTGCACGCCCATGGGCAGCTTAATCTTAGCGCAGCGCACACTGGGCGACCTGTCAGGAAAACATGTGGTGGTCGTAGGGCGGTCTAATCTGGTCGGCAAGCCAGCGGCGCAACTATTTCTCGGGGCGCATGCGACGGTGACGGTGGCGCATTCGCGCAGTCGCGATCTGCCAGCGATTTGCCGTAGTGCCGATGTTTTGGTGGCGGCGGTTGGCCGCCCGCACATGATTGCGGGTGACTGGATAAAGCCAGGCGCTACAGTGATAGACGTTGGTATTAACCGCATTGATGATACCGCCACGGGTAAAACCAAGTTGGTTGGTGATGTTGATTTTGCTTCGGCACAGGCGGTCGCAGGGCAGATAACGCCGGTGCCGGGGGGCGTCGGGCCGATGACCATTGCATGCTTGTTGCGTAATACCGTCGTCGCCGCGTGTCGGCAGGCGGGGCTTGCCGATCCGCTGCTGTAATGGTTAAGCCTGGGGACGTCTTTACGGCGCAAGCCACCGATCTCAATGCCGATGGCTTTGGTGTGGTTCGCCACCCCTCGGGGCTGGTGACTTTTGTCGCTGGCTTATGGCCGGGAGAGACGGGGCAGTGTCGTGTTCACGCGGTTCAACAAAATTATGCACTAGCGTCTTGCGAAGCGCACGAAACGCAGCACAGCGCTCGGGGCGAAGCTTTTTGCCCACATCACGGACATGGGGAAACGCATTGCACGGGGTGTATTTGGCAGGGCATTGATTATGCAACGCAAGTTGCCGCTAAGCAGTCGCGGCTGCAATCGCTTTTGCCCGCTAGCTCCGCGACCTTGCGTGAGATTTGGCCGGCGCCCGATCAAAGCGGCTATCGCAATCGAGCTCAATTAAAAACCGATGGGACACGACTTGGCTATGTGAATCGTTTCACGCATGGCTTGGTACCGATTGAGGCTTGCCCAATTTTGACCGCTAAAAATGCCCGTACGCTCGCCCAATTACAAAAAAGCCTGCCCCGCCGCGATTGGCAGCGTGAAACATTGACAACGCTTGATATTGATCATGGCGTTTCGGCACAAACCGTCTCTGTGAATCAACGGCGGCCGTTCCAGCAAGGTAATGATGCCCAGAATAAAAAAATGCGTCGCTGGTTGGCGGCCCATATTGCGCAACTGCGCCGGCCCCATATTGTTGAGTTGTTCTGCGGTAGCGGAAATCTGACCGAGGTGATGGCGCCAGAGGCAGCAAAAATCACCGCGGTTGAGGCGGTGGGCGAGGCGGTGGCCGCCCTGCGGGAGAAAAAACTGCCGCGGGTCACGGCTGTGATTGCGGATCTTGCTAAGCCAACTGCCTTGGTGACATGCTTGCGACAGATCCGACCGCACCCGACTTGTTTGGTGCTGGATCCACCCCGTCAGGGCTTTGCTTTGTTACCCGACTGCTTAGCGCTTTTGCCGAGCGTGCAGCATATTTTTTACGTATCCTGTGATGCCGATAGTTTCGCGCGCGATGTTGATCACCTCTCACAAGCAGGCTATGCCGCGGCCGAAATTCAGCCGCTCGACCTCTTTCCGCATACGCCACATATCGAAATCTTAGCGCATTTTAGGCGCAATGCGGGGTCAACCGTTGCGGCGGCCGAGAAGCCGTAGTCGCAGTGCATTCAACTTGATAAAGCCAGCCGCGTCGCGTTGGTCATAGACACTATCTTCTTCGAAGGTCACGTGCTCCATAGAATAGAGCGAGTTAGGCGAGCGCCGCGAAACCACCGTAGCTTGGCCTTTATATAATTTAACCGTCACCGTACCACTGACATGTTGTTGGCTCTTATCGATCAGCGCTTGTAGCATCTCGCGCTCGGGTGAGAACCAGAAGCCATTATAGATCAACTCGGCATAGCGCGGCATGATATCGTCCTTGAGGTGCGCGGCGCCGCGGTCGAGGGTAATACTTTCAATCCCGCGGTGAGCCGCCAGGAGAATGGTGCCGCCCGGCGTTTCGTATACGCCGCGAGATTTCATGCCGACAAATCGATTTTCGACAAGATCAAGGCGGCCAATCCCATTGGCGCCTCCGAGCTCGTTTAAGCGCGTCAAAAGCGTGGCGGGGCTCATGGCTTCACCATTTATGCCGACCGCATCGCCGCCTTTAAATTCGATATCGATCTCGGTTGGCGTGTCGGGCGCATCCTCTGGCGAGACTGTTCGCTGATAAACAAATTCTGGGCACGGCGAGGCTGGGTCTTCCAGCGCTTTGCCTTCCGAGGAGGTATGCAGCAAATTGGCATCGACAGAAAAAGGTGCCTCGCCACGTTTATCGCGTGGAATCGGAATTTGGTTTCTCTCGGCAAATTCAATTAGCTTTTGTCGTGAGGTAAGATCCCATTCGCGCCAGGGGGCGATAACCTTGATGTCGGGGTTGAGCGCATAATAACCAAGTTCGAAGCGAACTTGGTCGTTACCCTTGCCAGTGGCGCCATGGCACACCGCGTCAGCGCCCGTCGCAGCGGCGATTTCAATTTGGCGTTTGGCTATTAAAGGTCGTGCGATCGAGGTGCCGAGCAAGTAAACGCCTTCATAAAGCGCATTGGCACGGAACATGGGAAAGACATAATCGCGAACAAACTCTTCTCGCAGGTCTTCAATAAAAATCTCTTTAATGCCGAGCATTTCGGCTTTGGCGCGGGCGGGCTCCAGCTCCTCGCCTTGACCAAGGTCAGCGGTAAAGGTGACCACCTCACACTTATATTCGGTCTGCAACCATTTCAAAATTATGGACGTATCGAGCCCGCCGGAATAGGCGAGAACTACTTTATTGATATCCCCCATGACTTGCCTCACTTCGTTTTATCTTTGCGCCGATGCGCTTTGACTGAACCAGTTTGGAGCGCCCGCGCATCATAGGCAAGACCGCTATTTATGCAATCGGGCGATGAAGTTTTTTTGCAACTTGCGCGGCGCGAAACTGTTCGCCCGCCGATTGTTTCGTGCTCGTGCTTTTGAGCTGGCCGCAGGCCGCCATGATATCGCGCCCCCGCGGCGTGCGCACGGGGCTGGCATAGCCCGCGCGATTGACAATATCGGCAAAAACTTCGATGGCGTTGCCATCGGAGCAGGCGTAGGGCGCATCGGGCCACGGGTTGAACGGAATGAGGTTGATTTTGGCTGGAATCCCAGCGAGTAAGCGGACCAATTCGCGGGCATCCGCCGGACTATCATTGACGCCTTTGAGCATGACATATTCAAAGGTAATTCGGCGTGCATTGGACAGACCTGGATAGGCCCGGCAGGCGTCTAATAATTCCGCAATCGGATATTTTTTGTTTAACGGCACCAATTCATTGCGTAACTCATCGCGCACCGCATGCAAGGAAATCGCGAGCATAACGCCTGTCTCGGCACCACAGCGTGGTATCTCTGGCACTACGCCCGATGTCGATAGCGTGATGCGGCGCTTCGATAAGGCAAGCCCGTCGCCATCGCTGATTACGCGCAGGGCCGAGAAAACTTCTTCCGTGTTATAAAGTGGCTCGCCCATCCCCATCATCACAATATTCGTGATCCGCCGATTGGGTGCGTTGCGCGGTCCTTTGACCCAGTCATCAATGGCATCACGGGCCGTGATCAATTGGCCAATAATTTCTGCAGCCGTCAGGTTGCGTACCAAGCGCTGCGTGCCGGTATGGCAAAATCGGCAGGTCAAAGTGCAGCCGACTTGCGACGATATACACAAGGTGCCGCGGCCCGGCTCAGGGATGTATACGGTTTCGATTTCGTGGCCATCATGCAACTTGAACAGCCATTTACGGGTACCGTCGGAGGACAGTTGCTCTTGGCTGACGTTTAGTCGGGCAAGTGAATATTGGCTGGCCAAAGCCTCACGCAGCGGGCGCGCGACATCACTCATGTCGTCGAAGCTCTGAGCCCCGCGGCCATAAACCCAACTCCAGATTTGTTGCGTTCGCATTTTCATTTGCTTTTCAGGCACACCGCTGGCGGCGAGCGCATCTTGCAATTGCTTTCGGTCAAGGCCGCATAGACTTGGTTTCATATCAGTTTGCGTCACGCGGGCAGGCCTTATCTATTGTTTCGAGGGCGCGGGTAAAGCCCATTAGCGAGTAGCTGTCACGCGTGGCGGTGCCGCGCTTGGATTGGCCTGAATAGACCATCAAGCTTCCGGCTTTGAGTTGTGCGATCAACGCCTCGGCTTGTTCTATATCGGCCAGCCAACTCCATTCCTCGGCCTCCGACTTGGCATGGGTTCCTGAGAAGAAACGGAATTTCATGCCATCAATTTCGGCATTTGGCATGACCTTATCGGTCATCGGATAGCCGACCCGTATCGCGGGCTCGTTGAAAGTTCCAGCCGAAGGGCGGTGGCTGATAGTGAAAAATATCTCACCCCGTTTGGCGCTACGTGGCTGTTTGCGCTGCGGCGTTGAGATGATGAAGCATTGTAAGGTCTCATTGGCGCCTTCGGTATAAGCTTCCCAATATTGGAATTTCCCAAGACGTTTCATGTCCGCCGTCAGCCCCGGGGTCGGCAGTAGCATAAAAATTATCCCCAGGCCGAAGCTGCAAAAGATTACCTTACGTATCCAGCATGCGACTGAAGTTTCTGCGCTTTTTCGATTATTTACGATCATGGACGCACCATAACCTGCGATTGCAAAAAACGCTAGACACCTATTGTTCTTGCAAATCACTTGCATTTGACGTTTACTCAATGTTGGCGCTTGGGGAAGCGGCCCGCCTATTTTTTGTAGTGCGTATATTGAGGGATTGTAGGTTCATGTCTGACGTTGGTCAGCTGTCTGGACCCGCGCGTAGCGATAAAGTTGCCAATAGCGAAGCAACAAAGCATCTAGCGGCTCTAATTGATCAGATCGCCAAAGAGCGAAGTAAGTCGGCTTTTGCCGATTTGTTTCGCTATTTTGCACCGCGGCTGAAAGGCTTTTTGATACGCCTTGGCAGCGCAGAAGCGCAGGCCGAAGAAATTGTTCAAGATGTGATGCTGACGGTTTGGCGCAAGGCACATCTCTATAATTCCAGACGGGCGACGCCGGCGACTTGGATTTTTACCATAGCCCGTAACCGCCGGATTGATGTGTTGCGGCGGCATGTTTTCACCGAAGTTGACTTGCAAGACCCGGCTCTTGTCGGCGATGATCCCGCGCAACCCGATGCTGAAATCGAGGCCACGGAACGCGAAATACATGTCCGTGCCGCTATGCAAAGGTTACCCGATGAGCAAGCCGAGCTTGTGCACATGGCTTTTTTCAATGATTGGTCGCATAGCCAAATCGCCGAAAAACTCTCGCTACCCCTAGGCACCGTAAAATCGCGTTTGCGCCTAGCTTTTGGACGCTTGCGCGAGGCTTTACAAACGCCGTTTGGCGACTAGGGTTAGCTTCTCAGGCGTTTGCCTTGCGGTTGTTTAGGCCCACCAGGCATCACCGGCCTATCGGCAAAAGGCGTTTTACTGATTAAGCGATCATACATCACGATGGCCCCCGCAATTTGCACATTGACGCAAAATTTTGTTGGAATGCGGATTACATGGTGGCACCGGGAGAGTAATTCGGGTGACAGGCTACCGCGCTCGGGGCCCAGAATATAGGCAGCTTGCCGGGGATGTTTAAAACTTGGTAGGTCGATCGCATCATCGACAAGCTCAATGCCGACCATTTGACAGCCTTTCGGTAATAAAATTGCATCACAATTTTCCCAATCATACCAAGGCACCGAGCTTTGGGTTTTCGACGTGTCTGATTTTTGTTCGCGCACGCGATAATGCGCCGCGACAGTAAACACAAAGCTCGCGCCAAATGCATGCGCCGAACGCACCAAATTACCCATATTCATCGGCTTGCTGGCACCTTCAATGCCAATCCCGAAATAACCTCTCATACCGCGTCTCCCGGCGAGGCAAAACGCCTCTTGTACATTCTGCGATAAGCTAGGATAGTAACGCAGTTATAGCAAATAGGAGGGAAGCATGCGCGCTGTCTTGTGCAAAGAATTTGGACCACCAGAGAAACTTGTGATCGAGGATGTACCCTCGCCTGAGGCGGGCAAAGGCCAGGTGGTGATTGATGTTCATGCGGCCGCCGTGAATTTCCCAGATGTTCTTATCATTCAAAATAAGTATCAAATGAAACCGCCGCTTCCGTTTTCACCAGGCGGTGAAGTTGCAGGCATTGTCCGCGCCGTCGGCGAGGGCGTGCAAAATCTGAAAGTTGGTGATCGTGTGATTGGTTCGTGTGGCCATGGTGGCTATGTTGAAGAGCTAGCTTTGCCCGAGCGCAGTTGTATCCCTGTGCCCGACGAAATGGATCTCGAGACTGCCTCGGCCATCGTCTTGACCTATGGAACGTCGCATTATGCACTGAAGGATCGCGCGCATCTAAAAGCAGGCGAGACCTTGCTCGTTATGGGTGCGGCTGGCGGCGTTGGTTTGGCGGCTGTCGAACTTGGTAAAGCGATGGGCGCCAAGGTCATTGCCGCGGCGTCAACGCAGGAAAAGCTCGACATTTGTCGTCAACATGGCGCCGACGAGACTTTGCTATATCCCTCAGGCACGCTCGATCGTGACCAGCAACGCGCTTTTTCTGATCAAATTAAAGAGCTTGCTGGTCAAGACGGTGTTGATGTGATTTACGACCCGGTCGGCGCCAGCTACGCCGAACCCGCCTTGCGTGCTATTGCATGGGAAGGCCGGTATTTGGTTATCGGCTTTGCCGCTGGCGACATACCTGCTATTCCGCTCAATCTCGCCTTGTTAAAAAGCTGTCAAATTGTCGGCGTATTTTGGGGCGCCTTTACCTTGCGTGATCCAGCCCGTAACCAACAAAATTTGCTTGAGATTATGGCGATGTATAAAGCTGGACAGGTGCGCCCGCATATTTCGGCACGCTATCCGCTTGAGCAGGCGGCTGATGCTTTGAATGATATGGCGCAACGTCGGGTAACCGGTAAAGTTATTCTGACAACAGGGAAGTAGAGCCACATGCAAACGGCGGGCGTCGGCGCGCAGCAAGCTAGCGGCGATAACTTTAGGGCGGCGCTTTGGTTGCTCGCCTCGGCGATCCTGTTCACCGCCTCCATGGTGCTCGTTAAAACGCTGGGAGACCGGCTAAGCCCGTTTCAAATTGCTTTTTTCCGATTGTCTATTTCCTTGATTGTCATCTCGCCATTTCTCATTCGGGCTGGGCGCGCCGCGGGTGGTGTGCACACCAGTGTGCCGCTCTTGCAAATCGGCCGCGGTGTTATGGGGACCTTGGCGACCATTTTGGGATTTTACGCCGTCGTTCATTTACCGCTGGCCGATGCACAGGCCATAAGTTTTGCTCGCACCCTTTTTGTCGTCCCGCTAGCGGCATTGATTTTGTCGGAGACGATCGGGCTGCGGCGCTGGATGGCTGTTCTGATCGGCTTTGTTGGCGTGCTGATTATGCTACGTCCAGGCGGCGATGCCTTTAGCCTATCTATTGGTTCGGCAGCAGCATTGGGGCATGCTTTTTTTGTTGGTTTTGCCACGGTCCTGGTTCGTTTAGCGTCGCGCTATGACAAGCCTGTGACCTTAATGTTTTATACTGGCATAGTCGGCACCGTTGTCTCGGCAGTACCAGCTTATTTTGTTTGGGTGCAACCAACGGGCTATGAGTTATTGTTGCTGCTGTGCATGGGGAGCTTGGCGGCCGCGGCCCATAATTGCTTTATCCGCGCTTATGCGATTGGTGAGGCCAGCGCCATCGCGCCGTTGGACTACACACGCCTTATTCTTGCGGCGATTGCGGGCCTGATCTTTTTTGATCAATTTCCCGACCTGGTATCTTGGTTTGGGGCCTTTATTATTGCTGCGTCGACAATTTATATCGTACGTCGGGAAGCCAAATTAGGCCGCGGAACGCCGCCGACGCCGTGATTTTTGGTTAAGATGACGCAGTTATTTGGGGCTTTTCAATATAAGGGAAAGTGATAAAGTCCACCAACTGAGAGAAGGAGACTGCGATGAAACTGGATTCCAATATTACCGCTATTGTCACTGGCGGCGCTTCCGGTCTAGGAGAAGCAACGGTTCGCATGCGTGCTGAAAAAGGCGTGAAATGCGGCATTTTTGATCTGAACGAGGAAAAAGGCGAGGCTGTTGCTAAAGAAGTTGGCGGCGCTTTTGCGAAAGTCAATGTGACTTCTGATGAAGACGTAGATGCAGGTTTTGCAAAAATTCGCGCCGCTCTAGGCCAAGAGCGCATCTTGGTGAATTGCGCAGGCACAGGTAACGCGATTAAGACTGCATCGCGCGACAAGGAAAGCGGCAATGTCGATCATTTCCCGCTCGATAAATTTAATTTGATCATCCAAATCAATCTCGTTGGCACCTTCCGCTGTATCGCAAAGTCAGCCGCGGGCATGATGACTTTGGACCCACTGTCTTGTGGTGACCGCGGTGCAATCGTCAATACCGCGTCTGTTGCTGCCGAAGATGGTCAAATTGGTCAGGCTGCCTATTCGGCGTCTAAAGCTGGCGTTGTCGGTATGACCTTGCCGATCGCACGCGACTTGTCGCGTGAAGGTATCCGCGTAAACACCATTTTGCCAGGCATTTTCGATACGCCGCTCCTCGCAGGAGCGCCTGAAAATGTACGCCAAGCGCTGGGGGCTATGGTGCCTTATCCGCCGCGCCTCGGTCTGCCGCAAGAATATGCTAAACTTGCTTGCACGATGTGCGAGGTAAGTTATTTCAATGGCGAAGATGTTCGCCTTGATGGCGCCATTCGGATGGCCCCGCGCTAAGAGCGTGTTACAGGCTTTTAAAATACCTCTCTTCGGAGGGGTGTTTTTTTGCCTAATTAAATGCGTCCGGCGCGTCCAGCTGTCTGGTTCATAAAGCGTGCCATTTTAATATCGAGCTCGCTAACCCCACCGACATCATGCGTCGTTAACGTGACATGGACCGTTTTATAAACATTCGACCATTCGGGGTGATGATCCATTTTCTCGGCCAACATGGCCACCCGCGTCATCCACGCAAAAGCGGCGTTAAAATCTGCGAAAACAAAGCGCTTAGTCATCCCTGTTTTGCCTTGCATACGCCATCCGGCACATTTCGAGAGGGCGACTTTCAATTGGCTTGGGGTTAATTTTTTACGCATCGTCTTAGCTCCTCTGTCGCAATCACGGGCACAAATTAGAGGCCCGCAAGTGCAGGGCGTCAATTTCTTTACTCAGCTCCTCGGGAAATTCAATGTTGTAGCTGCCGATAGCGAGCTTTAACTGCTCCATCGTTGTTGCTCCAATAATATTCGAGGTGACGAAAGCTTGCTGCGTTACGAACTGCACGGCCATTTGCGATGGGTCGAGGCCATATTTCTTTGCGAGGTCGAGATAGCTATCAATCGCTTCCTCAGCGCCAGGGGTTTCATAGCGTTGCAAGCGATCAAATAGGAATTTACGTGAGCCTTCAGGCCGCGCGCCTTTTTGATATTTGCCGCTCAAGAAGCCTTGCGCCAGTGGCGAATAAGCTAATAGTCCAACACCTTCGCGATAAAAAATCTCGGAGCTTTCGACCTCGAAAACCCGGTTCAAGAGGTTATAGGCATTTTGAACCGAGACAACACGCGGCAGTGATTTGTCGACTTCGGCATAGTGTAAAAACTTCATGATGCCCCAAGCGGTCTCGTTCGATACCCCAAAGTGCCGAATTTTTCCTGTTTTTTGGATTTCAGCTAAAACTCCGAGAATGTCTTCAATGCGATTAAGCTCATCGCTCATATGGCGATAATTGAGGCCGCCGAAAAGTTGTACAGGGCGATCGGGCCAATGTAGTTGATAAAGATCAATATAATCGGTTTGTAACCGCGCCAGGCTTTTGTCGACCGCTTCTAACATTTGCGCTCGGTTAAGCTCAGTCGTTGATCCATCGTCGCGAAACCAAGGCATGGGCGAACGGCCAGCCACCTTGGTGGCAAGAATAATGTCGTCCCTCTTGCCACGTTTCTTAAACCAAGTGCCGATAATGGTTTCTGTTCCACCTTGCGTCTCGGCTTCTGGGGGAATGGGGTAAAGCTCAGCCGTATCGAAAAAATTTATGCCTTGCTCGACGGCATAATCCATTTGTTCATGGCCTTCGGCTTCGGTGTTCTGCTTGCCCCAAGTCATCGTGCCGAGGCAGATAGCACTCACATTAATATCGGTGTGACCAAGTTTACGGTAATCCACGCTCATCCTCCCCGTGTTTAACGCTTTAGCGCGCCAACTGCTCTATAAAACCTGTCATGGAGGGCGTTAAGCGATCCGTTATGAAGTCAACGCCCGCAGCATTCGGGTGAATGCCGTCCGACTGATTTAACTCAATGTCTCCTGCAACACCTTCCAGAAAAAAGGGATAATAGGCAAGTCCATATCGCCGTGCTAGATCGGGATAGATCGCGTCAAAAGCGCGCGTATAGTCGGCACCAAGATTGGGCGGCGCGCGCATACCAATGAAAAAGATAGCCTGCCCCCGGGCCTGAATTTTTTCGATTAAGGTCTCGAGGTTTCGCGCGGTTACCGAAGGGTCTATGGCGCGTAAAGCGTCATTGCCACCGAGCGCCAAAATCACACCGTCGGCTTCGGGCGGCACCGACCATTCCAGTCGGCTTAAAGCGCCAGACGTCGTATCTCCCGATACGCCAGCATTTGCAATTTCAATATCGAGGCCTTGCGCTTTTAATTTGGTCGTCAGGCGCGGTACAAAACCGTCACCCTGCGCCAAGCCATAGCCAGCTGTCAGGCTATCGCCGAGGGCGACGAGGCTAATGCTCCGCGCCAAGGCGGGCGGCGCCAGCAGCAGCCATATCGCCAAAAATGCCCATAGCATCACGCTCGGGTCACCGAAAAAAGAATTGGGTTTTCTAAAACATGATATTTCAGACAGATTCATTGAAACAACTCGTATAATACCTAAATAGAGTACATCAGCCCTCGCGGCTTGTCTCGCGATCTAGCAATAGAGCGCATAATCTAAAACCAAAAGGGCGCCCCCTTGCGAAAGTCTACCACAAAACGCGACCCGATAGTGAGCTTGTCGGATGTGCACGTAAAATTAGCTAGCCGCGCGGGCCCCGTGCATATTCTGCGTGGCATTGATTTAACAATCAATGCGGCCGAGCAGGTTGGTTTGGTTGGGCCATCGGGGGCGGGAAAATCGACCTTGATGATGATCCTCGCCGGTATGGAACAGGCCAGCGCCGGGCGCGTTGAGGTGGCCGGGCAGAAATTGCATGCCATGACGGCTGATGGTATGGCCGATTTCCGCCGCGATCACCTAGGCATTGTCTTCCAGTCTTTTCATCTCGTGCCCTCTATGACCGCGCTCGAAAATATTGCGCTTCCGCTTGAGCTGGCCGAAGACCCCGAGGCCTTTGCCAAGGCGCAAAGTTTTTTGTGCGACGTTGGGCTGGCGGCGCGCGGTGACCACTATCCCGCGCAGCTCTCTGGCGGCGAGCAGCAACGCGTTGCCTTAGCCCGCGCTTTGGTCAGTCAGCCTGCCTTGATGCTGGCCGATGAGCCAACCGGCAATCTCGATCAGGCGACGGGTCAACTTGTTATAGATCTCTTGTTCTCTTTAACGCAAAAACATGGCACCACCTTATTTTTGATCACTCACGACGAGGCCCTCGCGGCGCGCTGTCAGCGGGTCTTGCATATGCATGATGGGCTCATAACGGAACAAAAATGAGCTGGGGTCTTGCCTATTTGCCGCTAAGTTTTCGTCTCGCTTTGCGTGAATTACGCGCGGGCTTTCGTGGTTTCTATATTTTTCTCGCTTGCTTGTTTCTTGGCGTTGGGACAATCGCTAGTATTGGCAATCTCTCAGGATCGTTGGTGGCGGGGCTAGCGCAGCGTGGTCAGGAAATACTCGGCGGCGATATAGATGTGCGTTTGGTGCATCGCGAGCTAGGTACGGCAGAGCGGTCGTTTCTAGCGGCGCAGGGCGAGCTATCGCATGTCGCGACGATGCGGGTGATGGTGCAAAATCTCGAAACCGAGCAAAGCTTACTGGTCGAAGCCAAAGCGATAGATCAAGCCTACCCCCTGGCCGGCACTTTAGAATTGCAGGCGAATGCTGGCATGGCGCCTCTATTTGAGCCCCGCTATGCGGCTTTTATCGAGCCAGGCTTACTTGATCAGCTGGGCGTGGCGCTGGGAGACGAGATTAAACTCGGTGAAATCAAAGTGAAGCTGGTAGCCTTGATCGCCCGTGAACCGGATCGCCTGGCGGGCGGTTTTGCGCTTGGTCCGCGTCTGATGGTGTCGCACGCAACCCTGATGGCCAGTGGTCTTAACCAACCTGGCGCCGTGATCAGTCATCATTATCGCTTGAAGCTCGTCCAAAGAGATGCGGCACAGCTCGATCAGTTACGTACGGCGCTCGATAATAATTTTCCGCTGGCGGGCTGGCGCCTGCGCGACCGGCGAGACGCTTCGCCAGCAGTGCGGCGGACGGTCGAACGCGTGGGGCTGTTTTTGACGCTCGTTGGGCTAACAGCACTGGCGATCGGTGGCATCGGGGTTGGTAATGCGATCGCGGCGTATCTATCACAAAAACGTAAAACGCTCGCCATCTATAAAGCGCTCGGAGCGCGACAGGCGTTAGTAGGACGCATTTACCTCAATCAAATTTTGCTTCTCGCCTGCATTGCGATTATCGCCGGCTTGGGTTTTGCTATCTTGGCGTTGCAGACCGCGCAGCCCTACTTGCAGGCGGTGCTTGATATTCCCCTCACTATTCGTCCGCATCTGCCGAGCCTTGGGGCAGCAACACTGTTTGGCTTGGCGACGGCTGTCGGCTTCACCCTCGGGCCACTCGGTCTCGCGGCGCAGCTTAGCCCCGCCGCCTTGTTCCGTGGCGCCGTCGAGGAGGCGCAACCGCCAATGCAGGCGGCTTACCGCGTAGCGATTTTGAGCTGCTTCTTGATCATTATCGCTTTGTCCTTCGCGATATCGGAGCGCGCTGACATTACGCTTTACTTTATCATTGCTTTGGCCGCGAGCTATGGCCTGCTGCGCTTAACGGCGTGGGCTATCAGTCTTTTGGCGCAACGCATGGGGCGGGGCGGTGGTTTTGGCTGGCGGCTGGCCTGGCGCAATATGACGCGGCCGGGCGCAGTGGTGCAATCAGTCGTTCTTTCAGTCGGGCTGGCGGTGACCTTGATCGCAACCTTAGCACAAATCGAGGGAAATTTTTCGAGCCAGCTGCAGCGCGATTTTCCCGATCGTGCACCGTCTTTTTTCGCCATCGATATTCAGCCCTCGCAACGCGAGGATTTTGCCGCCTTTGTGACATCGCAGCGTGATTTCCGCGACTATCAAATGGTGCCGATGCTTCGTGGCTCGGTACTGGCGCTAAATGGCGAGGCCGTCGAAAATATTAATCCGCGTCCGGACATTGCTTGGTTTCTACGCGGCGATCGCGGCTTAACTTATGCCGCGCTGCCGCCGACCGATGAAGAGATTACGTCGGGGACATGGTGGCCGGCAGACTATACTGGCCCGCCCTTAGTTTCTATGGATCAACGTATTGCCGCGGGTCTTGGCCTCGCGCTTGGCGATCGGATCAAGGTTAATGTTCTTGGCCGCGCGCTGGAGGCGGAAATCACCAGTTTTCGTCAGGTCGACTATGGCTCTGGCCAAATTGCCTTTGCCCTAATTTTCTCGCCAGCGCCGCTACAGGCAGCTCCACACACCATGTTGGCGTCAATCGCGATGGCAGCAGAGGCGGAGCAAGAATTTTCTCGAATGCTGACAGCCAAATTCTCTAACATTACATTGGTCCGCGTCAAAGATGCGATCGAGACGGTTACGCAGCTGTTGGCGCAATTCGCTAATGCAATATGGCTTTTAAGCGTGGTGACGATCTTGGCATCGGTATTTGTTCTTGCCGGGGCGCTAGCCAGTAGTCGTCAGGGGCGGTTAAAAGATGCTGCTATTTTGCTCGCCCTGGGGGCCCGGCGAACGACGATTTTGCGTGTCTTTGTAACGGAATATGCGATTTTAAGCGCGCTTGCGGCGGTGATTGCGGGCGGCTTATCGACAGTGGCGAGCTGGGCAATCTTGACCTTAACCATGCGCGCAAGTTTTGTGGTGCTGCCCTGGCATATTTTTACCAGCCTAGCTGGGGCTTTTTTGCTTACCTTGCTGCTCAGCGGCGCCGTTATATGGTTCCAGCTTTACCGTTCGCCGGTGCAATTACTACGCAGCGAATAATTTTCCGATTATCCTTGTAATCCGCCGCAAGAATGGCAATATCTTAACTGCATCCAAATTGGAAAGGAGTGCTTATATGTCTGATAATTGGTCTTCTGGCTCTTCATCGCAACACGTTGCTGGCGAGGCGCAGAGCCGCTCGATTGATGCGGGCCTGCGTGCCCACATGAACAAAGTCTACGGCTATATGTCCGGTGGACTTTTGATAACGGCTTTGGCGGCCTACTTTGGTGCCGCGTCGGGGATCTATCAATCATTGGCGCAAACGCCCCTGATCTGGGCTGTTGTCTTTGCGCCGCTCGTGGTTGTCCTGGTTTTTAGCGTGCGCTTGCACAAAATGTCAGCTAGCTCAGCGCAAGCGACATTCTGGCTTTATGCCGGTTTGGTCGGTTTTTCGCTGTCTTATGTCTTGCTCGCTTATACGCAAGTCAGCGTCGTACGCACTTTTTTGATCACCGCTGCCTCATTCGGTGCGCTGAGCATCTATGGCTACACGACTAAGCGTGAATTATCGGGCATGGGCTCCTTCTTGATCATGGGCGTGTTTGGTCTGATTTTGGCTTCGATCGTTAATATGTTCATGGCCAGTACAGCGCTACATTATACAATCTCTGTGCTTGGGGTGCTGATTTTTGCTGGTCTTACCGCCTATGATACGCAAAACATAAAGCGTCTTTATTACGCGGGTGATGCCAGCGAAGTCGCCAATAAGAAAGCCATTTTTGGCGCTCTGCAGCTGTATTTGGACTTTATCAATATGTTCGTCTTCATGCTCCAATTCTTGGGCAATCGCGAATAGTTGATATTTCCCTGAATTCTTCTAAACCCCGGCCATCGCGCCGGGGTTTATTTTATCCGCTTCAATTTACGGCTTTCGAACCCCTTGAGGACGGCCACTAAATCATGACCACGCTTCAAGATCTGACCGGAAAATGCAATCAATTGATATTGGCCTTGTTTTTGCCTGAGGGCAGGAATTTTCTCCAGACGATAAAGAGGCGCTTCTTGCGACTTACGAAAAACGGCAAAGATTGCCCGGTCTTGGGTGGTTGATATGCCGTAATCGCGCCATCGCCCATCGGTAACGGCGCGGCCATAGGCCCGCATGATTTCACTAAGCTCTTGGCGCGTCCACATAATTTGGTGCGCGCGCGTCTCCTGCGCGGCTCTCTCGGCCTCATAGGCATTGGCAATGATCGTCCGCGATGATCGGCTCATAACTCATGCTGACGCGATTACTGACCTATGACAAGCCGTCGCAGCTATAAAAAATCACAAAAATGCCTTATTTCCGCCCTTTCATTGTCGCATTGCTATCCCCATATAAGAAGTGTAACGCAGTCAGTTTAGCGTTTGGCCCGATGCAGAAACCACGCACCTCCTCCCCTATCTGCATCGGGCCTTTACGTTTCTGCTCTTCGGCTCCCCCAAATCATAACTTTCACAGCTGCTTTTGGTCTTGCGTCTTTCGTCTGGCTGATTAATCTCCGTCTCATGATACGGGTTTCACATCTTCGTAAAACATTTGGCAGCTTTTTGGCGGTTGATGACCTCGAATTTACCGTTGGTCGGGGCGAGGTGCTGGGGTTCTTAGGGCCCAATGGTGCCGGCAAATCCACCACCATGAAAATGATCACTGGCTTTTTGCGTCCTGATGCCGGCGCCATTTCGATTGGCGATGTTGATGTCAATCTGCACCCGCGTGCAGCCCAGCGCCTGATTGGCTATTTGCCCGAAGGAGCTCCGGCTTGGGCAGAGATGACGCCGCGCGGGTTTTTGGATTTTATTGCCAATATTAGACTATTGGAGCGATCGGAGCGGATCCATGCGCTGGGTCGGGCCATTGAGATCACTGAATTACAAGCGGTGCTCGATCAGCCGATCGAAACCCTATCAAAAGGCTATCGGCGACGCGTGGGTTTGGCGCAAGCGATTTTACACGATCCGCCCGTGCTAATTATGGATGAGCCGACTGATGGTCTCGATCCCAATCAGAAGCATCACGTGCGCCGCGCCATAGCTGATATGGCGGATGAAAAAGCGATCATTATTTCCACCCATATTCTAGAAGAAGTTGATGCCGTTTGTAGCCGCGTCTTGATTATTGATCATGGCCGCGAGGTGGCAAGCGGTCGTCCGTCTGAGCTAGCAGCTCGTTCACGCTATAGTGGCGCAATCAATGTTACGCTCGAAACCGCCGCGGCCTCTGCGCTGGTGTCGACCTTGCTATCTTGGTCGGAGGTGTCGGCGCATGAAGAAATCGTGCGGGGGACGGAAACCAGCTTGACCCTCTTTCCACAGCAAGGTCAATCAGAAGCTTTATTAAGAAAACTACAAAATCAGTCCGAGTTTGGCTTGAAAACCATAGCTCTAGAACAGGGGCGCTTGGATGATGTTTTTCGCGAGCTGACGGGGCGGGCAGAATGAAGCAGTTCTCTTCTATTTTCTGGCGCGAATTTATGAGCTATTTCTCTGGCCCCTTGGCGACCGTCTTTATCGTGGTTTTCCTGTTGGCAACGGGGCTCACGACATTTTCAATCGCTGGCTGGTATGAAACCGAGCAAGCCAATTTACAGGCCTTTTTTATGTTTCATCCCTGGATCTATCTCTTTTTCTTGCCGGCTTTGTCGATGCGACTTTGGGCCGAGGAACGCCGCAGCGGTTCGATAGAGCTACTGCTGACCTTGCCGATCCCGCTTGTCGCGATTGTTGCTGGAAAATTTCTTGCCGCTTGGGCCGTTGCTGGCTTGGCTCTGAGTTTGACCTTCCCGCTTTGGCTCAGCGTTAACTATCTCGGCGCACCCGATAACGGCGTCATTCTTGCCAGTTATATTGGTAGCTTTTTTATGGCCGGTGGTTATCTGGCGCTGGGGAGCGCCATGTCGGCGACCACGCGCAATCAAATTATCGCTTTTATTTTAACCTTGCTGGTATGTTTTGCCTTTACCGTGACGGGCCTGCCGATGGTGCTCGACGCGTTTCGATTTGTTTTACCGGATATATTGGTCGATAGCATCGCGTCCTTCAGCTTTTTGGTGCACTTCAAGACGATCACCGCCGGGGTTATCGATTTGCGCGGCGTTATTTTCTTCACCAGTTTGATAGTTATAGCCTTGTTCACAACAGTTATAATTGTCGAAGAGAAGAAGGCAGAGGGATCGTGATGCAAGTGCGCCAGAAAACACATCTGCCACTGATCGTTGGCCTGCTGATTATGCTGTTTATCAGCGTGAATATGGCGAGCAATCTGATGTTTCGTCAGGAGCGTTTGGATCTGACGCAAAACGCGTTGTTTACCCTGAGCGCGGGTAGTCGGGAAATTCTGGCAGCGATCGACGAGCCGATATCGCTGACTTTTTATTATTCGCAGGGCATGAGCCAAGACTATCCCGTGTTGCGTCAACATGGACAGCGCGTGCGTGATATGTTGGATGAGTTGGTGGCGGCCTCGGCGGATAAACTATCTCTGACAATTATTGATCCAGCTCCCTATTCAGAGGAAGAGGATGTCGCCGTGATGCAGGGCTTGGTCGGGCGACCGACGGCCACGGGCGAGTTGATCTATTTGGGTCTTGTTGGAACGAATATGGTCGACGACACGCAAGTGATCCCGATTTTCCCACAAGAACGGGCTGATTATCTTGAATATGATCTGGTGCGTCTGATCGATAATTTGAACACACCCGAGCGACCTGTCTTGGGTGTCATGTCGAACCTGCCACTTGATACTGGAACTGGCGGTTTGATGTTGGCCTTACGGGGGCAGTCGCAGCCCTTCCTAATTTATAGCGAACTGGTCGATCGTTTTAAGGTGGAATTCCTCGCGCCGAATTTGAGCAAGATCCCCAGTAAAGTTGATGTTTTGTTACTCGCCCATCCGCGCCCGCTGACCGATGATCAGGCCTATGCGGTTGATCAGTTCGTCATGCGCGGTGGCCGCTTAATTGTTTTTATCGACCCCTATTCCGAGGTAAGCCTGACCGCCGGACCGAATGGCGCGCCGCTTCAGGGAGCGACTGAACAATCAAATTTACCGCGGCTCATGGCCAAATGGGGTGTCGATATGCCAGCCGATCGGATCCTCGCTGATCGGCAATATGCGCAGCGCGTCGAGACCGGGCGGGATGCCCGCCGCCGGTTGGTTGATTATGTGTTGTGGATGGGTTTGGGGCCGGACGTGTTTAATCGATCTGACGTAATCTTGAGCAATATCGATCTGTTGAATATTGGTTCGCCGGGTATTTTGCAGCCGCGGGTCGATGCGACGACGACTTTCACCCCACTCGTGACCAGCTCGGCCGATGCTATGCTTTTGCCGCGCGCGCCTGTTGTGGCGGGGCCGGATCCCGATCAGCTTTTGCGCGATTTTGTAGCCGATGGCCAAAACCATGTTCTGGCAGCCCGCGTCAGCGGTGTGGTTAACTCGGCCTTCCCAAATGGCCCGCCGACCACTCCCTATGAGGGGCCAGCCCATGTCGCGCTCACCAGCGATGCTAATATTATTTTCTTTGCTGATAGTGACTTTTTTGATGACCGTTTCTGGACGACCGAACAAAATTATCTTGGCCAGCGTTTTGCGGTGCCGATGGCCGATAATGCTAAGTTTTTGCTCAATGCGGTTGAGAACATGATGGGCTCTGACGCTCTGATCAGCCTGCGGGGCCGCGAACGGCAAGACCCAATTTTTACGCGCGTGTCCGATTTACGCCGTGCTGCTGAGGAGCGATATCTCGCTGAGGAAAATAATTTGCAAGCCCGTATTGCTGCCGCTCAGGCTGAACTTGATCGGTTAGAAAAGAGCGGAACTTTGGGCAAAGAGGCGCAGAACGTCACGCGCCGCTATCGGCAAGAATTACAAGATGCCCGTAAAGCTCTGCGTAAAGTCGAAGCCAATTTGCGTCATGAAATTGAACAGCTTGGCCTCGTTCTGCGGTGGATTAATATCGCGCTAATGCCAGTGTTGATTATTCTGGTGAGCATCGTCTTGATGTTGCGTCGCCGCGCCCGTCGCGCCGCGACCCAAAAAGCGGGAGGCTTTAGAATGGTGGATCCATCATGACTGGCCGCCGCCTTCTTGGTGTCCTATTGGCACTAACCGTCACCAGCCTCGGCCTTCTAGCTTATGCCATCTATCAAGAAAAGTCTGTCCATGAGCGCCGCGCTTTGGGTGTTCTGTTGCCGAATTTGGCGAGCCGTCTTGATCAAGTCGCGACCATTGAGCTGACCTTTGGGCTTGGCATTTCGGGTACGCAGACTGTGACGCTTGAACGGCAAAACGGGCAATGGGTTGTGCCGTCGCGACAAAATTATCGCGCCAACCAAGAATTGGTGAATGAGCTGTTATTGAACCTGGCTGCGATCGAAAAATTAGCACCGCGCACGGCGTTGCCAAAATGGCATATTCGACTTGGCTTGACGGAGCCTGAGAAACTCGGTGCTGCGATCCGCTTCCGCTTACGCGATCAAAGCGGCGCTGATGTCGCTGGCGTGTTATTGGGTAAGCCAGAAGCTAGCGAAGTTGAACAAAAGCAGGCGATCCAGCAAATCGGCTTGCCGCAAAGCAATTTTTACATTCGCGAAATAGATCAGGATCAAAGCTGGTTGGCCCGTGGACGCCTGCCGCGTAATAAAGATGTGGCGGCGTGGATTGACCCTGCTTTACCTTTGCCTGATATGACGCAGGTTGCGCGCGTGATTGGTCCCGCCGAGATGGTTGCTTTGTCGGCCGAAGCGCCAGCGGCCCAAACAATGTTGTCGGCTATGGCGACGTTGCGCCCGGTGGATGTGACACCCGCGGCACTGATTGATTTTACGGCTGGTCAAATTTTGACTTTGCAGCTGCAGAATGGCGACACCACGCGGATCACTGTCGTCTCAACGGGCAGTCATTTATGGGCCAAGTTTAGCACTGCCGAAGCTTGGGCTTATAAATTTGATGGTACCGCGGCGGACGCTTTGCTGCCGCCTCTTAACGCTGCGCAAGGTCGGCAAAACTAAAACGCCGCCCCGAAGGGCGGCGCTCAAGTCGTTAAATAGAAGCTCTGCGCTTAGCTGGCCAGCTGCCGCAGAACATATTGTAAGATACCTCCATTGAGGAAGTAATCGACTTCGTCTTGCGTATCGATCCGGCTCAAAAGTTTAACCTTCTGACTTTGACCATTGGCCCGCGTGATGGTTGCTGAGACGCTCTGGCGCGGTTTGATTTTGCCATCCACACCGTCGATCGTCACCGTTTCGGTACCGTCGAGATTGAGGGTCTCCCAGCTCTCATTGCCGGTAAACTGCAAGGGCAGGATACCCATGCCGACCAGATTGGAGCGGTGAATACGCTCAAAGCTTTCCGCAACTACGGCGCGTACACCAAGTAAGCGGGTGCCTTTCGCCGCCCAGTCGCGGCTCGAGCCAGTACCATACTCTTTGCCGGCAAAGACGACCAAAGCGGTATCTTGTTTGGCATATTCCATGGCGGCGTCGTAGATTGACATTTCTTGCCCCGACGGTTGCAGCTTGGTTACGCCGCCTTCCGTGCCCGGCGCCATATGGTTGCGGATCCGGATGTTGGCAAAAGTACCACGCATCATCACTTCATGATTACCACGACGGGCGCCATAGGAGTTGAAGTCGGCTATATCGACCTTATTATTCTTCAAATATAGTCCGGCAGGGCTAGAGGCTTTGATCGAGCCGGCCGGTGAAATGTGGTCGGTCGTGATGCTGTCGCCCAACAAAGCTAGAATACGGGCATTCTCGATCGGCCGAACTGGGCTTGGTGTGGCGCTGAGACCCTCGAAGAATGTCGGTTTTTGGACATAGGTCGATGATTTATTCCAAGTAAAGGTCTCGCCTTTCGCGGGCTTGATCTTACGCCAGTTGCTATCACCTTTAAAGACGTCCTTGTAGCGCTCGCGGAACATGGCGGGCGTGACGCATTTGCGGATTGTCTCCGAAATTTCCTTGCTATCTGGCCAGATATCTTTGAGGTAGACGGGGTTGCCTTTCTTATCCTGTCCGAGCGGATCAGTAGCCAAATTAATATTGACCGAGCCAGCCAAGGCGTAGGCAACAACCAGCATCGGCGAAGCTAGATAATTGGCCCGCACATCCGGACTGACGCGTCCTTCGAAGTTTCTGTTACCAGACAGGACCGAAGCAGCAACGAGATTATTATCGTTAATTGCTTGCGAGATGGATGCAGGCAAAGGCCCTGAGTTACCGATACAGGTCGTGCACCCATAGCCAACAATATTAAAGCCGAGTTTGTCGAGCGACGATTGCAAATCTGCTTTTTTCAGATAATCGGCCACAACTTGTGAGCCAGGTGCCAGCGATGTTTTCACCCACGGCTTCACTTTCAACCCGCGAGCGAGTGCATTGCGGGCCACGAGGCCTGCACCCAGCATCACGCTCGGGTTCGAGGTGTTGGTGCATGACGTGATCGCCGCGATAACAACATCGCCATTGCCGAGAGTAAATTTTTCACCCTTAACATCAACGCGCTTGGCGAGATCACCGCCTTGTTCGGACAGCGAGTCAGCAAAGCTTGCGGGCATGTTTTCCAACAAGACGCGGTCTTGCGGGCGTTTCGGTCCTGCGAGCGATGGTTTGACTTCGCTGAGGTCAAGTTGCAGCGTTGAGGTGAAGACGGGGTCGGGAGAGCTACTTGTCCTGAACATGCCCTGCGCTTTGGCGTATTTCTCAACCAGAGCGACGCGGGTCTTCGCCCGGCCGGTTGCTTTCAAATAAGCCAGCGCTTCTTTATCGACGGGGAAGAAGCCGCAGGTGGCGCCATATTCAGGGGCCATATTGGCGATCGTGGCTTGGTCCTCTAGCGACAGATTAATGAGGCCCGAACCATAGAACTCGACAAATTTGCCAACTA
>CBFHZM010000017.1:0-22981 GCA_965660195.1 Alphaproteobacteria bacterium
CTACACAATGGCTGATTACGCCAAAGATGCAGCCGCTCTAATCGAAGCCCTCGATATTGGACCCTGCTTAGTTTGGGGGGTGTCTTTCGGCGGCATGGTAGCGCAAGAATTGGCAATCCGATATCCTCAATATGTTCAGAAGTTAGCGCTGTTTTGCACCTCCCCTGGAGGACGTGGCGGCGCTTCCTACCCCTTGCACGAATTGATGGATTTGCCAGATGAGGAACGCATTCGCAAAACCATTATGATTGGGGATAATCGCATCAATGACGAGTGGATCGCCAGCAACCAGGACTACTTTAACCGTCTGGTAAAAGCCTATGATCGCGATCTTTATGCGGATGAGAAAAATTACGCGATTGGTAAACGCAACCAGCTTCTAGCCCGTGCCGATCACGATACTTGGGATCGCCTCGAGCGCATTACCGCCCCTGTTTTTTTGGCAGGTGGTTTTTTCGACGGTATCGCCAAGCCCGAAAGCATGCGCGCAATGCAAAAGCAAATTGGTAACGCCCAACTAAGCTTTTACAAGGGCGGACATCTGTTCATGTTTGAAGACCCGCGCGCTTATAAGGATCTGATCGCATTCTTCGAGGCGCCCTAATGTCATCAACAGCTGTAGCGTCAAAGCCAATCGCATCTTCATGTCCCCTGATCGACGCCTCGCACTCGGACGGGGTTGCAACCATCGTCATCAACAATGAAGCGCGCCATAATATTATGACCCTCGCCGCCTGGCAGGCCTTTCCTGACATTGTCGCGCAGATCGAGACCTTATCAGATATCCGTCTGATTATTGTTCGCGGCGCGGGAGAAAAAGCCTTTGTCGCGGGTGCCGATATTTCCGAATTCGATACTAATTTTAAGGGGGCCGATGGCTTTTCCTATGACCGCGCCACGGTCAACGCCTTTACAGCGCTGCGCAACACCATGATACCGTCACTAGCGGCAATCCAAGGGTATTGCATAGGAGGCGGCCTAGCTTTGGCGCTGTCTTGCGATATTCGCTTATGTAGCGATGACGCAGTCTTTGCCATACCCGCAGGCCGTCTCGGCCTCGCCTATCCTAGCGAAGCGGTTCATCGGCTCGCCGAAATTGTCGGCGACAGCAATGCCCGTGATATCTTATTCTCAGCCGGACGTTACTCGGCCACGCAAGCCCACCACATGCAGTTGGTAAATCATGTCTTCGAAAAGCACGCCTTTGAGGCCGGGCTCAACGATAAAGTCGACCAAATATGTAGTAACGCACCTTTAAGCCTGCGCGCGGCAAAGATTACGCTTGAAGAGGGCCGCAGAGGCGACCAAGATAAGATTGTAAAAGCAGCTATTAGCTGCCTCGAAAGTGATGATTATCAGGAAGGTTTACGCGCTTTTGCCGAAGGGCGCGCCCCCACGTTCCGAGGTCGATAGAGGCACCGAGATTTAATTATAGAGGCAATGAGTTGAATTATGGCATTGGATTTTTCGGATAAAGTAGTGATCGTCACAGGCTCATCAGCTGGTATTGGCGCGGCTGCCGTCAAAGGCTTTGCTGCAGGCGGCGCCAAAGTAGTTGTAAATTATGCCCATAATGAAGAGGCTGCAAAACAAGTTGCCTCCGATTGCATAGCCTCTGGCGGCGAAGCGATTATTGTCAAAGCCGACCTAGCGCAACCCGAAAATTGCGGCAAACTGGTTAATAGCGCCATTGAGAAATGGGGGCGGCTTGACGTGATCGTAAATAATGCTGGAACCACCAAGTTTGTCTCGCATGACGATCTTGATGGTCTGTCGGCCGAAGACTTTCATGAGATTTATGCTCTGAATGTCGTTGCGCCCTATGAAATGGCAAAAGCTGGACGCCCCCACATGGCAAAAAACGGCGGGGCCATCGTAAATGTCTCCTCCATCGCAGGTGTTCGCGCGGTGGGGTCATCGCTTGCTTATGTCGCCTCAAAAGGTGGCTTGAACAGCATGACCCTAGGTCTAGCGCGAAGCCTGGCCAGCGACGGCATTCGTGTCAATGCTGTGTGTCCTGGATTTGTCGGCACCGACTGGTTTCGCAATGTGTTTGGTGAAGACAATTTCAATCGCATCGCCGAGGCGCAGCGAAATCTGACCCCCTCGAACCACGTTGCAGGGCCCGAGGATTTAACTGGCCCGATCTTGTTCTTTGCCCACCCATTAAGCGGTCATGTGACGGGCCAGTTGCTCGTGGTTGATGGCGGCATGTTGCTGGGTATGCCCTTCAAACTTGGAGATAATTCATGAGTACGGTTGATGACCTTAAGCGCAAAGTCGCCAGTTTTATCGATGCACAAGCCTCGCAGCTGATCGCCGCAAGCCATGATATTCACGCCCATCCCGAGATCGCTTTTCAAGAGCACCATGCGCATGCGCTACTGACAGACATGGTAAGTCAAGCAGGTTTAAACGTTGAACGCAGTGCTTGTGGTTTAGAGACCGCCTTTATCAGCCGTTTTGGCGCTGGCGATACCGAAGTCGGCATCCTGTCAGAATATGACGCCCTACCGGGCATAGGCCACGCCTGCGGCCATAATATTATCGCCACGGCGGGCTTAGGTGCCAGCCTTGCGCTCGCCGCCCTCGGGGCAGCATTACCAGGGCGTGTTCGCTACCTCGGAACGCCCGCCGAAGAAACCGGCAATGGTAAAGAAATTATGGCGCAACAGGGCGCTTTTGATGGGCTTGACGCAGCGATGATGGTGCACCCCGCGGGGTTTGACTTGATCACCATGCCGAGCCTCGCCGTGTCGGAAGTGCGCGTAACCTATACAGGCAAAGCGGCGCATGCCGCTGCCATGCCGCATGAAGGGATTAATGCGCTCGACGCATTGGTCACGGCCTATCAGTCACTGGCGCAATTGCGGCAACATATTCGACCTTCCGAGCGCATTCATGGCATCTTCACCGAAACTGGCTTGGCGCCGAATATTGTCCCCGATCGGGCCAGTGGTGCATTTTATGTGCGCGCCGCTGATGGCACCGATTTGGCGGCGCTAAAAAAACGCGTTACCGCCTGCTTCGAGGGCGGCGCCATCGCCACGGGCTGCCAAGTCGAAATCGAATGGTCTTTTGCCGACTATCTCGAGATCAAAAATAGTTGGTCGATTGCCGAGCGTTATAAGGCCAATGCTGAAGCTTTGGGACGAGAGTTTTTCAATGTTGAAAAAGTTTTGGGGGCTGGATCAACCGACATGGGGAATGTCAGTCACCGCGTGCCATCGATCCACCCAATGATTGCCTGCGCGCCGCCTAATGTCGTGATCCATAATCCTGAATTTGCCCGCCATGCTGCCTCGGCGCGAGGTGATCAAGCTGTCCTCGATGGCGCCAAAGCATTGGCTATGACAGCCCTAGATGTCATGACCGATCATAGTTTGCGGCAGACGGCGAAACAATCGTTCGACGAGACGGCCGAAAAATCTGCTTTAGCGCTTGAATTGGCCTACCACAAGGAAGGCGATCGCACGCTCGGTGGCTGTGGCTGTTGCTAGGCAAAAGCATTTGCTTTGCAAAGAGAGCTTGAGTACAACCTCGAACAGCTAAGGAGATAGTTATGGCAGATAAGCTCACACCCAAGCTTGCCAATGATGCAGGCGTTGACGAAATCACCATCGGCGTGAAAGAGTTCGAATGCATTGGCGCTTTGCCACCCTATGATCACCCGCATGTCTATCTTGATATGGGCCGCGATGATGAAATCATTTGCCCTTATTGCTCAACCCGCTATCGTTACTCGGATAAGCTGAGCACATCGGCGAGCAAACCGGCCGGCGCCGTCACCCACCTTTAAAGAGCAAAAATTATGAAAAGAATTTTCCTCCGCGCATCGCTGGTCCTCGCGGTGATCACTGCTATTGTGGCCATTCTCGCCTTTATTGTCATCACGCCCGACATTGACCGTGCCACTTTGGAAGCCCGCTATAGCGGGCCAAACTCGCAATTTGTTGAGTGGGAAAATGGCGCGCGGGTGCATTATCGCGACGAAGGCAACCGTAACGGACCTACTTTGGTCCTAATCCACGGCTCCAACGCATCCCTCAACACTTGGGAGCCTTGGGTCGCTCTCTTGGGAAAAGATTATCGTCTGGTTTCGATGGACCTCCCCGGCCATGGTCTTACGGGGCCAGTACCGAATAATAATTACTCGGTCGCAGAGATGAGTAATTTCGTCGCCGCTTTGATGGATCAACTGGGGGTTAAGCGCGCTTACCTCGCCGGCAATAGCATGGGCGGCGCCGTCAGTCTCCAGTTCGCGATTGACCACCCAGACCGGATTGATGGCTTGATCTTGATTTCCGCAGCTGGCATGCGCCGCGATATCGATGATGCGCCTGTCGGCGCTTTTCGGTTTACGCAAACGACGATTGGTCGGGCGCTGCTTGCCTATATTACGCCACGCTTTATGATCAAACGTAGCATTGAGAAAATCGTCGCGGACCCCGATCATTTCGTCACCGACAAAATGGTGACGCGATATTGGGAGCTATTACGCATGGTGGGGTCTCGCGAAGCGAGCGCCGTAAGATTTGCTGGCTATGCGCAACGCGCCCCGCTTGAACCCCGTTTGGGCGAAATCACGGCCCCGAGCCTCATACTCTGGGGTCTTAAAGACAGCCTGATTAAACCGAAATATGGCGAGCGCATGCATAACGCGCTGCAAAATAGCCAGCTGATTATATATGAGAATGCCGGCCACCTCGCAATGGAAGAAATCCCTGAAGTAACCGCCGGAGCGGCGCGCCAATTCATCGAAACGACGCGTCGATAATCGCTTTTAAAGAAAACGGGGGGGAAATGGTGGCCCCGGCCGGACTTGAACCGGCACTCCGCAAACGGACGCAGATTTTAAGTCTGCTGCGTCTACCACTTCCGCCACGGGGCCACGACGCGGCTTATATCATGACTTATCGTCGGGGACTATGGTTAATGTCTCTCCGATACGCATAATCCGCGCTTTATTCCCAGCCGCGCGTTGGAACCTCTCAAGCGGTTCGCCAAGCGGCTCCAATGACAAAATAAAGGTACCCCAATGCATCGGCACCATGGCGCGACAGCCAAGATCTAGCCCAACTTGCACCCCCCCTTCGGGATCCATATGCGCACCCTGCATCATCGGGCGTGGCGCATAGGCGCCAATACTCATCAAACCAAGGTCACAGCCCTGATACCGGGCCCTCAGATCGGCGCCAATATCCTTAAAAACCGTCGGATGGGTCTCTGTGTCGCCGGTGTGGAATACTGTCACGCCATTGCCGTGCAGCGCATAAGACATCCACAGAGTTTCATTAATGTCGAAGGGCGTACGATTCGACCAATGCACGGCTGGATAAGCTGTTACTTCGACACCCTTCACGGTGATGCGATCATTCCAATCGACCTCGTGTACGGCCGCAAAACCGAGCCCGTCGGCATATTTTCCGAGCCCGAGAGGTACAACCACAGTTACCGATGATTTATTCGGAATATGACGTAGCGTTTGCACATCCAAATGATCGTAATGAGCGTGCGAAATCACAATAATATCAACATCGCGCATTTGATCGAGTGGCAGAGCTGGTGGAAAGAGACGTTTGGGGCCAGCAAATGAGAGCGGGGAAGCGCGTCGCGAGAATACCGGATCAGTTAGAATTCTAACGCCGCCCAAATTCACCAGAAACGTCGCGTGCCCGATCCAAGTTACACTATTCGAGCCCGCTTGTTGCAACTGACGCGTTACCTCGTCAGCACCGAGCTGATGACCATCCGGCAAGACATCATCACGACCCGTGATTTGCTGCCAGACAATGCTAGCAAAAAACTTCAAACGCACCGACAGGTTGCTATCGCGCCGCGGTGAATTGGGCGGATTACGAAAGCCATTATCGGTATGATGATAGGGCCGCTCTGGCAGTGGATCGTTCGTTTTCACACTACACCCCGACAGTAACAATGCGAGCAAAACAACGCCACGCGCTAAATATGGACGCCGATCTGTCATGCCGCGTTTCTCCCAAAAAAAAACGGCGGCACATGACCGCCGTTTCATTAATGTGGAGCAAAAGCCTTAGCCGTCCACTCCTTGCCATACTGGCCAGCAATTATTGCCTGCCTTTGACGCCACGGCAGCTTGGGCTTCCTGCGCATTGGCGCCGCTTTGTGACGTTGTGTAGTCATCTTTGCCTGTGCACCAGACATAGAATTTGTGATCGCCAGAGCGAGACATTGCCTCAAAGCTCGAGTCGAGCGCAAACGAAACATTTGGCACACCGATAACGGCGGCAACAACCAATGCGGCGCATGATTTAACAATTTTTGACATAGCTTCCTCCTCAAAAAAACTTCTTCATTACAGTGCCAGAAAGCCGCGGTATTTGGAAATTAAATTTTTGTAATGATTTGAATTATTGTCTTTTTCGCCGCGTCATCCCAGCGGCCGTTCAACAAGTGCGCCGCCAATGGCCAGAATATGCGCTTCTACGGCGCCCGCAATTTCGGCTAGAACAGCGCCATCGACACCGCGTAGCACCACACTGACGCCGGCTTGACCCGCTGCATAATAGGGATATAAACCGATCGACACACCATTATAAGCGGCTTGTAAGGCCTCCATTTTATCGGCGATAGTGCCTTCGGGCACATTGCCTGTAATGGTGAGTGATTGAATGCGCTCCCCCCCTTCGAGCCGTGGCAACAGACCGTCGAGCATGGCCTGCATAATTTTCGGAATACCCGCCATGACGTGGACATTGCCGATCGTAAAACCTGGCGCCGCGCTAACAGGATTATCAATCAGGCTGGCCCCCTCAGGAATGCGTGTCATACGCTGTCGAGCAGCATTAAACTCGACTTCCGAAGCGGCATAATGCGCCTCTAGTCGACGGCGCGCATCGGGATGGGGGCCAATCTTCACATCGAATGCAGCAGCGATACAATCCGCTGTTATGTCGTCATGCGTTGGGCCAATGCCGCCGGTCGTAAAAACATAATCATAGGTGGTGCGTAAAGCATTGACCGCGTCCACAATAGCTTGCTGGTCATCGGCTACAACTCGCGCTTCTTTTACAGAAATACCAATTTCACCCAGCGTCGTGGCGATATGAGCAATATTGCTGTCCTTGGTTCGGCCCGATAGAATTTCATCGCCGATCACCAAAACCGCCGCCGTGAACTGTTTTTTATTGTCCGACATAATTGTCTCCTCGTTCATGCGACAATCTAGTTGCCCGCGCGACGAAGACAAGTGACAATTTTTACGCTCTAGCAAGCCTTTTGCGGTCATGCTAAGTCTGAGCTATGAATTACATCGTTGCTCAGGATATGCCGGGGCGCAATACCGGCCAGATAAAACTCCATTCTCAGGATGAGTTCGATGGCATGCGCCAAGTTGGGCGAATGGCCGCGCGCACGCTCGATCTTTTGTGCGAGTTTGTTGTCCCCGGCGCGACGACCGAAAGCCTCGATGATAAAGCAATGGAAATTATTGGTGATCTTGGTGCGTTACCGGCACCGCTGAATTATCGCGGCTTTAGAAAATCGATATGCACCTCGATCAACCATGTTGTCTGCCATGGCATTCCTGGTGACCGTCTGCTGCGCGAAGGCGATATTATGAATGTCGATGTAACCCTGATTTACGATGGCTGGCACGGTGACACGAGCCGCATGTTTGGCATTGGCGATATATCAATCAAATCGCGCCGGCTGATGGATATTACTTATGAAGCCATGATGCGCGGCATCGAAGTAGCACGGCCGGGGGCGCGGCTCGGCGATATTGGCGCCGCCATCCAATCTTATGCCGAAACCGAGAGGGTCGCCGTGGTGCGTGATTTTTGCGGCCATGGCTTAGGCCGTGTGTTCCACGATGCTCCCAATATTTTGCATTACGGCCGTGCTGGAGAAGGGCTGGAACTACGCGAAGGCATGTTTTTCACCATCGAACCCATGCTAAACTTAGGCAAACCAGCCGTCAAAATACTGAAAGACGGTTGGACTGCTGTCACCCGTGATCGCACCTTGTCGGCCCAATATGAGCATTCTATTGGGATTACCGCGACGGGTGCAGAAATTTTTACCAAATCATTAGACGGGCAAGATACCCCTCACCGCAGAGCCGAACCGAGTTAAAATACCTAATTTTTTACAGGCAACAATAATATGAAAGAGCCTGATCAACATTATCGCGGCCACCGCCAAAGATTACGGCAACGCTTCCGAAAAGCCGGTGGCCATGCCTTGCAAAACTACGAGCTCCTCGAGCTTATTTTGTTCCGCGCTATACCGCGCCGCGACGTTAAGCCCTTAGCCAAAGCCTTACTGGCTCGGTTTGGCGATCTATCCTTTACTTTTTCGGCATCAGCTGAGGACTTACGCGACGTCCCAGGGATTACCGAGAATATGATCACTGAACTCAAACTTGTCGAGGCCGTTGCTCTCGAAGTCGGCAAAAGCCGCATCTTGCACAAGCCTCTGTTGCGCTCTTGGGATCACTTGATCGAATATTACCGCGCAAAAACCGCCGATAAAGCGATCGAAGAGTTTCATGTACTATTTCTCGATAAAAAAAATCAAATCATCGCAGATGAGATAATGGGGCGAGGCACCGTTGATCATGCGCCCGTCTACCCAAGGGAAGTTATCAAACGGGCGTTGCAACTCAATGCCTCGGCCCTCGTTTTGATGCATAATCACCCTAGTGGCGATCCCACTCCTAGCCGCGCCGATATCGACATGACTCGCAAAATACAGGATTTGGCCAGCGGGTTTTCGATCCGACTGCACGATCATATCATTATTGGCCGACAATCTGAGGTTAGCTTCAAAAATATGGGGTTAATCGCCTAAATCTGCCTCTCACCGCTTTAATCAGCGCGGAAAATCGGGTACATCGGGAGCAGTAAGGAGCAGCCCATGATTCCACGTTATGCCCGCCCAGAAATGACTGCAATCTGGGAGCCCGAAAGCCGCTTTTCAATCTGGCTGGACATTGAAACGCACGCAATGGATGCCATGGTGGAGCTCGGTATTGTGCCGGCTGACGCGGCCGCAGCAGTACGCGAGCGTGGCGGCTTTGACGTCGCGCGGATCGACGAAATCGAACGCGAAGTCAAACATGATGTCATCGCATTCTTGACCAGCTTGGCTGAACATGTCGGACCCGAGGCGCGCTTTGTTCACCAAGGCATGACATCCTCCGATGTGCTCGATACCTGTTTGAATGTTCAGCTAACCCGCGCCGCCGATATTTTATTGGCTGATCTGGATGATTTGTTGGCCGCAATTAAAAAACGCGCCTTTGAACATAAGATGACGCCGACCATTGGCCGCTCGCATGGCATCCATGCCGAGCCGACAACCTTTGGCCTCAAGCTGGCGCAAGCCTATGCCGAATTTGACCGCAATCGCGATCGCCTCTTAGCGGCGCGGCGCGATATTGCCACCTGTGCCATTTCTGGCGCGGTCGGAACATTCGCCAATATTGACCCATCGGTTGAAGCGCATGTCGCGGCCGCCATGAACTTGGCAGTGGAACCGGTCTCGACGCAAGTGATCCCGCGCGATCGGCATGCGATGTTTTTTGCCACGCTGGGGGTTATCGCCTCATCGGTGGAGCGTCTGGCGGTGGAAATTCGCCACTTGCAGCGCACCGAAGTGCTCGAGGCGGAAGAATATTTCTCCGAAGGTCAGAAGGGCTCATCGGCCATGCCGCATAAGCGTAACCCGGTGCTAACAGAAAATCTGACGGGCTTAGCGCGCCTCGTGCGCGGCATGGCACTACCGGCCATGGAAAATGTTGCGTTGTGGCATGAGCGCGATATTTCGCATTCCTCTGTGGAGCGCATGATCGGGCCTGACGCAACGATAACGCTTGATTTTGCGCTCGCGCGTTTGACCAATGTAGTGGCAAATCTGGTGATTTATCCAGAGAACATGCAAGCCAATCTCGACCGTTTGGGTGGGCTCATTCACTCACAACGCGTGTTGCTAGCGCTGACGCAGGCCGGCATAAGCCGCGAGGACGCTTATCGCCTGGTGCAACGTAATGCTATGCCTGTCTGGCGCGGCGAAGGTAATTTCTTGGACCTATTAAAGGCCGACAAAGATGTAACCCTGTCGGATAGCGAACTCGAGAGCCTGTTTAACCTCGATTACCACTTTAAGCATGTCGACAGTATTTTTGCCCGCGTGTTTGGCGCGGCCTAAACGTCAAGGATTGAAACATGTCTAAACGCAGACGCATATATGAAGGTAAAGCTAAAATCCTCTACGAAGGACCCGAGCCGGGAACGTTGGTTCAGTTTTTTAAAGATGACACCACCGCGTTTAACAATGCGAAGCATGATGTCATCGAGGGCAAGGGGGTTCTCAACAACCGAATTTCCGAGCATATTTTTTTAAAGCTCGCTGAAATTGGCATCCCAACGCATTTCATCAGAAGCTTGAACATGCGCGAGCAATTGGTGCGCGAGGTTGAAATTATTCCGGTCGAGGTTGTCATTCGCAATATCGCAGCCGGCTCCATCGTCAAGCGCCTCGGCCTCGATGAGGGTACCCACCTGCCCCGCAGCATTGTCGAGTATTATTATAAGAATGATGAGCTCGGAGATCCGATGATCAGCGAAGAGCACATCACCGCCTTTGGCTGGGCTAGTCCGCAAGAGCTCGACGAAATCATGTCGATGGCCCTGCGCATCAACGATTTCATGTGTGGCATGTTTGCCGCCATTGGTATTCGATTGGTCGATTTTAAACTTGAGTTTGGCCGTCTTTGGGAAGGCGAAACCATGCGCATTGTGCTGGCCGATGAAATTAGCCCCGATGGGTGTCGCCTATGGGATGTCGCGTCCAACGACAAAATGGATAAGGATCGCTTCCGTCAGGATCTCGGCGGGCTGATGGATGCCTATCAAGAAGTTGCACGCCGTCTCGGTGTTTTAACAACAGGACCCCGAGACGGTAAGTCTGGTCCGGTACTTGTAAGTTGAGGAAAAAATGAGAGCAGTTATTCGCATCACGCTCAAAAACGGTGTTCTTGATCCGCAAGGAAAAGCCATCGAAGCCGCGCTCGGACAGCTCGGTTTTTCAGGCGTCGACGATGTCCGGCAAGGCAAGCTTGTCGAGCTATCATTGGCCGAGACAGATACCGAAAAGGCTCGCCAGAAATTGACTCAAATATGCGAGAAATTATTGGCAAATACCGTTATCGAAAATTACGATATTGAATTGGTGAGCTGATATGTCAGTTGCCGTGATTGTTTTTCCTGGATCCAACTGCGATCGCGATGTTGCCGTTTGCCTGACGGCTGCGCTTGGCGAAGCGCCTATCATGGCCTGGCATGGTGATCACAGCTTGCCGAAAGTTGATGCCATCGTGCTCCCCGGTGGCTTTTCGTATGGCGATTATCTGCGCGGAGGTGCGATTGCCTCTAAAAGCCCGATCATGTCCGAAGTTGTCGACGCCGCTAATCGCGGTGTGCCAGTTTTGGGGATTTGCAATGGCTTCCAAATTCTAACTGAAAGTGGCCTTCTGCCTGGTGTCTTGATGCGCAATAGCGGTCTCAAGTTTATTTGTCGCGACGTGGCACTCGAAGTCGGCAACACAGATAACGCCTTTTTAAACACTTATCAGCGCGGACAAGAAATCACCATGCCAATCGCCCATAATGAGGGCAATTATTTCGCTGATGCCGACACATTACGCCGCCTTGAGGGTGAGGACCGCATCGTACTGCGCTATGCCGGTACCAACCCCAATGGCGCGCAACTCAATATTGCTGGCATCCGCAATGCGGCTGGTAATGTAATTGGTATGATGCCGCACCCCGAGCGCCTAGCTGAGGCTGCGCTCGGTGGCGAGGATGGCCGCGGCGTGTTCGAGAGTTTAGTGCAGACATTGGGGCGCTCGTGATGAGTACAGAGGCGGAGACAGAGAACTGGAAAGCCATTGTTGCTGAACATGGCTTAAGCGAAGAAGAATACGACATGATCGTCGGGCATATGGGCCGAACGCCGAACCTCACAGAATTGGGTGTGTTTTCAGTGATGTGGTCAGAGCATTGCTCCTACAAGTCGTCACGCAAATGGCTCGGCACACTTTTGACATCGGGCGACTGCGTTATTCAAGGCCCAGGGGAAAATGCCGGTGTCATCGATATTGGTGACGGCCAAGCAGCCATTTTTAAAATGGAAAGCCATAATCACCCATCTTTCATTGAACCCTATCAAGGCGCTGCAACAGGTGTTGGCGGGATTATGCGCGATGTATTCACCATGGGCGCGCGTCCGATCGCCAATATGAATGCGTTGCGGTTTGGTAGTCCCGACCACCCTAAAACCCGCCACCTCTTAGCAGGCGTGGTATCGGGCATTGGCGGCTATGGCAATTGTATCGGCGTGCCAACGGTCGGCGGCGAAGTCAATTTCGACGCCAGCTATAACGGCAACATTCTGGTCAATGCTATGTGCGTTGGATTAGCGACAACCGATAAAATTTTTTACGCTAAGGCCTCGGGCGTTGGCTCGCCCGTCGTTTATGTCGGTTCCAAGACGGGCCGCGACGGGATCCATGGCGCAACCATGGCCTCGGCAGAATTTGACGACGATTCGGAGGAGAAGCGTCCTACCGTGCAAGTCGGAGACCCTTTCACCGAAAAGCTTTTATTGGAAGCATGCCTTGAATTAATGGCGTCGGACGCGATTATTGCCATTCAAGATATGGGGGCGGCTGGCCTGACCTCGTCATCGGTAGAAATGGCCTCAAAAGGCGAAGTTGGCATTGTTCTAAACCTCGACCATGTGCCGTGCCGTGAAACAGCCATGACCGCTTACGAAATGCTGTTATCCGAGAGCCAAGAGCGAATGCTGATGGTTTTAAAACCCGGCCGCGAGAGCGAAGCAGAAAAAATCTTTACCCGCTGGGGGCTGGATTTTGCCGTCATCGGCGAGCTCACTGACACCCAACGCATGGTGATCCAGCATCACGGCGAGGTCGTCGCCGATATGCCTTTGGGTCCATTGGCCGATGGCGCACCACTTTATAACCGCCCGCACGTAGCTACGCCGCCGCGTGCCCCGCTCAAGTCTGATGCGCTCAATCACCCCAATAGTATTGCTGATACGATGCTCAGCATGCTCGGCTTGCCCGATTTGGCGAGCCGTCGTTGGGTATGGGAGCAATATGACCATATGGTGATGGGAGACACGATAGCGCGCCCTGGCGGCGATGCGGCCTTGGTGCGGGTTCACGGGACGCAAAAAGCGCTCGCCATTTCCACAGACGTGACACCACGCTATTGCTATGCCGATCCTTTCGAAGGTGGCAAACAAGCCGTCGCCGAGACCTGGCGCAACATTACCGCGACCGGAGCTCACCCCTTGGCGATTACCAATTGCTTGAATTTTGGCAATCCTCAGCGCCCAGAAATCATGGGTCAGTTTGTTGGCTGTATCCAAGGCATGGACGCTGCCTGTCGTGCCCTGAACTACCCAGTAATTTCGGGCAATGTATCGCTTTATAATGAAACCAATGGCAAAGGCATTCATCCGACACCCGCCATTGGTGGCGTCGGGCTCATCAACGACTATTCCAAAGCGATTGGCACAGGCTTGCACGAAGAAGGCTTGGATCTCTATCTCGTAGGCGATGCAGGACACCATCTCGGTTGCTCAATTTACCTTCGCGACATTTTAAAAGCCGATGAATTGGGCCCACCACCCCCTGTCGATCTCGAAGCTGAGTTGCGCAACGGTAATTTTGTCCGCACCGCCATCGCTGACGAGATTATTTGTGCGGCGCATGATGTTTCAGATGGCGGCCTATTGGTTGCCCTCGCCGAAATGATCCTAAGTGGCACGGTTGGCGCCAAAATCAGCGTTGTAGGCGATGATCCTTATGGTTTCTGGTTTGGCGAAGATCAGGGGCGCTATCTGATTGCCGTACGCGGTGGCGGAGAGATCGAAGCTAGGGCCGCCAAAGACGGTGTGCTGATACAAAAAATAGCGCAATCATCTGGCCAGGAATTGACTTTTGCCGATGGCGTTTCCATATCTAGAACACGGTTAGCCGCGCGACATGAAGGCTGGATGCCAGGTTTCATGGGACGCTCTGACGAAACGCGAGACAAAGAGCAACGAGGTAACGATTAACCATGGCGATGTCGGCAGGAGAATTGGAAGCTCTTATTCGCGCGGCGCTACCCGACGCCCAGATCGAGATATCAGATCTTCGCGGCGATGGCGATCATTACGCCGCGCGTGTTGTCTCCAGTGCCTTTATTGGTAAATCGCGCATTCAACAGCATAAACTTGTTTATGACGCTATTCGCGGCGGCATGGGAGATGCCCTCCATGCCCTCGCCCTTCAAACAGCCACCCCAGAGTGAGGATCACATGACAACCGCCCTAGAGTTTATTCAAAGCGAAATCGACAATAATGATGTTGTCTTGTTTATGAAGGGTACGCCAGTATTTCCGCAGTGCGGATTTTCGGGGCAAGTCGTTCAAATTCTATCGCATATTGGCGTACCGTTTAAAGGCGTCAATGTGCTTGATAGCGATGAGCTGCGCAATGGCGTTAAGGAGTTTTCAAACTGGCCGACCATTCCGCAGCTTTATGTCAAAGGCGAGTTCGTCGGCGGCTGCGATATCGTTACCGAAATGTTCGAAGAAGGAGAATTGCGGACCTATCTCGACGAAAAAGGGATAGCGCTGGAAGCCTAGGACAATACAAAAAACCCGCCTCTCGGCGGGTTTTTTTTCTAGTTCCGTGAGTAAAACTCGACGACCAAATTTGGTTCCATCTGGACGGGATACGGCACATCGGACAATTTCGGTGTCAACGACAATGAAGCCGACAACTTGTTGTGATCTACATTCAAATACTCTGGCACATCGCGCTCGGCGCTCTGAATAGCTTCGAGTACAATATTTAGGGTGCGCGAACGCTCGCGTACTTCGACGACATCACCAACGCGCAAACGACGGCTCGGAATGTTACACCGGCGTCCATTGACCATAACATGGCCATGATTGATGAACTGACGGGCACCAAACACCGTCATCGCGAATTTGGCGCGGTAAACAATGGCGTCAAGACGCGATTCCAGCAGACCAATAAGATTTTCCGAAGTGTCACCCTTGCGGCGCGAGGCTTCAGCATAAATGCCACGGAATTGCTTCTCAGTGATATTGCCGTAATAGCCTTTTAATTTCTGCTTAGCACGCAGCTGCAAACCGAAGTCCGACAGCTTGCCTTTACGGCGCTGACCATGCTGCCCAGGACCGTAATCGCGGCGGTTTACGGGGCTTTTGGGACGGCCCCAAATATTTTCGCCCATGCGACGGTCGATTTTATACTTTGTGCTAATCCGCTTGCTCATGCGGTGTTCCCACTTTCTCGTTTAAACATAATATCGCTATCTTGCTCGCCACAACCTTTAGAGACCGCAACAAACAAGGAGTCGGCACCCAAAGCACCGCCTCGAATTTGGCCGGAGTATAGCCAAGCCGCCCCGCTTGTCAATTATAAAGCCACCATATTCAGTGCTTATTTCGAAGCGCTGATATCCGCCACAGTGATGGTTGTTTCTTCTTCCTGCGCCGCCGTATCCTGCGGGTCCTCGCTATCGGGCAAGCCCATTGCAATTCGCCCTACCCGCCGCTTGATTTCGCTATGATCTTCGTTGCGCGGCCAGCGCAAAAGCGAGTTAATTATGCCTCGAAAGGTGCGGATATCCTGCTCCGTGAGGCGCGCTCGCAAGAACATGTTGCGGATATTACGCATCATAGCCGGCTTTTTCTCCGGCGGTGCTAAAAACCCCGAGGCATCCAAAGCCGCCTCAAAATGCGTCAACATACCCGTAATTTCGGCATGTTTGGCTGGACGCGTATCGGGCAAAGGCAAGTCTTCTGCAACAGCCGTATTGGCGTGCTGATACCATTCATAACTCAGCAGTAATACGGCCTGCGCCAGATTTAGAGACGAAAAATCGGGGTTAATCGGCACTTGGCAAAGCACATCGGCGCGCGAAATATCTTCATTATCTAGTCCGGTCCGCTCACAACCGAAGACAATTCCGGTCTTTGCGGCCATTCTAGCCTTATTTTGAATTTCGACAGCGACCCGAGCAGGGGTCATGACGGGCTTGACCATATCGCGTAGCCGTGCCGAGGTAGCAACGACAAAGTCCAAATCAGCGATCGCACCATCAAGGTCATCGAACTCTCGTCGGTTCTCAATCAAAGCATCGGCGCCCGCAGACGCCTTAATCGCTCTGTCTAATTGCCAGCCAGCGCGGGGGTGGACAAGACGCAGGTCCGTCAGGCCAAAATTCAGCATGGCCCGCGCCACAGTGCCAATGTTTTCGCCGAGCTGCGCGCCCACGAGGATTATGGTGGGCGCAGCCAAATCTGACTTAAAAATTTTAGCTTTTTTACTCATTAAGGCCAGTTAGTGGCATAGCCACCTTTCTTCTACAAGCGGTATTTGCTATAGGATCTAGCACGATCGATGGAGGGAATTTAAATGTCAAAGATAAAAGTTAAAAATCCAGTTGTAGAACTAGATGGTGACGAGATGACCCGCATCATTTGGCAGCTGATTAAAGACAAGCTGATCTATCCCTATTTGGACATTGATCTGAAATATTTTGACCTCGGCATGGAAAAGCGTGACGAGACGGAAGACCAAATCACGATTGATGCCGCCAATGCGATCAAAGAACACGGCGTCGGCGTAAAATGCGCCACCATCACACCCGATGAGGCCCGTGTTGAAGAATTTGGACTGAAAAAAATGTGGCGCTCGCCGAATGGCACGATCCGAAATATTCTGGGCGGTACCGTTTTCCGCGAGCCGATTATCTGTCGTAACGTTCCGCGCTTGGTTCCAGGCTGGACCGACCCGATCGTCATCGGCCGTCATGCCTTTGGCGATCAGTACCGCGCCACCGATTTTGTTGTTCCCGGAAAAGGAAAATTAACGATCAAATGGGAAGCCGAAGATGGCAGCGATACGATTGAACATGAAGTGTTCAACTTCCCCAGTAGCGGCGTTGCCATGAGCATGTATAACCTCGACGACTCGATCCGCGACTTTGCCCGTGCTTGCATGATGTACGGTATCGACCGCAAATGGCCAGTTTATCTCTCGACCAAGAATACGATTTTGAAGGCCTATGACGGGCGTTTTAAAGATATTTTTGCTGAAGTTTATGAAACTGAATTTAAAGCCAAGTTTGACGAGCTGGGCATAAGCTACGAGCACCGCCTAATCGACGATATGGTTGCCTCTGCTCTTAAATGGCAAGGTAAATTTGTTTGGGCGTGTAAAAATTATGATGGCGATGTGCAGTCAGATACAGTAGCGCAGGGCTTTGGGTCACTTGGGCTGATGAGTTCGGTCCTCATGACCCCGGACGGCAAGACAATGGAAGCCGAAGCGGCCCATGGTACCGTCACGCGTCACTACCGAGCTTATCAAAAAGGGCAAGAAACATCGACCAACTCTATCGCATCGATCTTTGCCTGGACACGTGGTCTTACGAAGCGCGCCGAACTTGATGGCACGCCCGATTTAGCGACATTTTCTCAAACGCTGGAGCGCGTGTGCATAAAAACAGTGGAAAGCGGCTTTATGACCAAGGATCTCGCCCTGCTGGTTGGATCACAACAAAAATGGCTGAGTACAGAAGGCTTCCTCGATAAGATCGACGACAACCTGAAAAAAGCTATGGATCAGGCGTAAACGCTTCAGGCGCCAAGCAAGCTCGCGATTTTCTCTAGAGCCGCCTCGGCATTTGCTGTTTCAGGCCCTCCGGCTTGCGCCATATCGGGTCGGCCACCACCACCGGATCCACCTAAAACTTCCGCTCCAGCCCGCACCAGCTCGACGGCGTTCAACCGATCCAGCAAATCATCGGTCACGCCAACAGCTATTCCGGCCTTATCGCCCTCAATGCCGATAAGCGCAACAACGCCCGACTTAATTTGCTGCTTACCCTCATCGACCAGACCGCGAAGCTCGCGCGCTGGCAAATCGGGCATGACTTTGGCGAGATAATTTACACCTGCGATCGAGACAATCTCGGCCTCACCACCGCCTTGCGCACCGCCCCCCATAGCCAAACGTTTCTTAACGTCGGCGAGCTCTCGCTCGAGCTTTTTACGATCCTCTTGCAGTTTGCGGATTCGGTCAGGTAAATCCGAGAGGCTGGTTTTCAAATCCGCTGTCAGCCCCTGCACTGTGTCTTGCAAAAGTTGCAGGTAAGCAATCGCACCAGCTCCCGTACGGGCTTCGATCCGACGAATACCAGAAGCGACAGCTGCTTCTTGGGTAATGGTAAACAGCCCTATGTCGCCCAACCGACGGACATGCGTCCCGCCGCAGAGTTCAACCGAGTAATAAGGCCGACCATCGAGATTAGCGGCTCCCATCGACAAAACGCGCACCTCGTCACCATATTTTTCGCCGAATAAAGCCAAAGCACCCGCAGCCACCGCATCGTCGGGCGACATGAGCCGCGTCTCGACCGGTTCATTTTCAAGGATTTTAGCGTTGACAAGTTTTTCAACAGCACGGATCTGATCATCGCCAAGCGGCTTATTGTGACTAAAATCAAAGCGCAAATAGCCGTCTTGGACCAACGAGCCTTTTTGCGTCACATGCGGGCCTAAGACCTGCCGTAAAGCTTCATGCAGCAAATGCGTTGCCGAGTGATTAGCGCGAATGGATTGGCGCCGCGTATGATCGACTTGCTGAACCAAGCGAAGGCCTGGCGCGATGCTGCCTTGCAACACCGACCCGACCAAGACATGCAGATCACCGAGTTTTTTTAGAGTATCGACCACCTCAACTGCCACGCCTTCAGCCGTCAGAGAACCTTTGTCACCAGCCTGCCCCCCACTTTCGGCATAGAACGGCGTTTGGTTCAAAACCAACATCACCTCTTGCCCCGCCTGCGCCGTCTCGACAACGGCCCCATCGACGACAACCGCCAGCACATCGCCTTCGGCTGTTTCGGTCGTATAGCCAACAAATTCAGTTGCACCGTTTTGCTCGCGCAAGTCAAACCAAACTGTCTCGGTCGCCTGCTGTCCAGAACCAGTCCAATTGGCGCGTGCCTCAGCGCGTTGGCGTTCCATTGCAGTATCAAAGCCCACCCAATCGACGCCATAGCCGCGCTCTCTTAGGGCGTCCTGCGTCAGATCAACGGGGAATCCGAAAGTATCATAAAGTTTAAAGGCCACGTCACCGGGCAAGACAACCGACAGATCTTTGCCTGGTGCCGGCAAATCGGCAACCGCTTCATCCAACAGCTTCAGCCCGCGGCCCAACATATCACGGAAACGCTCTTCTTCCTGCCGCAAGGTCTCGCTAATCAGCGCCTCAGCCCGGCCAAGCTCTGGGTATGCTTCGCCCATCAAAGACTTAAGGTTTGGCACCAGACGCCACAGGAGCGGCTCCTTGACGCCGAGGATGTGGGCATGGCGCATCGCTCGCCGCATAATCCGCCGTAAAACATAACCCCGCCCCTCATTCGACGGCATGACGCCATCGGCTAGTAGAAATGAGGCCGAGCGTAAGTGATCAGCAATCACCCGATGGCTGACGCGCAACGCACCATCGGCTGCCTGACCCGTCAACGCCGCCGAGTTTTCGATTAAACTACGCATCAAATCAGTGTCATAGTTGTCGTGCTTGCCTTGCAAAATCGCTGCGATGCGCTCCAAGCCCATGCCCGTATCGATACAGGGCTTCGGCAAAGGCACGCGTGACCCATCGGCATTTTGCTCAAACTGCATGAATACCAAATTCCAAATCTCGATAAAGCGATCGCCATCTTCATCGGGACTACCGGGCGGGCCGCCAGGCACTGTGTCTCCGTGATCGTAAAAAATTTCCGAGCAGGGACCGCATGGCCCCGTATCACCCATCGACCAAAAATTATCGCTCGTCGCAATACGAATAATTCGATCTTCGGACAGCCCAGCAATCTTTTGCCAGAGACTAAACGCCTCATCATCATCGGCATACACCGTGACCAGTAGTTTCTTCTCTGGGATCGCCAGATCGCGGGTTAGAAACTGCCACGCAAAGTTAATCGCATCTTCTTTAAAATAATCACCAAACGAAAAGTTACCGAGCATTTCAAAAAACGTGTGGTGCCGGGCTGTATATCCAACATTATCTAAATCATTGTGCTTGCCGCCCGCGCGCACACATTTTTGCGAACTTGTCGCACGCGGCGTGCTCGGCGTCTCTTGCCCGGTGAAATAATTTTTAAACGGCACCATGCCTGCATTGGTAAACAGCAAGGTCGGATCGTTGATCGGCACCAAAGGGCTCGATGGCACGACGCGATGCTCATTTTGTTCAAAATAGGATAAGAACGCACGACGGATATCGGCGAGACCGGTGGACATTTGAGACTCCCTAAAGGCTTTTAGGCCATGGATTGTTTGTACCCCGCCCGGACGCCTAAGCCAATAAATTAATAACAAAAAACGGCCGCACAAAGTGCGACCGTTTTAATTCTATCACCGCCAAGCGGTGCAATCTATCAGACCTTTTAGCCAGCTGCTTCCTCGGGCTCTTGATCCTGGCCCTCGGCCATCAAGACCTCATCGCCAGTAAGGGCTTCGACTTGCAGCAGACCGGCTTCGGATCTAATTTTTTCTTCGATTTCCTTAGCAATATCAACATTCTCGGCTAAAAACTTTCGGGCATTTTCTTTTCCTTGGCCGATACGCTGGTCACCATAGCTGTACCAACTACCAGATTTGTCAACGACACCCGCTTTGACCCCAAGGTCAATCAATTCTCCAGTTTTGGAAATCCCCTCACCATAGAGAATATCAAACTCAACGACGCGGAATGGCGGTGCCACCTTATTTTTAACCACTTTTACCCGCGTTTGATTGCCGATCACCTCTTCGCGATCCTTAATGGCACCAATGCGACGAATATCAAGCCGGCAAGAGGCATAAAATTTAAGCGCGTTACCACCTGTTGTCGTCTCGGGGCTACCAAACATGACGCCAATCTTCATGCGAATTTGGTTGATGAAAATTACCATCGTATTGGAACGCGCAATCGAGGCTGTCAACTTACGCAATGCTTGGCTCATCAAACGCGCCTGCAGACCTGGCAACGAATCGCCCATTTCGCCTTCCAACTCAGCCCGCGGTGTTAATGCAGCAACAGAGTCGACCACCAGAACATCAACAGCGCCAGATCGCACCAGCGTGTCAGCAATCTCGAGGGCCTGCTCGCCATTATCGGGCTGAGAGATCAGCAATTCCTCCAAATTAACGCCGAGTTTTTTAGCATAGCCAGGGTCGAGCGCATGCTCGGCATCAATAAACCCGCAAATCCCACCTGATTTTTGGGCTTCCGCGACCGTATGGAGCGCCAAAGTTGTTTTCCCCGAGCTTTCTGGACCATAAATCTCGATCACGCGGCCGCGTGGCAGGCCGCCAATACCGAGCGCAATATCTAAACCCAGCGAACCCGTTGAAATAGCTTCAATCTCGACAACCCCCTCGGGGCCACCGAGTTTCATGACTGAGCCTTTACCGTAGCTACGTTCGATTTGAGATAGGGCCGCTTCCAATGCTTTTTTCTTGTCTTCGCTTTTTGCCATTATTCCCACCACGTTGTCCGACATATCTATCTCCTCTTATTTCATAGCCAAAATGCATCAGCAATGATTCATTTGTACTCATTTTGTTCTCATTGTCCAGTAAAAAGAACAAAACGAAAACAGCTTTTCGCTAAAAAGGTATAAATATTCTGTAAAAAGATGCTTATTCGTCGCGATAGACGCGTTCTTTTCGCTCGTGACGCTCTTGCGCTTCAATACTCAGAGTAGCGATCGGTCGCGCTTCCAGCCGTTTAAGGCTGATCGGATCGCCTGTTTCCTCGCAATAGCCGTAGGTCTTATCATCGATGCGCCGCAATGCCGCATCTATCTTAGTGACCAATTTCCGCTGACGATCGCGGGTTCTTAGCTCTAATGTTTTTTCCGACTCTGCGGCAGCGCGGTCGGCCTCATCGGGATGATGAATACTCTCGCTTTGCAGACCGTGCACGGTCTCGCGTGTTTCTTTAATGATTTCTTCCCGCCAATCCAATAACTTGCGACGAAAATACTCTCTTTGTCGCGCATTCATAAAGGGTTCTTTTTCGGTCGGTATGTAGTCTTTTGGAAGCCGCGTTGCCATTATTACTCCTCAAAATTTGTTTTTGCTTTAACCCCTTAAGGTCAGAAAATCAACCCTCTTTAGGGCGATCTAAAAGGCGGTTCTCGCCCCTTGATGCGCCTGTGCGTTGCGGATAGTCTGCGTGCCAGATTTAAGTCACCATTTCGGCATTAAAGGAAGGTAAACAGATAGTTCTCATGGAAAAGAAATTTGAAGGTACAGAAAATTACATCGCCACCGAAGATCTTAGGATCGCCGTTAATGCCGCGCTGACGCTGGAACGCCCTCTGCTAATCAAAGGTGAGCCTGGAACCGGCAAAACAGTATTGGCTGAAGAGATTTCCAAAGCATTAAACATGCAGCTGATAACTTGGCATATTAAATCGACCACTAAGGCGCACCAGGGCCTTTATGAATACGATGCCATCACCCGTCTGCGCGACAGCCAGTTAGGCGATGAGCGCGTTAAAGATGTCAAAAACTATATTAATCGCGGTAAATTATGGGAAGCTTTTGACCAAACCGACCGCGTCGTTTTGTTGATCGATGAAATTGACAAAGCTGATATCGAGTTCCCCAATGACTTATTGCAAGAACTCGACCGCATGGAATTTTATGTTTACGAGACTGGCGAGACCATCAAAGCGGTCAAGCGCCCCCTCGTCATCATCACCTCAAATAATGAAAAAGAACTGCCCGACGCCTTCTTGCGGCGTTGCTTCTTCCACTACATCGCCTTCCCCGATGCCGAAACCATGCAAGAGATTGTTCGCGTTCACTTCCCCGACATTAA
>CBFHZM010000017.1:22991-30555 GCA_965660195.1 Alphaproteobacteria bacterium
GCTTAATCAAACAAGCGCTCACAACATTTTATGAAGTGCGCGACGTGCCCGGCTTGAAGAAAAAACCTTCAACCTCCGAGTTGCTCGACTGGCTGAAACTGTTGATGAATGAAGATATCGACCCCGAGACTTTACGCGAGGCCGATAGCAGCAAACTCATCCCACCTCTGCATGGCGCCCTGATCAAAAACGAACAGGATGTGCACTTATTCGAAAGACTTGCCTTTTTGGCACGTCGTGAGCGAAACTAATCATTATGTTTGTGAATTTTTTCCACGAGCTCAAACAAGCAAATATTCCTGTCTCTTTGCGGGAATATTTGTCCTTAATGGAAGCCTTGGACGCGGACCTCATTGAACGCAAGGTCGAAGAGTTTTATTACCTGTCGCGCGCGACACTGGTTAAAGACGAACGGAACTTGGATAAATTCGACCGCGTTTTTAGCCATGTGTTTCGCGGCCTCGACTCGCTGGAAGAAGGTGATATTGCGCAAATCCCAGAGGAATGGTTGCGCAGCTTAACAGAAAAGTATCTCACCGAAGAAGAAAAAGCCCAGATCGAGTCACTCGGTGGCTGGGAAAAAATCATGGAGGAGTTGAAAAAACGCCTCGAGGAGCAAAAGGAGCGGCACGAAGGTGGGTCGAAATGGATCGGCACGGGCGGCACCTCTCCTTTCGGCGCCGATGGGTATAATCCCGAGGGCGTTCGCATCGGGCAAAAGGAAAGTCGGCATCGCAAAGCCGTGAAGGTATGGGATAAGCGCGAATATAAGAACCTCGACGACAGCGTTGAGTTGGGCACCCGCAATATCAAAGTTGCGTTGCGCCGCCTGCGCCGTTTTGCGCGCGACGGCAACCCAGAAATTCTGGATGTTGATGACACCATCAAATCAACTGCAAATGCTGGCTATCTCGATATCAAACTGATCCCCGAACGACGCAATAATGTCAAAGTTTTGGTATTTTTTGATATTGGCGGATCGATGGACCCCCATATTCGGCTATGTGAAGAATTATTCTCAGCCGCACGCACGGAGTTCAAAAACCTCGAGTATTTCTACTTCCATAATTGTCTCTATGAAGGTGTGTGGAAAGATAATCGCCGCCGCTTTAACGAGAAAATGGACACATGGGATGTCCTGCATAAATATTCAGCCGACTATAAAGTTATTTTCGTCGGTGATGCCTCCATGAGCCCTTACGAGATAAGTTATGCTGGCGGCTCAGTCGAGCATTGGAATGAAGAGCCGGGCGGCGTTTGGCTGCAGCGTGTCTGTGAAGTCTATGAGAATGTGGTTTGGCTCAACCCAACGCCGGAGCGCTATTGGGAGCACACGCCGAGCTTACAAATGATCAAGCAGATCTTCTCAGACCGTATGTTCGGCCTGACCCTTGAAGGTCTCGACAGTGCCATGCGCGAGCTTGGCCGTTAAACCAAGCTCTCGCAAAACCGTTTAATACGCCGACAAGCCTCTGTCAGATTGTCATCCGATGTCGCATAGCTAATGCGGAAAAATGGCGACAATCCAAAGGCGGCACCATGGACAACCGCAACGCCCTCTGCTTCGAGCAAAGCGGTTGCAAAGTCTTCATCTGATGTGATCTTCATACCCGATGGCGTCGTCTTGCCGATACAGCCCTCGCATGATGGATAAACATAAAAAGCGCCCTCTGGCGTCAGACACGAAATCCCATCCGCTTCATTCAAAAGCTCGACCACCATATCGCGCCGGCGTTTGAAAACGAGATTCCGCTCAGCGATATAATCCTGCGGACCATTTAAGGCTTCGACCGACGCCCACTGACTGATTGATGTCGGGTTTGACGTCGACTGCGATTGAATTTTATTCATCGCCTTGATCAGAATATCAGGTCCAGCGGCATAGCCAATTCGCCAGCCCGTCATAGCATAGGCTTTCGACACACCGTTCATCGTCAGTGTACGATCGTAAAGCTGTGGCTCGACCTGCACCGGTGTCGCAAAAACAAAATTGTCATAGGTCAAGTGCTCATACATATCATCGGTCAAAACCCAAACATCGGGATACCGAAGCAAAACATCAGTGAGTTTTTTCAACTCTGCTGCGGTATAAGCGGCGCCCGTTGGGTTGGACGGTGAGTTGAAAATGAACCATTTGGTTTTCGGCGTGATCGCTGCTTCCAAATCCTCGGGCTGCAGCTTGAAGCCATGCTCGGCCTGCGTCGCAACAATCACTGGTGAGCCGCCCGCCAAATTCACAATATCGGGATAAGACACCCAATACGGCGCCGGAATAATAACTTCGTCGCCAGGGTTGAGCGTCGCCATCATGGCGTTGTAGATGATTGGCTTACCACCCGGCGCAACAAAACATTGCGCCGGCTCATAGTCGAGACCATTTTCGCGCTTAAATTTATTGGCAATAGCAGCCTTCAACTCTGGGATACCGCCGACATCCGTATATTTAGTTTCACCGCGCTGGATAGCTTCGATCGCCGCTTGTTTAATATTATCCGGCGTATCAAAATCAGGCTCCCCTGCACCCAGACCAATGACATCACGGCCCTCGGCTTTCAACTGACGCGCCTTTTGCGTCGCAGCAATAGTGGCTGAAGGTTGAACTCGGTTTAGACTATCTGAGATGAAAGACATGGTTTTTCCCTTTGCGATGCGACTGGAGATTATCCACTAGACCCCACGAATTCAACAGGAATTGCGCTTTTAAGAGGCTTTAACTGCAAAAAATTGATAGCGATTTACGGAAAAGAAAAAGCCGCCATTCTCTTTTAGTTTCTCCTGCTCATTGACGAAGGCATTCACCTGATCTTCATCCAACGACGTGCCATCAAGATTACCTCTAATGAAATTGATGATCGCCGGTAACATGTGACCAATATAGCCATGCCCCTGCCAGCCGACTTGCAACATGGGAATAATCTGCGATGCCATCAAATCAAACTTGGCTCGCCGTAAATCTTGCGGCAGACGGGATGGCAGGAACGGGTGCACCAGATGTCGATCCCAAACCCGCATCATCTTCTCAAGACGCTCTGGCGTCGCCGTGTTCATTACGACGCTATTCCAATCAGTATCCACAATCACGCAACGTCCGCCAGGGCGCAAAACCCGGTTAATCTCGGAAAGCGCCAAATCAATATCGTCGACATATTCGAGTACTTGCGTCGTGACAACGGCATCAAAATAACCATCGGGATAGGGCAAAGCGGCAGCATTACCTAACTTACATTCGGCTTGCGCCAAATCGGCCACGCGGGTCTGCGCCATGGTCACCATAGCATCCGAAACATCAATCCCACAGGCACGGCCAAGCGGCCCGACCAGAATTGCGATGTCGCGCAACAAAAGCCCCGGCCCGACTCCAATATCTAGGATTTTCTCATCGGGCTTGGCCGCCAAACTATCCAACGTTATGCCGCGTTGACGGACCACGTCGGGAGTTAGGTACATGCGCTCCACCGAGCGGGCTTGCTCCAAATCAAAACTAATGATGCGGTCAGTGCCTGTGGTCTTAGTCATGAAAACTCCGAGCGGTCTCTCGTTTTATTTTGCATTTTCGTTAAGCGCGCTACATCCCTCACCACGATCACTAAGTTTGACCGGGCGCGATCTGTTGTCCGCCACAGATTGGTGCTAATCTATCATCGAAGCGAGAAGAGTGCAAAAGAGATCGATGTCGAGTTTAACAGGGATAGGTGAATTGCCGCCAATTGCGGAGCCAGGCCTCAGCGCAACGCAATTGGCCCGCTTTCGGCCGCACCGCCCCGAACGCCCGGAGAAATTGGAAGGCGGCAAGGCCTTCGAGTTTGTCTCACCCTTTTCGCCTGCAGGCGATCAGCCAGCGGCGATCGAAGAGCTACTATCCGGGCTGGCAGCGGAAGACCGCGATCAAGTTCTCCTCGGGGTGACGGGGTCGGGCAAGACCTTTACCATGGCGCAGGTTATCGCCCGCGCCAATCGCCCCGCCCTGATCCTAGCCCCCAACAAAACCCTCGCAGCGCAACTTTATGGAGAATTTAAATCCTTCTTCCCAAATAACGCTGTGGAATATTTTGTCTCCTATTACGATTACTACCAGCCGGAAGCTTATGTGCCGCGCACCGACACTTTTATCGAAAAAGAAAGCAATATTAATGAGCAGATTGATCGCATGCGGCACTCCGCCACGCGCGCACTGCTAGAGCGCGACGATGTAATTATTGTCGCTTCTGTTTCTTGTATTTATGGCATTGGCTCAGTTGAAAGCTATACTGCCATGACGTTTGAAGTTAAACGCGGTGGCACACTGCCACGCGCGCAACTGCTAGCCGACCTCGTGGCCTTGCAATATCGCCGAAACGAGCTCGGCTTTGCCCGCGGCGATTTTCGCGTTCGCGGCGATACGATCGAGCTCTTCCCAGCTCACTATGAGGATCGTGCCTGGCGGATTGAATTATTTGGCGACGAGGTCGATGCGCTAACCGAGATTGATCCTTTAACCGGCGAAAAAAAGGCGAATTTGGAGAAAATCCGTATCTATGCCAATTCGCACTACGTGACCCCTGGCCCAACCCTGAAGCAAGCCGCTGAGGAGATCAAAAAAGATCTACAACTGCGCTTGCAAGAATTCACCAAAGCCAATCGCTTGCTCGAAGCGCAACGTCTGGAACAACGCACCTCGTATGACATCGAAATGATTGAGGCAGTTGGCTCTTGCGCGGGCATTGAAAATTACTCGCGCTATCTCACTGGGCGCAAGACGGGTGAACCACCCCCCACCTTGTTCGAATATTTACCCGATGAGGCAATTGTCTTTGTTGATGAGAGCCATGTCACCGTGCCGCAAATCGGCGGCATGTTTCGCGGTGACTTCAAACGTAAAACCACCCTCGCGGAATATGGGTTTCGCTTACCCAGTTGCGTTGATAATCGCCCAATGAAATTCGAAGAATGGAATTTGATGCGGCCGCAAACCGTTTATGTGTCGGCAACCCCCGGTCCATGGGAGCTCGAACAAACTGGCGGCGTGTTTGTCGAGCAGGTGATCCGTCCGACAGGCCTGATCGATCCGGTATGCGATATCCGGCCGGCACGACACCAGGTCGATGACTTGCTCGACGAATGTCATAAGGTGGTCAAACGCGGCGAGCGGATACTGGTCACTACCCTGACCAAAAAAATGGCCGAAGACCTGACCGAGTACATGCACGAACAAGGCTTGCGCGTGCGCTACATGCATTCCGATATTGACACGCTGGAGCGAATTGAGATCGTCCGTGATCTGCGCCTTGGCGTGTTCGATATTTTGATTGGCATTAACCTGTTGCGCGAGGGCCTCGATATTCCAGAATGCTCGCTGGTTGCTATTCTCGATGCCGACAAAGAAGGTTTTCTGCGTTCCGAGACATCGCTGATCCAGACCATCGGACGCGCCGCGCGACATGTTAATGGGCGAGTAATTTTATACGCCGATAAAGAGACGGGCTCAATGCAACGGGCTTTATCCGAGACCCAAAGACGTCGGGAGCGTCAGATCGCTCACAATACAGAACACAATATCACGCCACGTGGTATCGAGAAATCAGTCGCTGATATTATCGAAGGCATAACCCAACCACAGAATGCAGCAGCACCTGGGGCTTACCAGCCGCTTGAGGGCATGGCGGAAGCCCCCCCCATGGGCGATAACTTACGAACCCACATCGAAACCCTAGAGAAGCAAATGATGCAAGCCGCAGCTGATCTAGAGTTTGAAACGGCAGCCCGTTTGCGGGATGAAATTCGAAGACTGCAGGAAACCGAGCTAATAATAGCAGATGACCCTTTCGCACGGCAGAGTGACGTCCATAGCCAACTCGACCCAAAGGCCACAAAACGGCCGCAGGCACGGCGCGGCAGGAAACGCTAACCTCGTGCAATTCAATTTCCTGATCCTCAAACTTCTGGTACAAGACGCTCTATGACGCAACCCGCTTCTCATACTTGTCTCATTACTGGCGCCGCAAAACGCATTGGCCGAAGCCTTGCCCTTGGGTTGGCTAAACAAGGTTGGAATATTGCAATTCATTACAGCCAATCAAAAGCCGATGCTGAAAGCCTGTGTAAAGAGATCGAAGCACTCGGACAAAAAGCGCTCTTATTGCAAGCCGACCTCTCTAGTAGTGATGCGACAGCAGAACTGATAACCAAGACGCGCGCAGCGTTAGGGCCGATTAATTTGCTGATCAATAATGCCTCGCTTTTCGAGCGCGATACAATTGACACCCTCGAGCTTGCAAGCTGGGATGCACATCTGAACACCAACCTGCGGGCGCCAGCGCTGCTCATGCGTGATTTCGCGGCGCAAGCCGCCGCGGGCGACAGCATCATCAATATTATCGACCAGCGGGTCTGGCGCCTGACGCCCGATTTTATCAGCTATACGGTATCAAAATCGGGCCTCTGGACGCTAACGCAAACCTTTGCGCAAGCGCTGGCCCCCCGTGGCATTCGGGTAAATGCCATTGGCCCGGGGCCAACGCTTCCCAACCCACGACAAGATCAGGCGGAATTCGAGAAACAAACCAAACTCGTGCCACTTGGTGTTGGCGCCGCACCGGAAGATATTTTTAACGCTGTGCAGTATTTGTTGACGGCGCATGCTGTTACCGGACAAATGCTCGCAGTTGACGGCGGCCAGCACCTCGCTTGGCAGACCCCCGATGTAACGCAAGTCAAGGAGTGATTGTGGTGAACCAACTAGCTCAAAACCCCTTTAGCTATGCTTGTGCGCAGCGCGGTTTGCGGCATGTCTTTATCCGCGAGCTTAAACTCCTGGCTTCGATCGGCATCCACCCGCATGAGCGCGACCGAAAACAGATGATCTCTATCGACGTCAATGTTGCTGTGAAAGAGCACGGTGTTTTGCCGAGCCAAATTTCTGAGGTCGTGTGCTACGAGACCCTATGCCGGCAGATCAAAGACTTGGTCACCACAGGTCATATAGAACTCGTTGAGACACTCGCTGAGGACATTGCCAGTACAATATTACGCGACCACCGCATTTTAATGGTACGAGTCAGCATCGAAAAGCCAGAAGCAATCGCTGAAGCGGCCGCCGTCGGCGTCGAAATCGAGCGTCATCAGCGCTAATTCTCACCAATCAAAAATTTTTAAGGCTCTGAAAAACATATGTTTTTTCTTAAATATGAGTTGTGCACAGGCGACCTGCCAAATTTTCACATTTTTGTAAAGTAGGAGAAACGAAGAAAAAAAATTTTTTTGTGCCCTTGATTTTGTTTTTTATAATAAAATCATATAGTTAAAAACTATGCCTAATTATTGAGCAAACTGGTCTCAGGCATTAAAAAACAATAACTTGGCCGCCGAGATTGTTTTTTATCAACACAGTTATCAACATATCCCGTGGAGAGAATTTCTAACTTTTTTGCGCAAATTATGGCTTGCAGCTTCAGCTTTATGTAATTTTATACCAGACGCATCATATTTCGATGTAATAGGACTGAAACTTAATGAAAGATCAGCTGACCCCGATAGGGCGTGACTTAATCGCCGCCAAGGTAAAGACCCTACCTTCAGCGCCCGGGGT
>CBFHZM010000018.1:0-29492 GCA_965660195.1 Alphaproteobacteria bacterium
CCCGACAACCAATCGCGCAGGTGGTCTTGAGGCCATCGAGGATCCTGATAGCAAGCGCCAAATTGCTATGTTGGAGAGCAATTGCGCTGAATTTGGTGTGCCGCATGTTGGCATGCACGATATCCGCCAAGGTATTGTGCACGTCACCGGACCGGAGCAGGGCTTTACGCTGCCTGGGCTGACTATTGTTTGTGGCGATAGCCATACATCGACCCATGGTGCCTTTGGCGCTCTGGCGCACGGGATCGGCACCTCCGAAGTCGAACATGTACTGGCGACGCAAACCCTGATCCAACGCAAGGCGAAAAATTTCCGCATTAATGTTGTCGGTCAGGCACCAGCGCATTTGACGGCGAAAGATATCGCGCTCGCTATTATTGGCGAAATTGGTACCGCCGGTGGTACGGGCTCGGTGTTGGAATATGCGGGCCCGGCAATCGAAGCCCTGAGCATGGAAGGTCGGATGACCTTGTGTAATATGTCGATCGAAGCGGGCGCGCGCGCCGGTTTGATCGCTCCCGATGAGAAAACCTTTGCCTATTTGAAAGGCCGGCCGATGGCACCCGAAGGCGCCGACTGGGACGCTGCTGTTGACTATTGGCGAACCCTGACCTCGGATGCCGATGCCGTGTTTGACCGTGAAATTACCATCGATGCCGCTAATTTGCCGCCGTTGGTGACGTGGGGCACGAGTCCGCAAGATGTGATCTCGATCAATGGCACCATCCCTGACCCAGCTGTTTTGACGGATGAGGGCCGCCGCACAGCAATGCAACGGGCGCTGAGCTATATGGGGCTAACCCCTGGCACGCCGATGGAAGACGTCAAGATCGACCGCGTCTTTATTGGCTCTTGCACCAATAGCCGGATTGAAGATTTGCGCGCCGCGGCCGACTATGCACGCGGTCGCAAAGTTGCGGCGCATGTCAGCGCCATGGTGGTGCCCGGATCGGGCCTCGTGAAAGAACAAGCCGAAGCCGAGGGACTTGATAAAATTTTTATCGAAGCTGGCTTTGAATGGCGCGAGCCTGGCTGTTCTATGTGCTTGGCGATGAACCCTGACAAGCTCGAGCCTGGTGAGCGTTGCGCTTCGACCTCGAACCGTAATTTCGAAGGTCGTCAAGGGCGTAATGGGCGCACGCATTTGGTGTCGCCGCAAATGGCGGCTGCAGCCGCAGTTGCGGGTCACTTCATCGATATTCGCAAAGTGGAGGTCTAAGGCCATGGATAAATTTACCACGTTGACTGCCGTTGCCGCGCCGATGCCGCTGATCAACATCGATACCGATATGATCATCCCAAAGCAATTTTTAAAAACCATTGCGCGCAGCGGACTAGGCCGCAACCTGTTTGATGAAATGCGCTACACGCAAGACGGATCCGAAGTTGCTGATTTCGTTCTCAACCGTGCGCCATACCGTGATGCGAAGATCATTGTCGCGGGCGATAATTTCGGGTGCGGTTCAAGCCGCGAGCATGCCCCGTGGGCGCTTTTAGATTTCGGTATTCGGGTGATTATTGCACCGAGTTTTGCTGATATATTCTTTAACAATTGCTTTAAAAACGGCATTTTGCCTATTCGTTTGCCAGAAGCTGAAGTCAATCGCCTGATGGCGCATGCTGAGAATGGCGAGAATGCAACGCTGACCGTTGATCTCGAAAACCAGACCATCTCGGGGCAAGAGGGCGACGCGATCGGGTTCGACGTCGACGCGTTCCGGAAATACTGCTTGATCGAGGGGCTGGATGATATTGGCTTGACCCTACAGAAGGCAGACAAAATTACCAGCTTTGAGGTTGATCGCAATCGACTGCCTTGGTCGTAAGACTGTTCTAAACCGAGTAAAAAGAGTCACACAAAATGGAAAAAATACTGATCTTAGCTGGCGACGGCATCGGCCCCGAAGTCATGGGACAAGTGCGCCGCATCATTGACTGGTATGGTGCCGAGCGCGGCTTTAAGGCTGAGATCGAAGAAGATCTCGTCGGCGGCTGTGCTTATGATGCGCATGGTCAAGCGGTATCGGATGCAACGATGGATCTCGCCATGGCGGCAGATGTCGTATTGCTTGGCGCCGTCGGTGGGCCGAAATGGGATAATGTCGGCTATGATGTGCGCCCCGAGGCGGGCCTGCTGCGCTTGCGTAAGGATCTTGAATTATTTGCCAATCTGCGTCCGGCTTTATGTTTTCCGGCATTGGCAGATGCTTCGAGCTTGAAGCGCGAGGTCATTGAGGGGCTGGACATTATGATTGTCCGCGAATTGACGGGCGGCGTTTACTTCGGTGAGCCGCGCGGCATTCACGATCTCGGCAATGGTCAACGCCGCGGCGTCAATACGCAAGCCTATGAAACGTATGAGATCGAGCGGGTCGCTCGGGTTGCCGCAGATCTCGCCATGAAGCGCGATAAACGCCTCATGTCGGTTGAAAAACGTAATGTCATGGAAACAGGCCTAATGTGGAACGAGGACGTCACCCGCGTGGTAACGGCCGAATACCCTGAGATTAAATTGGAGCATATGCTAGCTGATAACTGCGCCATGCAATTGGTCCGGACACCGAAGCAATTCGATGTGATTGTGACCGATAATTTGTTTGGCGATATTCTATCGGATATCGCGGCGATGTTGACAGGCTCTTTGGGTATGTTGCCATCAGCGTCGCTCGGCGCGGCGACCGCGGACCGGCGGGCGCGGGGCATGTATGAACCCGTGCATGGTTCGGCGCCAGATATAGCTGGGCAGAATCTCGCCAATCCGATTGCCTCCATCCTGTCCTTTGCGATGGCACTTCGCTATACCTTTGAGCGTGGCGAGGATGCGGATCTGCTGGAGAAAGCCGTGTCAAATGTGCTCGACAGTGGCATCAGAACTGGCGACATCATGCAAGCGGGCATGACAAAAGTCTCGACGACCGGCATGGGTGATGCCGTGCTCGAGCAACTCAACGCGCTCAATTAAGGAGACGGGACAATGTCTTATGTTGTAGCTGTGGCTGGCGCGACCGGTAATGTTGGTCGCGAGATGCTGAATATTCTCGACGAGCGCAAGTTTCCGATTTCGCGTCTGGATGTTCTCGCTTCGCGCCGGTCGCAAGGCCGCAAGGTCAGTTTCGGCGACAAAACCCTGTCGATACAGGCGCTCGAGAATTATGATTTCTCGCAAGCCGATATTGCTCTGTTTGCCTGTGGTTCTGGTCCAACGCGCGAATTCGCACCCAAGGCAGCGGCCGCGGGTTGCGTTGTCATCGACAATAGCTCTTTGTTCCGGATGGAACCTGATGTGCCGCTGATCGTGCCCGAGGTTAATGTCGAAGATCTCGCGGGCTATACGCAACGCAATATTATTGCCAATCCGAATTGTTCAACGGCGCAGCTTCTCGTGGCGCTGAAGCCTTTGCATGATGCTGCCACCATTAAGCGGATTGTTATCTCGACCTATCAGTCCGTGTCGGGCAAGGGCAAAGACGCGATGGACGAGCTGTTCAACCAAACGCGCGCTATTTTCGTCAATGACCCGATTGTCAAAGAGCAGTTCACGAAACAGATTGCATTTAACGTCATTCCGCATTGCGACGACTTTGTCGATGATGGTTACACCAAAGAAGAGACAAAGCTGGTCAATGAGACCAAGAAAATGCTCGACGATAAAATCGCCGTGACTGCGACTTGCGTTCGCGTGCCGGTCTTTGTCGGCCATAGCGAGGCGGTCAATATTGAATTTGAAAAACCTCTCTCGGACACGCAAGCACGCAATATATTGCGCGAAGCGCCGGGGGTTCTGGTGATCGATAAGCGCGAAGACGAAGGCTATATTACGCCTGTCGAATGCGTCGGTGATTATGCCACCTTTATTTCGCGGATCCGACCTGACCGTACGGTTGAGAACGGCCTGAATATTTGGGTGGTGTCGGATAATTTACGCAAAGGTGCGGCGCTGAACGCTGTTCAAATTGCAGAAGAATTGACCACGCGCTACATCACCAAAAGCCGCACTACCGTCTAACGGCTGATCCGTCTCTTTATAGAATTTCTTCGGTCGCCGCAGGCGCCAGGCAGATCGGTTGTGTGCTGAGCTGGCCATTGACGCTCGCTTGCACGGCCAACTGCGCCATGGTGGCCGTTGCGACGCCCAAGGCTGCCGGTTGATCGAGCAGTCGCAAGCCGAGATAAAGGCCAGAAAATGTATCTCCCATGCCATGAATATGCCGCGGCTCGCAGGCGGTTTCACAGCGTAGGGTTTGATCGGGCGTAACCGCCAGGGTGGCAATGCGCCCCGCGGGCGCGGGGGTTGAGGTAACAATCACTTCGCGACAGGCAAGCCCTTTCGCCGCAGCGATAATCTCGGCATCTGTCTCCGCATGGGTGTTGCCCAGCCATTGCAACTCGAACAAGTTTGGCGTCGCCATGTCGGCGAGTGGTAGCAGGGTCTGGCCAATGGCTTGCGCCACCACCTCGTTGACGTAGAGGCGCCCGCGATCGCCGCAAACTGGATCGCAGAGATAAATCGAATTTGATTGTTCCGCTTTGCAGCGACGCACAAAATCAGCCACGGCTTCAACATGAGCGAGGCTCGGCATGTAGCCGCTAACAATAACCGGCGGTACCCCTGCCGCATCGTTCAACCACGCCAACATTTCACGCAAGCGATCTGCAGGAATGTCTAATTGCGCCGGTGGATCTTGTTCTGGATAAGCTCCAGGATGCGTTGCGAGCAGGATCGTGGGGCAGGCATAACTCTCAAGGCCGAGGCAGCGCAGTGCCGGCGTTATGGCATTCAAGCCCACTTGGCCATACATTACTTGGCTTGAAATCGCGCATATGATTTTTTCCATCTAGGCCTTGTCCTACTCGGCGATGTCTATAATCTTGGCCATCATTAGCATGGAACATAAAAAATGCCTGCAGAAAAAACCAGTGTGATCCGCCCGCGCCGTTCGGTGCTCTATATGCCCGGCGCCAATCAGCGGGCTTTAGAAAAAGCGCGGGACCTCGCGGCGGATGCTTTGATCTTGGATCTGGAAGACGCCGTTGCCCCGGACGCGAAAGATCACGCGCGGGCACAGGTGGCCGATGCCGTCAGGCAAGGGGGGTATGGCCTTCGGGAAGTGATTGTGCGGATCAACGCACTGGACACCCCTTGGGGGCAAGATGATCTGGCGGCCTGTCTTGCTTGTGCCCCAGATGCGGTGCTTCTCCCCAAGGTTAATCGGCCAGAAGATATGGCCGCCGTTTCAGCTGTTTTGCCGCCACAAACAGCGCTGTGGATTATGGTTGAGACGCCGCAGGCGATTTTTGATATTGCGGCAATCGCGGCAGCGGGGGCAGAAAACCGCCTCGCATGTATGGTGATGGGGACCAATGACTTGCTTAAGGACATGCAGGCCAGCTCGATGGATGGGCGCCCGAACTTACTCGCGGCGCTGAGCCTGACCGTGTTGGCGGCGCGGCAGAATGGGGTTGCGGTTCTTGATGGCGTTTATAATGCCCTTGATGATGCTGTGGGTCTGGAAGCTGAAGCGACCCAAGGACGTCATTTTGGTTTTGACGGCAAGACTTTGATCCATCCCAATCAAATCGAGATTGCAAATCGTGTGTTTGCCCCATCAATACCAGAGCAAGAGCAAGCCCGCGCTATCGTAGAGACTTTCGAGGCGTCTGAAAATGCAGGCAAAGGAGTGTTGCAGGTTAACGGAAAAATGGTGGAGTTGTTGCACTATCAAACGGCGCAGCGAACCTTGGCCTTGGTCGCGGCGATCAGGGCACGCGAGGGCGAATGAGCGCGGGGCGGTTTTTTGAGGATTTTCAGCTTGGCGAGCAACTGGTTCACGCCACACCGCGCACCGTCAGCGAAGGCGACGTCGCTTTTTACCAAGCACTTTATGGTAGCCGGTTTTTACCACAATCGAGCCGGCCTGCCGCATGCGCCATGGGATACAAGGACCGACCGCTCGATGATTGGTTGGTGTTTCATTTGGTTTTTGGCAAATCGGTTCCTGACCTTTCGATCAACGCCGTCGCCAATTTGGGTTATGCCGAAGGGCGGTTTCTCGCTCCCGTCTATTGTGGCGATACGCTGTCGGCCGTTTCAACGATAATAGGACTGCGGCAAACCGGGGCGGGAGACGCCGGTTTGGTTTATGCCCGCACCGAGGGGTTTAACCAAGACGGCCTTCTAGTGCTGAGCTATTGTCGATGGGTGATGGTACGCAAAGCCAATCCCGCGCTTCCCGCGCCCGAAACGGTGGTGCCGGATTTGGCCGCTGCGGTGGCGGCAGAAGATTTGGTCGCGCCGCCGCGCAATTTTGCGACTTTCGATCCTGCCCTAGCAGGTGGCCAGGCCTATTGGGACGATATCGCCGTCGGCCAAGTCTTCGACCATAAAGATGGCACGACAATAGAGGATGCCGAGCATATGCTTGCGACCCGCCTCTATCAGAATACGGCGCGCGTGCATTTTGATGGCCAAAACCAGGCGGCGACGCGCTTTGGCAAACGGCTAGTTTATGGCGGCCACATTATCTCTCATGCCCGTAGTATGAGTTTTAATGGTCTCGCCAACGGGTTTGCGATTGCTGCCCTCAATGGCGGCAAACATAGAGCCCCTTGTTTTGCGGGCGATACGATATACGCCGCCAGCCACATTCTCGATAAACAGCCTTGTACTGGTCGCAACGATATTGGCGCCCTGCGGGTGCAACAATTTGTCTCAAAAAACCAGAATCTCAACGATATTCAAGATATGGACGACAACCCCAATATCGTGCTCGAGCTGGATTTTTGGTTGTGGATGCCGCGTCGCTAGATGCGGGTTAATTTTCCTAGGCTTTTGGCTAGGCAGATTGCGTATTATTGTCTCGGGTGCGCGGCTTTGCTTGGCAGAGAGGCTTAGTTTCGCTATATAAGCGGCACACTGTTGATCTGGCATTTTTGCCTGAGGAGAGAGATCATGGCTCAGAACGGAAATGTGCAGCGCCCGCTTTCGCCGCATATTCAAATTTATCGCTGGACGCTGACAATGACCTTGTCGATCTTGCATCGTGCGACGGGCGTCGCGCTTTATGCGGGCACGGCTTTGCTGGCTTGGTGGCTTATCGCCGTCGCCACTGGTCCTGAAGCCTATGCACAGGTTCAAGCTGTATCGAGCCATTGGTTCGGTCGTCTGGTCCTGTTCGGCTACAGCTGGGCTTTGTTTCATCATATGTTTGGCGGGCTTCGGCATTTTATCTGGGACACGGGGCGGGGTTTTGATTTGCCGACGGTTGAGCGTTTGGCTCGCCTCAGCGCGCTTTTGCCCTTGCTTTTGACCCTTGCAGCTTGGGTCGCGGCCTATAAATATTTGGGGGTATTGTGATGACTATGCGAACACCTCTGGCCCGCGTACGTGGCCTTGGATCCGCCAAAAAGGGCACCGAACATTTCTGGCTGCAGCGGGTTACAGCGCTAGCGAATATCCCCCTGACGATGTTTCTAATTGTATCCCTCGTTGTCCATGCCGGAAGCGATTTTGAGACCATGCGCGCTTATTTGGCGACGCCTTTGGTGAGTGTTGCCATGGTTCTTTTGATCATCAGCGCTGTCTGGCATATGCGCTTGGGTCTACAAGTGGTAATCGAGGATTACGTGCATAGCGAGGGCCGCAAGCTGCTCGCGATTATGATGAATAATTTTATCGCAATTATTATTGCGGTGAGCTGCCTGATGGCGATCTTGAAAATCGCCCTTTAGATAACGCGCGACGCGCACAAGGAGTAACGCATGACTGCTTATGAGTTTATCGATCACCAATTTGATGTGGTTGTTGTCGGAGCTGGCGGCTCGGGACTGCGGGCGGCACTTGGCTGTTCAGAACGAGGCCTGCGCACGGCCTGTATCTCTAAGGTTTTCCCGACCCGAAGCCATACCGTTGCGGCTCAGGGCGGCATTTCAGCAGCGCTTGGCAATATGGGCGACGATGATTGGCGCTGGCATATGTATGACACGGTTAAAGGCTCTGATTGGCTCGGCGACCAAGATGCGATCGAATATCTGTGCCGCAACGCCGCCGAAGCTGTGTACGAGCTCGAGCATTTTGGCGTACCTTTCTCGCGTACCGAGGATGGTAAAATTTACCAGCGCCCGTTTGGCGGCATGACGACCAATTTTGGCGAGGGCATTGCACAACGTACTTGCGCTGCGGCTGACCGTACCGGCCATGCGATTTTGCACACGCTTTATGGACAATCGTTGCGCTATGACACCGAGTTTTTCATCGAATATTTTGCCCTCGACTTGATCATGGATAAGGGGCGCTGTGTCGGGGTTGTCGCCTTGAAAATGGATGATGGCACCTTGCACCGCTTCCAAGCCCAGCAAGTGATTTTGGCAACCGGTGGGTATGGTCGCGCCTATTTCTCTGCAACATCGGCACACACTTGCACGGGTGATGGCTCGGCGATGGTGATTAGGGCTGGCTTGCCGCTGCAGGATATGGAGTTTGTTCAATTCCACCCAACTGGCATTTATGGCGCGGGCTGCCTGATTACCGAGGGCGCGCGCGGCGAAGGCGGAATTTTGATTAACTCCGAAGGCGAGCGTTTTATGGAGCGCTATGCGCCGTCGGCCAAAGACCTGGCCTCACGTGATGTCGTCTCGCGGGCCATGACGATCGAAATCCGCGAAGGCCGCGGTGTTGGTGCCAATAAAGACCATATTTATCTGCACCTCGACCACATTGACCCAGATGTTTTGGCTGAGCGTCTGCCCGGAATTTCTGAAAGTGCCCGGATCTTCTCAGGGGTTGACGTGACGCGCGAGCCAATCCCTGTCCTGCCGACCGTACATTATAATATGGGCGGTATTCCTACCAATTATCATGGCGAAGTGTTGAACCCGTCGGTTGATAATCCAGAACGCACCGTGCCTGGTCTATTCGCGATCGGCGAAGCGGCCTGCGTGTCGGTGCATGGGGCGAACCGTCTTGGCTCAAACTCGCTGATCGACTTGGTCGTGTTTGGGCGCGCTTCAGCTATTCGCGCTGCCGAAGTGACCGAAGCTGGCGCTGGCGGCCCTGCGCTTCCGGCCGATGCGGGTCAAAATGCCGTTGCGCGTTTGGATCATTATCGCAACGCCAATGGCTCGACCATGACGGCCGAACTGCGGCTTGAAATGCAGCGCACGATGCAAGAAAACTGCGCCGTGTTCCGTACGGGAGACGTCTTGGAAGAAGGCTGCAAGCGGATGCAAAAAGTGGTTTCGGGTATGCCCGACATTAAAGTGACCGACCGCTCGTTGATCTGGAATAGTGATCTGATTGAAACGCTCGAGTTTGACAATTTGATTGTGCAGGCGATCGCAACCGTGGAGGGCGCCAACGCCCGTAAAGAAAGTCGCGGTGGACATGCCCGTGAAGATTATCCAGAGCGTGACGATGCCGAGTGGATGAAACATACGCTGGCTTGGGTCGACGATAAAGGGAAAGCCAAGATCGATTATCGAGGTGTTCATACCTTCACCCTCAGCAATGAGGTGTCTTATATCGAACCGAAGGCCCGCGTTTATTAAGCCTTTATATTGATTTCAAAGACCGAGAATTGAGAGATAAAACATGGTTGAGATTGCACTTCCAGCAAATTCTAAAGTCAAAACAGGTAAAACTTATCCAGCTCCATCTGGTGCGGAGAAGCCTCTGACGCTGAAAGTCTATCGCTGGGATCCTGAGGACGGCGAGAACCCCCGCGTCGACAGCTACACCATTGACGCGAAAGATTGCGGCCCGATGGTGCTCGATGCCTTGATCAAAATTAAAAATGAGGTCGACTCGACGCTGACTTTCCGGCGCTCGTGCCGCGAGGGCATTTGCGGCTCTTGCGCGATGAATATTGACGGCCAAAACACCTTGGCCTGCACCAAGGGTTTAGATGAAATTAAGGGCGATGTTAAAATTTATCCATTGCCACATATGCCCGTGATTAAGGATTTGGTGCCAGATCTAACCAATCTCTATGCGCAATATGCATCGATCGAGCCTTGGCTAAAAACCGACAGCCCGAAGCCCGAGAAAGAATGGCGCCAGTCGCGCGATGATCGTGATAAACTCGATGGGCTTTACGAGTGTATTTTATGTGCCTGCTGCTCAACATCGTGCCCGAGCTATTGGTGGAACTCCGATAAATATCTGGGTCCGGCTGTGTTGCTACAAGCCTATCGTTGGTTGGCGGATAGTCGCGATGAGGCGCGCGGCGACCGTCTGGACGATTTGGAAGACCCGTTCCGTGTTTATCGCTGCCACACAATCATGAATTGCGCCAAAGCGTGTCCGAAGGGTCTGTCGCCCGCAAAAGCGATTTCGGAAATCAAAAAAATGATGGTGGAGCGCGAGGTCTAAAAGCGTCTTCGCGTTAGGGTTTTCATAAAATTGTCACAGATTTGTCTTAAAGAGCTGTGATGAAAAATATTCTGTTTTTATGTACTGGCAATAGCTGCCGCTCGATTATGGCTGAGGCTTACTTTAACCATGCCGCGGCGGGGCAGTGGCGCGCGTATAGTGCTGGGAGTATGCCCACAGGCGAGGTTCACCCCATGGCACTAGCGACTTTGCGCGCCGCAGGTATCTTGTTTTCTGTGCCGCGATCAAAATCTTGGGACGAGTTTAACGCGGCAGACGCACCGATCATGGATCAAATCGTAACGGTCTGCGATAATGCGGCGAACGAAACCTGCCCAATCTGGCCAGGGCACCCAGCGACAGCGCATTGGCCATTTCCTGATCCGGCGCATTTTTCCGGTTCGGAGAGCGACCGCATGGATCATTTCCACAGCGTTTTTGTCATGATCCGTGATCGTATTGATCGATTTCTTCAGAACGGTATCGCGTAATGGGCGGACGCGTAGTGCTCGCTGAAATTCTTGGTACGGCTTTACTGGTGGCGACAGTGGTTGGCTCTGGCATTATGGCGGCTGACCTTGCTAATGGTAATCTCGCGGTCGCGTTGCTTGGCAACACGCTGGCTACGGCGGCAATTTTATATGTTTTAATTACGCTGATGGGACCTGTGTCGGGCGCCCATTTCAACCCTGCGGTCAGCTTAATGTTTTACCTCAGGGGCGATTTGCGCCTCGCTCACTTGGTGGTTTATTCGGTTTGCCAGTTTGCCGGTGGTCTGATCGGCGTGGCTATGGCGCATGCCATGTTTGATCAACCCCTCTTGCAAGCATCGAGTGTGATACGCGAGGGGTGGCACTTGAGTTTTTCCGAATGGGTCGCGAGCTTTGGTCTTGGGCTAACGATTTTAGGAGGGCTGCGCTACCGTCCCGACGCTATTGCAATGTTGGTCGGGCTATATATCGCTGCTGGATACTGGTTTACCGCCTCGACAAGTTTCGCCAACCCGGCCGTGACATTAGCGCGAAGTTTTTCAGATAGTTTCTCGGGCATTCGTCTCGCCGACGCCCCTTTATTCATACTGGCGCAATATATCGGCTTGGTGTTTTCGCTCCTCGTCGGGCGCTATCTTTTTTACGGTCGCCCCGATAGCGAATGATTAGATTTTTCTTCTCGCTTCATCGACAAGCGTGCTAGGCTCGCCGAGCATAAAAAAGGAAGAAAAAAATGCCAATGACTATGAATGATCTCTCAATGATCGATATGCATGCCAATTTCTTTGGCTGGATGTTGCTCATCAATATAATTTTTTGTTGATCGGGCATCTAAAGCTCAGCCTATTTCGGGCACAGGTTTTGCGCCTCGCAGTTAAGATTTATGGCGCCGATGGTGAGGCGCTGGTGGCAAACGGGCCACGCTTCATGATGCATTATTATATATTGGTAATCATGTTTAATCTGGCACCTTATCTCGCTTTGCGGATTATGGCTTAGTGCACGCCGTTTTGCGCTGACGCCGATATGCTCTATAAGGCATCCGCATAGAGAGTTTATGAGGCTTCGGCATGCGTTTTAAGCGTTTAGTCAAGATTGCAGAGTTGAACCTATGACCGGTCAGCATCGTTCGCCTGCCGAGGCTTATGCTGACATGGTGGCCAGTGGCGTCATTGACTTTGATCCGGTGCAAGCCGAGACGGCGCAGCGCTTAAATGATCTGTGGCAAGCGCTAGAGCGCAAATCTGCATGGCGCTGGTTGCGGCGGCCATCGCCCGTGCGCGGCATGTATATTTTTGGCGATGTCGGGCGCGGTAAGTCGATGCTGATGGATATGTTTTTTAACAGCTTGTCGGACAAACATAAGCGCCGCGTGCATTTTCACGCCTTCATGCAGGATGTACATGAGCTGATTTTCGAATGGCGGCAAAAGCAAAAACAGGGTCGCGTCCAAAATGGTGATCCCATCCCGCCAGTCGCGGCGCAAATAGCTCGCATGGCACGAGTTTTGTGCTTCGACGAGTTTCAGGTCAAAGATATCGCCGACGCCTCGATTTTGGGTCGGCTCTTTTCTCACCTGCTCGCTGCCGGCATCACGGTGATCGCGACCTCGAACCGACATCCAGACGACTTATATCGCGGTGGTTTGCATCGTGATCGTTTTTTACCGTTCATTGATTTGGTCAAGCAAGAGATGGATGTCGTGCCCCTTGAGGCGGACAAGGACTATCGTCTCGACCGTTTGAGTGGCCATCCTGTATGGTTCTCGCCGATTGGTCCAGCCGCGCGCGCTGCTCTTGATGAGCGCTTCGCAAGTCTCACAGGACATGCCCCGCATAAGGCGTTTAAGTTGCAACTTAAGGGGCGTGTGTGGGTGATCCCTGAAACAGCGCAAGGTGTGGCGCGGTTGAGTTTCGATGCCCTCTGTGCCGAAAACCGGGGAGCGCAGGACTATTTGGCGCTGGCGCAGCAGTTTCACACGCTTATCGTTGATAACATCCCGATTTTATCACCGGCGAACCGGAATGAAGCTATTCGCTTCGTGACGCTGATCGACGCCTTATATGAATTCAAGGTGAAGCTTTTGGCCTCAGCCGATGCCGAGCCGGCGGCGCTCTACCTGCAAGGCGATAGCGTCTTCGAATTTCAGCGAACAAGTTCACGGCTGATGGAAATGCGGGCGCAGGATTATTTGGCACTGCCACATATGCGGCCTGAAAAGCTGGCCGACAGTTCGGCGTAACAGATGCCGGGTTGTGTGCCCAACTGAGCTTGCTTGAGGCCGCTTGCGTCGGCCGCTTAAACGCGCTACTTGTCTGTGCAATTTGCTCCGAAAGGCAAAGCAACGCTCTAGAAAAAAGGATTTGATCGCATGGCTCGCAAAAAAATAGCACTTATTGGTGGTGGCCAAATCGGCGGTACGCTCGCTCATCTGGCTGGTTTGAAAGAACTGGGTGACGTTGTCATTTTTGATATTGTCGATGGTATCCCGCAAGGTAAGGCTCTAGATATAGCCGAAAGTTCACCCGTTAGTGGCTTCGATGCCAAATTGAGTGGCACAAAAGCTTATTCTGGCATTAAAGGCTCTGATGTCGTTATCGTCACTGCCGGTGTGCCGCGTAAACCTGGTATGAGCCGAGATGATTTGCTCGGTATTAACCTTAAAGTTATGAAGCAGGTTGGCGAGGGCATTAAAAAATATGCGCCCAACGCCTTTGTGATCTGTATTACCAACCCACTCGATGCCATGGTTTGGGCCTTGCAAAAATTCTCGGGCTTGCCGAAGAACAAGGTCGTCGGCATGGCGGGTGTTTTGGACTCAGCGCGTTTCCGCTACTTCCTTGCTGAAGAGTTGAATGTGTCTGTTCGTGATGTGTCGGCCTTTGTTTTGGGTGGGCATGGCGATACGATGGTGCCGAGTGTGCGTTATTCGACGGTTGGCGGTATTCCGCTGCCGGATCTGGTCAAAATGAAAATGCTGAGCCAAAAACGGCTCGACGAAATTGTGCAGCGGACTCGTGACGGTGGTGCCGAAGTTGTCGCACTTTTAAAAACGGGCTCGGCTTTTTACGCGCCGGCCGCTTCTGCCATTGAGATGGCCGAGAGCTATCTCAAAGATCAGCGACGCATTCTGCCCTGTGCCGCGCATTTGAATGGCGAATATGGGCGCAACAAGCTCTATGTCGGCGTGCCTGTTATTATCGGTGCCAAAGGGGTTGAGCAGATCATTGAAATCAAGTTGGATGCCAAAGAGCGCTCCATGTTCAATCAGTCGGTCAAAGCCGTACAAGGCCTGATCAGCGCTTGCCAAAAAATTGATCCATCCTTGAAATAGAGCTTCAGGGATTAGACATTGAAGATAAGAAAGCGGGGCCCCAGGCCCCGTTTTTTTTCTATTTTTATATCGGGCACGCGGTTGGCAGATATTTCGTATGCTTGGTCGCTGGATCCAGCGCGACCGATGATGGAAAACTTAAAAAAAGTTAAAAAGGCGAGTTTTCTTTGCTCGGTCAACGCGGTATAACCCGATAATCTTGGCGCAGTCAGCGTCGTTCCGACAGGTCTTTGGAGGGTAAAGGTCATATGAATATTCACGAATATCAGGCCAAGCAGGTGTTAAAATCTTTTGGAGTTGCTGTTCCCGATGGCTACGCCGCTTTTACGGTCGATGAAGCCGTAGCGGCCGCCGAAAAATTGGCAGGTCCTGTCTATGTGGTGAAAGCACAAATCCATGCTGGTGGCCGGGGCAAAGGTGGTGGCGTTAAGGTCGTCAAATCGATTGACGAGGTGCGCGCTGAAGCCGAGCGCATGTTAGGCATGACACTCGTAACCCACCAAACGGGTCCCGAAGGGCGATTGGTTCGTCGCCTTTATGTTGAGCAAGGCTCTGATATTCAGAAAGAATTTTACCTTTCGGCTTTGGTGGATCGGGCAACCTCGCGGATTTCCTTTATCGCGTCGACCGAAGGCGGCATGGATATTGAAGAGGTGGCGGCCAAGACACCGGAGAAAATTTTGACCATTAGCGTTGATCCAGCGGCTGGTATTTCGGGACATCATGGGCGTCAAATTGCCTATGCTTTGGGCCTCAAAGGCGACCAGGTAAAGCAGGCCACCAAGCTGATTGCGAATTTATACAAAGCGTTTGTCGAAAAAGACATGTCGTTACTCGAGATCAACCCACTGGTGCTGACCGGGGCAGGCGATTTGATTTGTTTGGACGCCAAAATTAATTTTGACTCGAATGCGCTTTATCGTCATGGCGACATCATGGAGCTGCGCGATATCGATGAAGAAGACCCGGCCGAGGTCGCAGCTTCCGAGTTTGACCTGAACTATATTAAGCTCGATGGTCAAATCGGGTGCATGGTGAACGGCGCAGGTCTGGCCATGGCGACCATGGACATCATCAAGCTCTATGGTTCCGAGCCAGCCAATTTCCTGGATGTTGGTGGCGGTGCGACGAAAGAAAAAGTAACAGAAGCTTTCAAGATCATTATGTCCGATGAGAATGTTCAGGGCATATTGGTAAATATTTTTGGCGGCATTATGCGTTGCGACGTGATCGCCGAAGGGGTTGTCGCAGCGGCGCGGGAAACGCAGCTAGCGGTGCCCTTGGTTGTTCGTTTGGCGGGCACCAATGTCGATTTGGGGAAAGAAATTTTATCGCAATCGGGTCTGGCCATTATACCTGCTGATGACCTCGACGATGCAGCCAAGAAAATCGTCGCTGCTGTGAAGGAGGCCGCGTAATGTCAGTGCTTGTTAACAAAAATACTAAAGTTATTTGCCAGGGCTTCACCGGTTCGCAAGGGACCTTCCATTCAGAACAGGCGATTGCTTATGGCACCAAAATGGTCGGCGGCGTAACCCCAGGACGTGGCGGCGAAGAACATCTCGGCCTGCCGATTTTTAATACGGTTGGTGAGGCCGTGCATGCGACGGGTGCCACAGCCTCCGCCATCTATGTGCCGCCACCCTTTGCGGCTGACGCAATTTTAGAAGCTATTGATGCTGGTATTGAGCTTGCTGTTTGTATTACCGAAGGTATTCCCGTTGCCGACATGATCGGCGTCAAGCGGGCGCTGCAAGGGTCTAAAACGCGCCTTGTGGGACCTAACTGCCCCGGTGTGATCACGCCGGATGAATGCAAGATTGGTATTATGCCGGGACATATTCATAAGCGTGGTTCGGTTGGCATTGTATCGCGTTCAGGCACGCTCACCTATGAAGCGGTTGCTCAGACGACGGCCGCAGGCCTCGGCCAGTCGACCTGTATCGGCATTGGCGGTGATCCGATTAATGGCACGAATTTTATTGATTGTTTGGAAATGTTCCTTGCTGATGATGAGACCGAGTCGATCATTATGATCGGTGAGATCGGGGGGTCGGCTGAAGAAGATGCGGCCGATTTGATCAAATCGTCAAAAATCAAGAAGCCTATGGTTGGGTTTATCGCTGGTGTTACAGCTCCTCCCGGCCGCCGCATGGGTCATGCGGGCGCAATTATCTCGGGCGGTAAAGGTGGCGCCGGTGATAAGATTGAAGCCATGCGCTCGGCTGGTATTCATGTCTCACCATCACCAGCAGCCCTTGGCAAAACGCTGGTACAGGTTTTAAATAAATAGGTTATGTGATGAGGATGGGTAATGTCGCAACAGGATCACGCTAAAAGACCAGATCCGCTTTTGGAGAGCATGTTTGATGGAGCCAACGCGCTTTATATTGAACAGCAACTTGCCCGATATATTGATAACCCAAGCTCTGTAGACGCATCCTGGCGGCAATTTTTTGCTGGCATGGCAGAAACTGTGCGGCCGCATGAGCCGAGCTGGCAACGCCGAGACTGGCCGCCTGTAGCCAATGGTGAAATGACCGCCGCTCTCGATGGCAATTGGTCCATCGAAGCGGTGTCGCGGAAACTTCAAGATAAGAACCCGCAGGCGAGCCAAGAAGATATTCGCGCTGCAACGCTCGATTCTGTGCGGGCGATCATGATGGTGCGCGCCTATCGTTTTCGCGGTCACTTGGCGGCTGATCTCGACCCACTTCGGTTGACGCCGCCGAGCTCACATCCTGAGCTTGATCCGGAAAGCTATGGTTTCACCGAAGCCGATTATGACCGGCCGATCTTTATCGACCATGTGCTGGGTCTCGAGACGGCGACTATCCGACAAATGCTGGAGATCTTGCAACGCACCTATTGCGGCACTTTCGCAGTGGAATTTATGCATATTTCCGACCCCGAGGAGAAAGCTTGGCTGCAAGAGCGCATGGAAGGTGCCGATAAGGAAATCTCCTTTACCAATGAGGGTAAGCGTGCAATTTTTTACAAGCTCGCGGAAGCTGAGGCGCTAGAGAAATTTCTCGACGTTAAATACACCGGCACCAAGCGGTTCGGGCTTGATGGCGGTGAATCGCTTGTGCCGGCGCTAGAGCAAATTATCAAGCGCGGTGGCAATCTCGGCGCCCGTGAGATCGTCATCGGCATGCCGCATCGCGGCCGTCTTAATGTGCTTACCAATGTGATGGGTAAGCCGTTCCGCGCTCTTTTCCATGAGTTCAGAGGTGGTTCAGCAAACCCCGACGATGTCGAGGGATCGGGCGATGTGAAGTATCATCTCGGTGCATCGACGGAGCGTGAATTTGATGGCAACAAAGTTCATTTGTCGCTGACCGCCAACCCCTCGCATCTGGAGGCGGTTGATCCCGTTGTGCTCGGTAAGGCCCGCGCCAAACAAGACCAACATATCAGCCAATCCGAAGATGTCACCGACCGCGGTGTTGTGATCCCGCTACTCTTGCACGGCGATGCGGCATTTGCTGGGCAAGGCATGGTGGCCGAATGTCTTGGGCTTTCGGGCTTGAAGGGCCACAAAGCTGGTGGCTCGATCCACTTTATCGTCAACAACCAAATCGGCTTCACGACCAATCCGCGTTACTCGCGGTCTTCGCCCTATCCATCGGATGTGGCGAAAATGGTTGAAGCACCAATTTTCCATGTTAATGGCGACGATCCCGAAGCCGTTGTTCATGCCGCTAAGATCGCGACAGAATTTCGACAAAAATTTTTGAAGCCGGTGGTGATCGATATGTTCTGCTACCGTCGCTACGGCCATAATGAGGGCGATGAGCCGGCCTTTACGCAGCCGTTGATGTATGAGCGCATTCGCAGCCATGAGCGTGTCGCTGAGAGCTATGGTAATCGCTTGGTTGAAGAAGGCGTAATGACGCGTGAGGAAGTCGACGGCTATGCCGCTGTTTTACGGCAGCAGCTTGATGATGAGTTTGAAGCTGCCGAGGCCTATAAGCCGAATAAGGCGGATTGGCTCGATGGGCGCTGGTCTGGCTTTGAGAAAAAAGCGGCCAATAGTTTTGTCCGCGGCGACACGGGTGTTGCGCGCGAAAAATTAATCGCCCTAGGAGAGCGCCTCACAAATATTCCAGACGGGTTTAATTTACACCGCGCCTTGCAGCGTCAGCTTAAGGCAAAGCAAGAGATGTTCAGCTCGGGCGAGGGGTTTGATTGGGCAACGGCTGAGGCCTTGGCTTTTGCATCGCTTCTCGACCAAGGTTTTCCCGTGCGATTGTCGGGGCAAGACTGTGAGCGTGGCACCTTCTCGCAACGCCATTCTGTCTGGACTGATCAGACGGATGAAAAACGCTACAAACCGCTGAAAAATTTAGGGGCTGACCAGGCACCTTTCGAAGTGATTAACTCGATGCTGTCGGAAGCCGCTGTGCTAGGTTTTGAATATGGCTATAGCCTGTCAGAGCCAAATGCTCTGGTCATGTGGGAGGCGCAATTTGGTGACTTTGCCAATGGCGCGCAGGTACTGATCGACCAATTCATTTCATCGGGTGAGCATAAATGGTTGCGCATGTCGGGCTTGGTTCTGCTGTTGCCGCATGGTTATGAGGGGCAGGGGCCCGAGCATAGCTCGGCGCGTCTCGAGCGTTATCTGCAGCTCTGTGCCGAGGATAATATGCAAGTCGCAAATTGCACGACGCCGGCCAATTATTTCCATATTTTGCGCCGCCAGCTTTTGCGTAATTATCGTAAGCCTTTGGTGCTGATGACGCCAAAATCACTCCTGCGCCATAAATCGTGTGTGTCGCGGCTTGAAGATATGGAACAAGGCACCTCGTTTCATCGCGTTTTGCCCGACGATGGGCGTTTAAAGCCAGCCAAAAAAATTCGCCGCGTCGTGATGTGCAGTGGCAAGGTATATTACGATCTTGTTGATGCGCGGGCGCAAGCTGGGATCGATGATGTCTATATTTTGCGGCTCGAGCAATTACATCCTTTCCCCACCGAAGCCTTGACCGCCGCGCTGGCCCCGATGGCACACGCCGAAATGGTATGGTGCCAAGAAGAACCGCACAATATGGGCGCTTGGGCGTTCGCGAACCCCGAGATCGAGGCAGTGTTGAAGGCGATTGACGCCAAACATAAGCGCCCCGTTTATACAGGCCGTAAGGCGTCGGCATCGACGGCAACCGGCCTCATGAGCCGCCATTTGCGCGAGCTCGAAGCATTCTCAAAAGCCGCTTTGATAGATCCCTTGGAGGCATAAAATGGCATCTGAAATACGCGTTCCAACCCTCGGCGAGTCGATTACCGAAGCAACCATCGCGCAGTGGTACAAAAAACCAGGCGATGCCGTTGCCATGGATGAGCCGCTCTGCGAGTTGGAAACCGACAAGGTGACGGTCGAAGTGCCAGCGCTAGCCGCCGGCGTGATGGGTGATCTTTTGTTCAAGGAAGGCGACACGGTTGAAGTTGGCGCTTTGCTCGGTTCAATTGAAGCGGGTGATGGTGCGGCCCCTGCGCCAAGCAAATCGGCGGCGGCCGCCAAGCCAGCGCCGGAAAAAGCCAGTGCGCCGGCCGCTGCGCCCGCGGCAGCCAAAGCACCACAGACATCTGGCTTAGATGAGTTGGCACCTTCGGTCCGCGGCATCGTGGCCGAAAATAATCTCGACCCGTCGCAGATTGTCGGTACGGGCAAAGATGGACGGATCACCAAAGCTGACGCCCTGCAGGCGGCAGCCAATCCTGTGCCACCGATGGTCGCTTCATCGCTAGCAACATCGGGGCCGCGCGAGGAGCGGGTGAAAATGACCCGTCTGCGGCAAACCATTGCCCGTCGGTTGAAGGAGTCTCAAAACACTGCCGCGATGCTGACGACGTTCAACGAAGTTGATATGTCAGCCTTGATGGCTTTGCGGTCGACCTATAAAGACACATTCGAGAAGAAGCATGGTGCCCGTCTGGGCTTTATGAGCTTTTTTGTGCGCGCTTGCGTTTCTGCCTTGCACGAAATTCCTGCGGTGAATGCAGAAATCTCGGGCGATGAGATTATCTACAAAAACTACGTCAATATGGGGGTCGCGGTTGGCACCGATCGCGGTCTCGTGGTCCCCGTTCTTCGCGATGTGCAAGCTATGGGCTTTGCCGAGATTGAGACGACGATCGCCGGCTTCGGGCAGAAAGCCCGTGATGGGCAATTGGCGATCGAAGATCTTCAAGGGGGAACTTTTACCATTTCCAATGGCGGGGTCTATGGCTCGCTAATGTCGACGCCGATTTTGAATGCGCCACAATCGGGCATTCTGGGCATGCATAAAATTCAGGATCGCCCTGTTGTCGTCAATGGCGAGGTGGTCGTTCGGCCGATGATGTATATCGCGCTGTCTTATGATCACCGAATTGTCGATGGTAAGGAAGCGGTTACCTTCTTGGTTCGAGTCAAAGAGTGCCTCGAGCAGCCCGAGCGACTTTTGCTCGATATCTAAGACCACGACAAAGATAAGAGGAACTGAAATGGCCCAGAATGACCAATTCGATGTTGTAGTGATCGGTGCCGGCCCTGGCGGCTATGTGTGCGCCTTACGGGCCGCTCAACTCGGTATGAAAGTCGCCACGGTCGACAAACGCGGCACTCCTGGGGGTACATGTTTGAATGTCGGCTGCATTCCCTCGAAGGCGCTCTTACATGCTTCTGAGGTTTATGACGAAACGCGGCATGCTGGCGATATGGGCATCAAGCTCGGCAAGGTCAGTCTTGATCTCGCCACGATGATGAAATTCAAAAATGAGGGGATCGACGGCAATACGCAGGGCGTGACCTTTTTGTTGAAGAAAAATGGCGTCGAAGAAATTCATGGCGAAGCGCAAATCACCGCAGCAGGTGCTGTGGCTGTTAAAGGCTTAGATGGCAAAAACCGAGCTTTGACGGCCAAACATATTATCATTGCCACCGGCTCTGATGTTGCAACCTTGCCGGGTGTCGAAATCGATGAGGAGCGGGTTGTCTCCTCGACCGGCGCGTTGACCTTCGACGCTGTGCCGAAACATCTTTTAATTGTTGGCGCGGGCGTGATCGGTCTTGAACTGGGTTCGGTGTGGCGCCGCCTTGGTGCCGAGGTTACGGTGGTTGAGTTCCTCGATCGCATTACCCCCGGTGTCGACGCCGATCTGGCAAAAAATTTCCAGCGTGTTCTCACCAAACAAGGCATGAACTTCAAGCTTGGCCATAAGGTGAAATCGGTTGTCGCGCAAAAAAATGCGGTGAAGGTGACTATCGCAAAATCGGACGATAGTGGTGCCGACGAAACCTTAACAGCTGATCGCGTTTTGGTTGCGACCGGCCGGCGGCCTTATACTGACGGTCTGGGGCTCGACACTGTTGGCGTTGCGCTTGATGACAAGGGCCGGATTAAAACCGACGCGCATTTTGCGACGAATGTTGCCGGCATTTATGCCATTGGTGACGTGATTGCTGGCCCGATGTTGGCGCATAAAGCCGAAGAAGAGGGCGTTGCGCTGGCTGAAATGCTTGCGGGCAAAGCGGGACACGTGAATTATAATTTGATCCCTGGCGTGATTTACACCAATCCAGAAGTTGCTTGGGTTGGTAAAACCGAGGAAGAGCTGAAGTCGGATAACGTCACCTACAAGGTTGGTAAGTTCCCTTTCCTGGCCAATGGTCGTGCTAAGGTCAACCGGACGACAGATGGTTTTGTAAAAATTCTTGCAGATGCCGAGACCGATCGCGTCCTGGGGGTTCATATTATGGGCCCGCATGCAGGCGAAATGATTGCTGAAGCAGCCATTGCTATGGAATTTCTTGCGAGCTCAGAGGATATCGCACGCTCTTGTCATGCTCACCCAACCTTGACCGAGGCGGTAAAAGAGGCGGCCTTGGCGGTCGACGGACGCGCTCTGCACATGTAGGTAGCGCGTTTATTTGCGCGCCCGCGGATGCGATTTTTCATAAACGGCGCGGAGCTGTGCTGTGTCAATTTCGGTGTAAACCTGCGTCGAGCTTAGGGACGCGTGACCGAGCAGTTCTTGAATGGTGCGCAGATCGGCGCCGCCGCCCAGTAAATGGCTGGCAAAGCTGTGGCGCAAGGCATGCGGTGTAACGCTCGCGGGCAGACCCAGCTGATGCCGCAAATTGGCGATCATATATTGTACTTGTCGCGCTGATAGAGCGCTTCGGGGGCCGCGAAAAAATAGTTCGTCACCGCGAAGGCCGACAGGGCAGGCCGCCTCGTAATCATCTAAAGCCGAGATTACGATCGGAAGCAACGGCACGTCGCGTAGCTTGCCGCCTTTGCCACGGACTCGCAATATTTGTCGCGCGCGGGCGGTGCGCATATCGTCCAAAGTCAGACTTAGGGCTTCGGTAATGCGAAGGCCACAACCGTAGAGTAACGTGATCAAAGCGACATTGCGACGGCCCTGCCAGCTGGGGTCATTGGCCTGCGCTAGGTGTAACATTTGTGTGACTGCTTCTCGTTCGACGGGACGCGGTAAACGATGTGCTTGCTTGGGGCTTTGAATGTTCTCGAGTGCTAGACATGCAGCATAGCCGCGTTTGCGTAAAAATTTGTCAAAGCCCCGTAGGGCTGAGAGGCTGCGTGCCAGCGAACGGTTTTGCGCCGTCTCCCGCCGTGCTGCCAGAAAGGCTCTGACGTCGCGAATATGCAGGCTCGTGAAATCATCCACGTCGACGGGCTGGCCGAGATGCGTGTTTAGAAAAACGAAAAATTGCCTAAGGTCTCTTTGATAGCTGGCACAGCTATGCGGGCTCAAGCGACGGTGATCGCGTAGTTCCTTCGCCCAGTCCGCTACCAGATCTCGCAAGGCGTTGCTGACGGGGAGGTCTATCACGGCTAGATGGCCTGGACCATGGCTAGCCGATGCTCTGACCGGACTTCTCCCAATCAGCGAGGAAGCTCGCCAAGCCTTTATCGGTTAGCGGATGGTTCAGGAGACTTTTCAGGACATCGGGCGGCAGCGTTGCGACATCGGCACCGATTAAGGCGCTTTGCCGCATATGTTCGACCGAGCGAATAGAAGCGACTAGAATTTGTGTCTCGAGCTCGGGATAATTATCATAAATCTGGCGAATATCGGCGATCAGCCCCATGCCATCGGCGCTGATATCATCGAGCCGTCCGACGAAGGGAGAGATATAGGTGGCACCGGCTTTCGCGGCCAAAAGCGCTTGCATTGCCGAAAAGCACAAGGTGACATTGGTTTTAAGACCGCGGTCAGTGAGCGCTTTGGTTGCCCGCAAGCCATCCCAGGTCAGCGGAATCTTGACGCAAACATTGGGCGCAATCGCTGCCAGGATTTCGCCTTCGCGGATCATATCATCGGAGGTCACTGCGGCCACTTCGGCACTCACTGGGCCTTCGACAATATCGCAAATCTCACGAATCAGTGTTTTGAAATCTTTGCCCGATTTCGCCACCAGTGATGGGTTGGTCGTAACGCCATCAACCATGCCCGTGGCGGCTAATTCTTTAATCGCGCTGAGATCAGCCGTATCAACGAAAAACTTCATGTTTTTTCCCCGTTTTAAGAAGCAGACAACTAAACGCATTATGACAGCTCGGCGCTCGGAAAGCCAGCGGCTTGCCTTTCGCGCCCGCATCTCACATTGTGACGCAATGACCGCAGTTCAAGTTCTCCTGCCAATGGCCCTAACAGGGCCCTATGATTACGAGCTCCCGTCCAATATGGATGCGCCTGTTGGCTCGATTGTCCGCGTACCCTTAGGTAAACGGCAGGTCGATGGTGTCGTCTGGGGCGCCGCCTTGGGCGATGTCGCACCAGAGAAATTGCGGCCGATTATAAGTTGTCACCCCGTAGCGCCATTAGCGCCCGATCTCATGGCCTTTATTGATTGGATGGCGAATTATGTCATGGCGCCGCGTGGCGCTGTGTTAAATCAAGTGATGCGCGTGCCAACCGCTTTTGAGGCGCCACAGCCGCTACTGGCGTGGCAGGCTGGGGCGACCCGTCCGTCACGTATGACTGAGGCACGCCAGCGCGTATTTGCCGCTTTAGCCGATGCCAACTTGATACCTACGGCCGAGCTTGCCGCTCGGGCGCAGGTAAGCAACGCTGTGATTGCCGGCTTGGCACGCGATGGGCATCTCCAGGCGGTGCCGTTACCCGACGTCATGCCCGCGCAACCCAAGCTTAAACGCGACGGCATTGTTCTGACGGATGACCAGACACGCGCGGCGCGGGCACTCGCGCAGGCGGTTGAAAAAAAGACATTCTCGACGCATTTGCTCGATGGCGTGACCGGCGCAGGTAAGACCGAGGTGTATTTCGAAGCCATTGATGCGGCGCTGGAAAGTGGCCGCCAAGCTCTGGTTTTGCTGCCTGAGATATCGCTCACCAACCAATTTTTGGAACGCTTTGCCGCCCGTTTCGGTGTGGCGCCGGCGATTTGGCACTCAGGCCTGACCATGGGCGAAAGACGCCGCCTGTGGCGCGATGTCAGCTTGGGAAAAATTACCGTTCTGGTTGGTGCCCGCTCAGCGCTGTTCCTGCCGTGGTCGGCGCTGGGGGTGATTATTGTCGATGAGGAACATGATGCTGGCTTCAAGCAAGAAGATGGCCTGATTTATAATGCGCGTGATATGGCGATTGTGCGCGCCCGCTTTGCTCATGCGGCCTGCATTCTGGCCTCTGCGACACCCTCTTTGGAGACCGCCGTAAACGCGCGCGAAGGGCGATACCAACGCCACCATTTAGAAGCGCGGATCGGCGCCGCGGGTATGCCTGATATTGCGGTTGTCGACATGCGAAGTGCGCCGCCGGAAAAGGGTCGTTGGATGGTGCCGCAAATGATCGAGGCAATCCGTGATCGGCTGACTAATCAGGAACAAGCCTTGGTGTTTCTCAACCGTCGCGGCTACGCACCTCTGACCATTTGCCGACAATGCGGGCATCGCTATGCCTGCGGCCAGTGCGATGCGTGGATGGTCGAACACCGCTTTCGGCGCGAGCTGATGTGCCATCATTGCGGCACGGTGGAGCCAAAGCCAGAGCAATGTGTATCTTGCGGCGCAGTCGGCACCCTAGCGGCATGCGGCCCTGGCATTGAGCGGGTCACCGAGGAAGTGATTGAGATGTTCCCGCAGGCGCGGGTGGCCGTTTTGTCGTCCGACTTGCGCGGCGGCGCGGCGGTCATGCGGCAAACCTTGGCCCAGATTACCGCGGGAGAGGTCGATATCATTGTTGGTACGCAAATTGTCGCTAAAGGCCATCATTTCCCGCATCTCGGCTTTGTCGGGGTTGTTGACGCCGATCTCGGTCTTGGCAATGGCGATTTACGGGCTAGCGAGCGGACTTATCAATTACTATCGCAGGTTGCTGGGCGGGCCGGGCGCGAGGCCATTAAAGGATCTGCGATGTTACAAAGCTACATGCCCGACCATCCGGTGTTGCAGGCCTTGGTTGCTGGTGATCGCGATCAATTCTTGTCCCGCGAAGCGGCGGCGCGCGAAGCGGCGCGTATGCCGCCATTTGGCCGTCTTGCCGCTTTGATCCTATCGGCGCCGCGGCAGGAGGATGTTGTGGCTTTGAGCCATCACCTGGCGCGGAAAATACCCCGTGCCGCCGATATTGATGTATTGGGACCTGCCCCCGCCCCGATTGCTCGCCTGCGCAACCGGTTTCGTTACAGATTTTTAGTCCGAGCGCAGCGGTCAGCGCCCATTCAGGCTTTTATCCGGCAATGGCTATTCGGTGTTAAAATGCCCGGTGGAGCTCGCCTCAGTATTGATATCGACCCTTATAATTTCCTCTGAGACGGCTTTATGCACGGCAAAATTGGAAAATATGCCGCACCGCGTTAACAATTCGTCAGGAAGTGTTGCAAGAGCCGATTTCTCGTGATAATGCAACGACAGTTTTGGTCGTTCCGGTATCTCCGGCGGCGTTATTTGATCTTATAAGACCGGATGGCATTGACCTGAAGGTGGGGAGCAGCGTCAGACTGTGTCTAAACAAAGCAGTAAATCATCAGGAATTGCTGGTCGTTATGCGTCTGCCCTTTTTGAGCTTGTCGAAGAGCTCGGCAAAAAGGAAGCTGCACATATCACCTCAGATATGACCTCGCTGGGTCAATTGCTCGACGCGAGCGACGATTTGGTGAAATTGGTGCGCAGTCCATTGATTAGCGCGGCTGAACAAGAAGCAGCCATGCTCGCTGTGTTGGACAAAGTCGGCGCCTCGACGCTCAGCAAGAATTTTATCGGGCTCGTCATTCGTAAGAGACGGGCTTTTTTTATCGGCGATATTATCCGCCAATTCTCAGCCTTGATGGCTAATGCGCGCAATGAGATGGTGGCCGAAGTGGCCTCTGCCAGCCCGTTGAGCGACAAACAAATCAAAGAGATTGCCGACATGCTATCAAAGCGTTTGGGTAAGACCGTTCTTGTCAAAGCGACGATTGACGAAGACTTACTTGGTGGGCTCATTGTTAAAGCAGGAAGTCGTATGGTCGACGGCTCTCTGAAAACCAAACTTAATTCTCTTAAACTGGCCATGAATGAGGCAGGCTGATGGATATTAAAGCTTCGGAAATTTCTTCCATACTGAAACAACAAATTAAGGGTTTTGATCAGAAATCCGAGGTCTCGGAAATCGGGCAAGTGCTGTCAGTCGGTGACGGTATTGCGCGGATTTACGGTTTGGACAATGTTCAAGCGGGTGAGATGGTTGAATTCCCTGGCGGTATCCGGGGTATGGCGCTGAACCTTGAAGAAGATAATGTGGGCGTCGTGATTTTCGGTTCTGACCGCGAAATCAGCGAAGGCGACACCGTCAAGCGGACTGGCGATATTGTGGACGTACCGGTGGGCAAAGGCCTGTTAGGCCGTGTTGTGGACCCGCTCGGCAATCCATTGGATGGGAAAGGCCCGATCGAGTCGGATGAGCGCCGTAAAGTAGATGTTAAAGCGCCGGGCATCATTCCACGGAAATCTGTGCATGAGCCGATGCAGACTGGTCTCAAAGCCATCGACGCGCTGATTCCAGTTGGTCGCGGTCAGCGCGAGCTGATTATTGGTGACCGCCAGACAGGTAAAACTGCGATCGCCATCGACACGATTTTGAACCAAAAATCGATCAACGAAGGCGATGATGAGAGTGCCAAGCTCTATTGCGTTTATGTTGCGATCGGTCAAAAACGCTCGACCGTCGCCCAGATTGTGAAAACACTCGAGGAAAATGACGCCCTCAAATACTCAATCGTTGTTGCCGCAACAGCCTCTGATCCGGCCCCGTTGCAGTTCTTGGCGCCATTTGCGGGTTGTACAATGGCTGAGTTCTTCCGTGATAATGGAATGCATGCGCTGATCACTTATGATGATTTGTCGAAGCAAGCTGTGGCCTATCGCCAAATGTCACTGTTGTTGCGTCGTCCGCCCGGCCGTGAAGCTTACCCAGGGGACGTATTCTTCTTGCACTCGCGCCTGCTCGAGCGTGCCGCCAAGCTCAATGATGATTTTGGTGCTGGCTCGATGACGGCTTTGCCGGTGATTGAAACCCAAGCCAACGACGTGTCGGCCTATATTCCGACCAATGTGATTTCGATCACTGACGGTCAGATCTTTTTGGAAACCGACCTGTTCTACCAAGGTATTCGCCCCGCGGTGAATGTCGGTCTGTCGGTATCGCGCGTGGGTTCTGCAGCGCAGATCAAAGCGATGAAGCAGGTTGCAGGTAAAATTAAGGGTGAGCTGGCGCAGTACCGCGAAATGGCAGCATTTGCGCAGTTCGGCTCGGACCTCGACGCCTCGACGCAACGATTGCTGAATCGTGGCTCGCGCCTGACAGAGCTTTTGAAACAAGGCCAGTTCTCGCCGCTGAAAGTGGAAGAACAAGTTGCCGTGATCTATGCCGGCGTGAACGGCTATCTCGACGATATTGCTCTGGTTAATATTGGCCGCTTCGAAGCGGGCTTGTTGGAGCTGTTGCGTAATAAGGAAAGCGCCATTTTGGATGCTATCCGGACTGAAAAAGCGCTGTCTGAAAACACGGAGTCGACGTTACGCAAAGTCGTCGAATCCTATAAAGCAAGTTTTGCCTAATCGGAGCTAGGCATGGCCTCACTTAAGGAACTTCGCAACCGGATTTCGAGCGTTCAAGCAACGCAAAAAATCACGCGCGCCATGCAAATGGTGGCGGCATCGAAGTTGCGTCGAGCACAAGAAGCGGCTATTGCGGCGCGGCCTTATGCCGAGCGCATGGATGCCGTCCTCGGTAATTTGGTTGCCGGCATTTCCGATATTTCATCGGCACCGCGCCTCTTGGCGGGCACGGGTCAGGAGCAGTCGCATTTGCTGATCGTGGCAACGGCCGAACGCGGCTTGTGCGGTAGCTTTAATGCCTCGATCGCGCGTCTGGCGCGTGAGCATGCTCGCAAAATGATCCGCGACGGTAAGAACGTGAAAATTTTGTGTGTTGGCCGCAAAGGTTATGATGTCTTGCGGCGCGATTTTACCAAAGGCGAATTGCTGCCGCCAATTACTTTCCAGGGCCTGCGCGCAGTTGGTTTTGCGCAAGCCAAGCAAGTAGCGGATCAGGTACTAGCAAGTTTTGCTAATGATGAGTTTGACGTTTGCACGCTGTATTACGCGAAATTCCAATCCGTGTTACAGCAAACGCCAACCGCCCAGCAACTGATACCAGCGCGTGTCGATATTGATAATGCCGAGCCGTCTGGTGGCGATGTATGTTATGACTATGAGCCAGAAGAGAATGAAATTCTCGATACGCTTCTGCCAGGCAATGTCGCCATTCAAATCTTGCGGGCGCTCTTGGAGAATGCTGCTTCTGAGCAGGGAGCGCGGATGAGCGCTATGGACAATGCGACGCGTAATGCGGGTGAAATGATTGATAGTTTGACAATTACCTATAACCGGTCGCGTCAGGCTCAAATTACGAAAGAACTGATTGAAATTATCTCCGGTGCGGAGGCGCTATAAGGGCGGGCTTCGGCTTCCCATATCGTAGAGGACTGAAAAATGGCAAATACAGGCAAAATTACACAAGTTATTGGTGCTGTGGTGGACGTACAGTTTGGCGACAAACTGCCGGAAATCCTCAATGCCTTGGAAACCGACAATGGCGGTAACCGCTTGGTGTTGGAGGTAGCGCAGCACCTTGGTGAGCGTACCGTGCGTACCATTGCCATGGACAATACAGAGGGTCTGGTGCGCGGTCAGACGGTGACCGATACCGGCGCTGCGATCACTGTGCCAGTTGGCGTTGGAACGCTCGGCCGCATCATCAACGTGATCGGTGAGCCAGTGGATGA
>CBFHZM010000018.1:29502-29798 GCA_965660195.1 Alphaproteobacteria bacterium
ACAGAGACTCGCGGTATTCACCAGCCTGCTCCGGAATTCGTTGAGCAGTCGACCGAGGCCGAATTGCTAGTCACCGGCATTAAAGTTGTAGACTTGCTCGCACCTTATGCCAAAGGCGGTAAAATTGGCCTGTTTGGTGGTGCTGGGGTTGGTAAAACCGTTTTGATCATGGAGCTGATTAACAACGTGGCAAAAGCACATGGTGGTTACTCTGTGTTTGCGGGCGTTGGCGAGCGGACCCGTGAAGGTAACGACCTGTATTGGGAAATGATCGAATCCGGTGTGAACAAAGAAAA
>CBFHZM010000019.1:0-12097 GCA_965660195.1 Alphaproteobacteria bacterium
CCCGTTCTGTGGCCCGCTCGTGCCAAGGCCAGCGCCAAATTCACAGCGACTGTGGACTTGCCGACCCCACCTTTACCACTGGCAACGGCAATGACTTTTTTTATACGGTCAAAGGCGGCAATTTTCTCATCTTGCGGGGGTGTTTTATCGGTCTGTTTTTGCGGTGTCGGCGCTGCCGCGGCGGGCGCGCTATGGCTGGTTAAAATCGCAGTTACCGATAAAACGCCTTTAATTTCGCGGATTGTCTTTTCTGCTTGTTGCCGCGCCGCCTCCATGGTCTCAGCCTCGTCCGGGCTGATTTCGATCGAAAAGCCAATATTGCCTTGGCGAATAACGATGCCTTGGATGCGGTTATTGTCGACTAAATTGCCACCGTTTATTGGATCAGAGACCAGGCGCAACGCTTCGCGAATGTTATTTTCGGTAATCTCGGCCATTAGACCCGCATGCCTTTCGAAAAATGTCGCAAACGCCTTGAAAACGGCGCTTGCCTCACCCACATCTTATATAAGCGGTGTCACGCAATTCGCAAGGGCCAGTCGATTTTCTGGGAAACCATGGATCGGTCGGGCATACTTTTGGGGATGTCACGTCGTTGTGAACACGGCAGCAAAAAAGAGTTTTCGTCTATGGACATTTTAGGTTAGGGATGATGTCTATACTTCAACCGGTCCTGTTAGCAGGTGCCAACGGATAATAGTTTCGCGGGAGTGATACATGCCTTGGGAAAACAATAATCAAAATGGACCTTGGGGCGGCGGGCCCCGCCGACCATCGGGGCCTAACGAGCCTAATATTGATGAAGTCATTCGAAAAGCGCAGGAGCGCTTAAAAGGGGCTATGCCAGGCGGTTTCGGCGGCTCCTATGGCATTCTTCTTATTGTCGCTATTTTCCTCGTCATCTGGGGTTTGAGCGGATTTTACCGTGTGCAGGCCGATGAACAGGGGGTCGTGTTACGCTTCGGCCGCTTTGTTGCGCAGACCTCGCCGGGTTTGAATTATCATTTGCCTTGGCCGATTGAGGCGGCTTACACGCCAAAAGTTACGACCGTGAACCGTGCTGATATTGGTATGCGTGGGGGCGAAGATCGGCGTGGCTCCGCCGGCGTGACCCGCGATGTGCCCGAAGAGAGCTTGATGCTGACGGGTGACGAGAATATTGTCGATGTCGATTTCTCGGTGTTTTGGGTGATCACCGATGCCGCCGATTTTCTTTTCAATATTCAGGACCCACAAGGGACGGTGAAAGCCGTTGCCGAGAGCACCATGCGTGAAATTATCGGGCAGAATAAAATTCAACCAATTTTGACCGAACAACGGCAGAAAAACGAAGAAATGGTCAAGGATTTGATGCAAGCGACTTTGGATAGCTATGGCGCTGGTATCGGGATTACGCAGGTCAAGATGCAGAAAGTTGACCCGCCCGCCGCAGTTATTGATGCCTTCCGCGATGTTCAGGCGGCGCGGGCCGACCAAGAGCGTGCCCGTAACGAAGCTAACAGTTATGCCAATCGCGTCGTTCCGGAAGCCCAAGGTGAGGCATTCCGTATTCGGCGTGAAGCTGAGGCCTATCGAGCACAAACCGTTGCGGAAGCTGATGGTGAAGCATCGCGCTTTAGCGCTGTTTTGGGCGAATATAAAAATGCCGAGGGTGTGACGCGGCAACGTATGTTCCTTGAGACCATTGAACGCGTGCTCGGGAATTCGAGCACCGTCGTGATCGACCAAAAAGGAGGTACTGGCGTTGTTCCCTACCTGCCGTTAGATCAAATTAATAAAAAAGCGGAAGGATCGAAATAATGGGTAAGGTATCGGGAGTCATTGGACTCATTATTGTCGCCATTATCGGGGTCGTTGCTAGTGCCTCGCTTTTCACCGTGAACCAAACGCAACAGGCTTTGGTCTTGCAATTTGGTGATCCGCGAGCCGTTGTAACAGAGCCAGGATTGCACGCCAAAGTTCCTTTCGTGCAGAATGTTATTTTTCTTGATAAGCGGATTTTGGCGCTCGATAGCCCAGCCGAAGAATTGATTGCGGCCGACCAAAAGCGCCTCGTGGTGGATGCCTTTACGCGTTACCGTATTATTGATCCGCTAAAGTTCTTCACCTCATTACAGAACGAAGCGCGCGCAGAATCGCGTTTGGCAGCAGTTGTGTCGTCGTCGATGCGCTCGGTGCTGGGTGCTGAGGAGTTCCAAGCCGTTGTCCGCGACAAGCGGGATGAGCTGATGAAGCGTATCCGTGACTCTGTGAACCAACAATCGTTCGATTTTGGTATCGAAATCGTTGATGTACGTATTCGTCGTGCCGATTTGCCTGAAGCCAACTCGCAAGCAATTTATCGTCGGATGCAGACTGAACGTGAACAAGAAGCGGCCGAATTTAGGGCCCGCGGTCAAGAGGTTTCACGCTCGATCCGCGCTGAGGCGGATAAGCGTGTTACAGTTCTGTTGGCTGAGGCGACACGCGATGCAGAGGTTATTCGCGGTCAGGGCGATGCCTGTCGGAACCGCGTTTTTGCGACCGTATATGGCGAAGATCCAGATTTCTTTGCGTTTTATCGCTCAATGAAGGCCTATGAAAAGGCCCTTGAGGACAATCAAACCACGTTGGTCTTATCGCCCGATAGTGCGTTTTTTCAGTTCCTGAAAGATCCAAATAGTAATCTCTCGGTGCGCAAAGGCTCTGGCACGGCGGGTAAGCCAAATGCAAAGCTGGCCAAGAGTTTACGAGAAGGCAAGAGTTTAAGCCAATCGATTTGTCCTGAGGTTGCTGAACGCGAACAAGCTGAAACTGTGATTAAGGGCGAGTAAGCCTTTTTTTGGCCTATTTTCATTGCCACATAAGTTTGCCACGTAGGTGACATCTTAGAGTCAAAAGAACGCGCCTATGCGTGAGCGATAGGATTAATAGGTAAAAGGAACCTGCAAAATGCAACATGTTGTAAAGACCCTCTTCGTTGCGATGATGTTCTCTCTCTCCTCTATATCGCTGCTGCAAGCGCGTGGAGCGCCCGAGAGTTTTGCTGATTTGGCGGAGCGTTTAATGCCGGCGGTGGTCAATATTTCGACCACCCAGACAGTTTCGCAGGAGCAGGCGCAAAATAACGTGCCGCCACCTTTTCAAGATTTCTTTGAAGATTTTCTTAAGCGCTTCCCACAGCAAGAAGGCCAACGTCCCCGCAAAGTCTCATCGCTAGGGTCGGGCTTCGTTATTGACCCGGGTGGCATAATCGTTACCAACAATCATGTGATCGAAGGGGCTGACGAAATCGTTGTTAATTTTGCCGATGGTGAAAAATATGATGCCAAGCTTGTTGGTCGCGATCCCAAAACCGATCTGGCAGTTTTGAAGATCGAGGCCAAGAAAAAATTTCCTTTCGTAAAACTGGGGGACTCGCAAGCAGCTCGGGTTGGTGACTGGGTAATCGCGATTGGCAATCCGTTTGGCCTTGGCGGCTCGCTCTCCGCCGGTGTCATCTCGGCCATTAAGCGTGACATTCGCTCCGGCCCATATGACGATTTTATTCAAACCGATGCCGCGATTAACCGCGGCAACTCGGGCGGCCCGCTGTTCAACATGGATGGCGATGTCATCGGTGTAAACTCGTCGATTATTTCTCCGTCGGGCGGTTCGGTTGGGATTGGCTTTGCGATCCCGTCGGACTTGGTACAATCCGTTGTTGACCAGCTCATTGCGTTTGGTGAAACGCGTCGCGGCTGGCTTGGCGTCCGCATTCAACCCGTGACGGATGAGTTGGCGGAAACCTTAGGGCTTGATAAAGCCAAAGGCGCTCTCGTTTCAGAGGTTATGCCCGACGGTCCAGCTAGCAAAGGTGGCGTTAAGGTGGGTGACGTGATTGTCGAATTTGATGGCAAGGCGGTTGATACGGCACGAGACTTGTCGCGCATCGTTGCCGATACAGATGTCGAGAAAAAAGTCTCCGTCTCGGTTGTGCGTGAGGGCAAAAAGAAAAAGTTAAGTATTGTTACTGGCCGTTTGGAAGCTTTTGATAAAGCTAATACGGAAACGCCTGAAACGCCGCAGTCGGCTGACAAGACCAAGGTCGCTGGCTTGGAACTAGCCGATTTAGACGCGCAGACGCGTGAAAAACTCGGCCTCGATAAAGCTGTTGTCGGAGCCTTCGTTGCCGGCGTCGATCTCGACTCGCGGGCCTATGAAAGTGGCATACGTCGCGGCGATGTGATTACGGAAATCGCCCGCGTGGCTGTGACATCGGCTGCAACGGCTCGGGCAGCTATCGAAGCGGCCAAGTCGGCTGGTGAAAAGTCGGTGCTGATTTATGTCCGCAATGGCGAAGGTATTCGCTTTGTGGCCTTGAAGCTCGACTGATATTATTACGAACGAAAATCTGCTTTGCGATAGCCCTGCAGGTAGAGAAGTGCTGTTAAGTCGCCATGATCAATTCTGATCTTGGCGGCTTCGGCGACTTTCGGTTTGGCGCGGAAGGCAACGCCATAGCCCGCGATTGCTAGCATAGCGAGATCATTTGACCCATCGCCGACAGCGATCGCATCGGCTTGATTGATTTTAAGGTCGATGCACAAGCGCGACAATATTTCGGCTTTCGCGTTGCGCCCCAGGATGGGTTCGACAACATGACCAGAGAGCTTGTCGCCATCAAACTCGAGCTCATTACTTTGGTAAAAATCAAAGCCAAGGCGGTCGGCAATCTTTTCTGCGTAAAAACCAAAGCCGCCTGAGACGAGGGCACAATAACAATCATGATGGCGCAGGGTGGCGAGTAAGGTTTTAGCCCCCGGCATCAAGGTGACGCGCTCCGTATAGATTTTCTCAAGACTATCGCGTCCAAGACCCGTTAAAAGTTTGACCCGCTCGCGTAAGGCGGGCTCGAAATCCAGCTCGCCACGCATTGCGCGGGTTGTGATGTCGGCAACATGCGGGCCAATGCCAATTTCATCAGCAAGCTCATCGAGGCATTCCTGTTCGATAATGGTAGATTCCATATCAGCAACGAGAAGGCGTTTGCGGGCGGGTGCGTCGTTGCGGCAAATAATATCGATCGGTGTATCGCTGTAACGAGCGCGGACGGAGGCGAGGAGCTCATCGTCAAAGGCGCCGGCGATGGTAGCGGCTTCTTGCGGCGCCAAGATCGTCCAGTCCGCGGATAAGCCTAATACACCAGCAATATCCGCCAAGAGATTATCATCAAGGCATGGTTTAGTAGGCGCGCTAATCAGTGTAAGATGGCGTGTCATGACGATATCCCAAAGTGGTCACTTTCTAGTCCTTATCGCAGGCCCAACGGCAAGTGGCAAGACGAAGCTCGCCTTGCAATTAGCGGCGCGGTTTAATGCTGGGATTATCAATGCCGACTCCATGCAAGTGTATCGAGGTTTGCCGATTTTGACGGCCCAGCCATCGGCAGAGGAGCAGGGCGATATTCCCCATTACTTATTTGATTATGTTGAGCTTGGAGACACTTATAGTGTCGGACGCTGGAAAAGCGACGTCAAAGAGGCGATAGCGACACTGGCGGGACAAAATCGGCCAGCAATTATTGCGGGTGGAACGGGGTTGTATTTCAAGGCGTTGATCGAGGGTTTGGTCGATATTCCAGATATTGATCCTGAAATTCGTGGGCAAATCAGGGAAGATATGGAAACAAAGGGCGTCGCAGCCATGCACCGACAGCTCCGCGTCTGTGACCCAGAGCTTTCTGCGCGCTTACCGCAAGGGGATCGGCAGCGAATTGCGCGCGGTCTTGAGGTTTATGCGATGACGGGCCGGCCCTTGTCGGACTGGCAGCGCGAGCCAACGACACCAGTTCTAACCGAGGCGGCGCGGCAGATTTGCTTGATGCCTGACCGGCAATGGCTTTATGCACGATGCGATCAGCGCTTCGATGCCATGATTGAGGCAGGCGCTATGGCCGAGGTTGAACAGGTTGCGAAAGCCGGACCGCTGGTTGGATCCGCGAGTAAAGTTCTCGGGCTGGAGGAGCTTTTAGCGGTGTATGATGGACGCATAGAGATGCAAGATGCTGTTTCGCAAGCAAAAATGATGACACGGCGCTATGCGAAGCGACAAATGACCTGGTTTAGGAATCAGATGATGTCGTGGAATATGTATTCTGAGCAAGAATATTACAATAATTTCGATAAAATCGATCATTTTATTTCAAAAAATGGTTGACCTGATGTGATTGGGTGATATTGTGCGGCTCTTCGCGCGCGACGTTACGCGATTAAAGCTATGCGGTCATGATCTTGGTCAGGGATCACGAACAAACAGAAGGATTGGATTAATGTCTGAGTTAATGACAGGTGCTGAGATTGTTCTAAAGGCTCTCAAAGAGCAGGGCGTGGAGCATATTTTTGGCTATCCTGGCGGCGCGGTGCTGCCGATTTATGATGCTCTGTTTCAGCAAGAGGCAATCCAACATATTTTGGTGCGCCACGAGCAAGGGGCAACGCATGCCGCTGAGGGTTATGCCCGCTCGACGGGTAAGCCGGGTGTTGTTCTGGTAACCTCTGGGCCAGGGGCGACCAATGCGGTAACGGGTTTAACCGATGCGCTGATGGACTCGATCCCGATGGTTTGTATTACAGGACAAGTTCCAACCCATCTGATTGGCAACGATGCGTTCCAAGAAGCTGATACGGTGGGCATTACGCGCCCCTGTACCAAGCATAATTACTTGGTGCAGTCGGTTGAAGATTTGCCGCGGATTATGCATGAGGCTTTTCATGTTGCGACCTCGGGCCGCCCTGGTCCAGTGGTTATCGATTTGCCGAAGGATATTCAATTTGCCAAAGGTGCTTATTTGGCGAAAGCGGCCGTTCGGCATAAGACCTACCATCCGCAGGTCAAAGGCGATATGGCGGCGATCACCGCTGCCGTTGATTTGATCGCGTCGGCGAAAAAGCCGGTTTTTTATTCGGGTGGTGGGATTATTAATTCAGGCCCGCAGGCGAGCCAATTATTGCGCGAGTTTGTTCGGCTGACAGGGTTTCCGATCACTTCGACCTTGATGGGTTTGGGGGCTTATCCGGCCAGCGATCGCCAATGGTTGGGCATGCTCGGCATGCACGGAACCTATGAAGCGAATATGGCGATGCATGATTGCGACGTTATGATCAATATCGGTGCGCGCTTTGATGATCGGATCACGGGCCGTGTTGATGCCTTCTCGCCGAATTCGAAGAAAATCCACATTGATATTGATCCTTCGTCGATCAACAAAACCATTATGGTTGATGTCGGTATTATCGGCGATTGCGCGCATGTGCTTGAAGACATGATCCGTGTCTATAAATCGCGTGCCGTTCAGCCCGATAAGCCAGCTCTCGAGAAATGGTGGCAGCAAATTGAAGGTTGGCGCGGAGTTAATTGCCTCGCTTATGAGCAAGAAAAAGAGGTGATTAAGCCGCAATATGCTGTCGAGCGCCTTTATGAACTCACCAAGACGCGCAATAGCTTTATCACGACGGAAGTGGGCCAGCATCAAATGTGGGCTGCGCAGTTCTATCATTTTGAACAGCCGAACCGCTGGATGACGTCTGGAGGTTTGGGTACGATGGGATATGGTATTCCGGCGGCTGTTGGGGTTCAGGTCGCGCATCCCGATGCTCTGGTCATTGATATTGCTGGTGAGGCGTCGGCTTTAATGACGATGCAGGAATTGTCGACAGCGGTCCAGTACCGCCTTCCGATTAAGATTTTCATTCTCAATAATGAATATATGGGGATGGTGCGGCAGTGGCAGGAGCTTTTGCATGGTGGGCGCTATTCGCAATCCTATTCGGAAGCTTTGCCCGATTTTGTGAAATTGGCTGAGGCCTATGGCGCGGTCGGTATTCGGGCGCAAACCCCGGGAGAACTGGACAATGCGATCATGCAAATGATCGAAACGCCGGGCCCCGTTATTTTTGATTGCGTTGTTTCGAAGAACGAGAATTGTTATCCAATGATTCCGTCTGGCGCGGCCCATAATGAGATGATTTTGGGTAGCGATGCACCGCAAGTAAACGTCTCCGATGAAGGACGCGTTCTGGTCTAGTATCGCAGGACGTTATTCGCTATAGAAGGTCATCCCACAATAGGGGAAGAGGACAATGACGGTTAGTAATTATTCCAGTCATACCATTGCGGTTCTGGTTGATAACGAAGTAGGCGTTTTGGCGCGCGTGATTGGGTTATTTTCCGGTCGCGGTTATAATATTGATAGCCTCGCGGTCGCTGAGGTTGATGGCCAGTCGCATTTGTCACGGATCACAATTGTTACGCGCGGTACGCCGATGGTGGTCGAGCAAATCAAAGCGCAGTTGGGGCGTTTGGTGCCGGTGCAGCGCGTGGTGGACTTGACCATCGAAACCGAGAGTGTTGAGCGTGAGCTGGCGCTGATCAAGGTTGTTGGGACTGGAGAGAGCCGCGTCGAAGCCTTACGTTTGTCGGAAGCCTTTCGCGCGCGCGTGATCGATGCAACGCCCGGCTCATTTGTATTTGAATTAACCGGTCGTAAAGAAAAGCTCGATGCGTTTATTGAGTTGATGCGGCCAATTGGGTTAAAGGAAGTGTCACGTACGGGCGTTGTCGCCATATCGCGCGGGCCCAACCCACTTTGATATTTACCCTGTACCTTAGAGGAGACGAAACAGATGAAGGTATATTACGATCGTGATGTCGATCAGGAACTGATTAAACAGAAAAAGGTCGCTGTTGTTGGCTATGGTAGTCAGGGGCACGCGCATGCACTGAATATTCGTGACTCGGGCGTGAGCGAAGTCTGCGTTGCCTTGCGTCCTGGGTCTCCGAGTGCGGCCAAAGCGGAAGCTGAAGGTCTGACGGTGATGGCAGTTGCTGATGCTGCCAAGTGGGCTGATGTTGTGATGATTCTGACGCCGGACGAGCTGCAGCGCGATATTTACAACGAGCATTTGAAAGACAATATGAAACAAGGCGCGGCGTTGATGTTTGCGCATGGCTTGTCGATTCATTTTGGTTTGATTGAACCGCGCCCAGATATGGACGTTTTTATGGTTGCCCCGAAAGGTCCAGGCCACACGGTGCGGAGTGAATACAAGCGCGGTGGCGGTGTTCCTTGCTTGATTGCTGTGCACCAAGACGCCTCAGGCCAAGCCCATGCTTTGGCGCTGTCTTATGCATCAGCCGTTGGCGGTGGTCGGTCGGGTATCATCGAAACCAATTTCAAAGAAGAGTGCGAAACCGATTTGTTTGGCGAACAAGCCGTTTTGTGCGGCGGCGTGGTTGGTTTAATCCAAGCTGGTTACGAAACGCTCGTGGAAGCAGGTTATTCGCCCGAGATGGCCTATTTCGAATGCTTGCATGAGGTCAAACTGATCGTCGATCTGATTTATGAAGGCGGTATTGCGAATATGAATTATTCGATCTCGAATACGGCCGAGTTCGGCGAATATGTAACGGGTCCGCGCATCGTTACTGACGAGACCAAAAAAGAAATGAAACGCGTTTTGGAAGATATCCAAACTGGTCGCTTTGTTGAGCGTTGGATGCAAGGTGGTCAGGAAGAAATCAAGACCATGCGCGCGAAATGCGAGAGCCACCCGATTGAAAAAGTCGGGAAAGAGCTTCGTGGTATGATGCCTTGGATTACGGCCAATCGTTTGGTTGACCAGAGCAAAAACTAGGGGCTGCGAGGGTAGCCTCGCGTCTAATTTGCTGTAAAGTCGCGGCTTTCTCCTTGAAGGCCGCGATTTTTTTTGGTTTTCTATAAACGCAATACAGTTTTGCGAAAAGGCAATACCTAGAGGTAACAACGCGCATAATGGTTCAAAAGCAGAAATCTATGCGGAGTAACCGCCAGACCGATTGGGATGATTACCGGTTTTTCCTCGCCGTTGTCGCGGCGGGTAGCTTGTCGGCCGCGGCCCGCGCACTCCATGTTAATACGACGACAGTTTTGCGCCGGATCGGCCATCTCGAAGAGGCGCTCGATGTCAGGTTATTTGACCGATTGCGGAGCGGTTATGCGCTGACCAGTGATGGCGCCCGACTGTTGCAGGCTTTGGACCCCGTTGATCAGCGACTGACCTCGGTTTTACGTGACTTTCAGTCGGGTAAAAGGGATGAAAAAGGGGTTGTGCGACTTGGTATAAGCGAAGTTCTAGCAACCAGTCTTTTAGCCCCAGCACTGCACCGTTTTTATATCCAAGCGCCACAAGTGCAGATTGATATTGTTACGGATAATCACCTTGCGGGTCCTGGTTCGTCACCGCGGGTGCTGAATCACTTGCGTGATGTCGATCTGGCGCTCCGTTTGGCGCGTCCGACGCAGGGGGACATGATGGTCCGAAAGTTGGGTGATATGGCCTATGGTATGTTCGCCTCTGCAGCCTATTTAGATGGGCATGGGGCAACGATGACCCCATCCGACCTAAAGCATCATAAAATTATAGGTTTTTTGGAAAATGAGGTGCCCTTAGGCCCGGTGTGGTGGCTTTCGCGGATTGAGCGTTCGGGCGAGGTTGTGGCGCGGTCGGCGAGCGCGCAGGCGCGCGCCGCGGCCGCGTCTGCGGGTTTAGGGGTAACGGCTTTGCCGCTAATTTTGGCCGCGACTTATCCTGATTTGTGCATGGTTTTGCCGCCGAGTGCAGTCGGCGCGTTAGAAATATGGCTCTTGGTTCGTTCTGACATGGCAAAGTCGCCAAAGACCCGACATTTGATCGACTTTTTGATTGCTGAGGTGCAAGAGCAGTCATCGGCTTTGCTTGGAAAAACTGCCTAAAACTTGCTTGCCTTTGGCCGTGAGCTTGGATAAATATAGACGTTATAAATCCTTAACTTCTGCGGAGTTACGCGTGAGTAGAGCCGAACAATATCAGCCAAATGTGACGACCGCGATCGTCCGTGGTGGTGCGCGTTCGCTCGACTATCCGAACCTCGTTCTCTCTAACCTGCTTCTCCTTAGATGCCCCTGAGACTTGTGGCGCATGACACAATGGCACTTTCTCAGGGGAATTTTTAAGCAAGGATACAAAAAGAGATTTTGGGCGACTGAGAGTCAAGCCCGTAGAAGGATAGAAAAATGACGCATGACATCGTAAAAACGGGATCTGAAAACGATCGCGTTTATATTTTTGATACGACCTTACGCGACGGTGAGCAATCGCCTGGCGCTTCCATGACCTTGGAAGAAAAATTACAGATTGCTGAGCTGCTCGATCAAATGGGCGTTGATATCATCGAGGCTGGTTTTCCAGCCGCGTCCAATGGTGATTTTGAGTCAGTGGCCGAGGTCGCAAAGTTGGTACAGAATGCGCAAGTTTGTGGGCTGTGCCGCGCCAATGAAAAAGACTTGGATCGTGCGGCCGAGGCGGTAAGAGCGGCAAAAAATGGCCGTATTCACACTTTTATTTCGACCAGTCCCGTGCACATGAAGCACAAGTTGCAGATGTCTCCTGAGCAGGTGTTGGAAGCGATCAGTTTTTCGGTCAACCACGCTCGCAACCATGTCGATAATGTCGAGTGGTCACCGGAGGACGCGACGCGAACTGATCGTGATTTTCTGTGCTTAACGGTCGAAACAGCGATCAAGGCGGGTGCAACAGTGATTAATATTCCTGACACAGTCGGCTATACCATGCCGCAGGAATATTTCGAGATTATCACTATGTTGCGCGATCGCGTGCCAAACATTGATAAGGTGATTTTGTCGACCCATTGTCACAATGACTTAGGCTTGGCAGTTGCTAACTCTCTTGCCGGGGTACAAGCAGGAGCGCGGCAGATTGAGTGTACCATCAACGGCTTGGGAGAGCGGGCGGGCAACGCCGCACTCGAAGAGATCGTTATGGCCCTAAACGTACGCGGTGATCTGATGCCGCAATGGACGAGCATTAAAACCTCGGATTTAACGCGGGCATCGCGGCTGGTATCTTCTGTCACCGCCTTTCCCGTGCAATACAACAAGGCGATTGTAGGACAAAACGCCTTTGCCCATGAGAGCGGTATTCATCAAGACGGCATGCTCAAGAATGCCGAGAATTTCGAGATCATGCGACCCGAAGATATTGGCCTGACAGAGACCAATCTGGTCATGGGCAAACACTCCGGACGGGCAGCATTAAGATCA
>CBFHZM010000019.1:12107-29571 GCA_965660195.1 Alphaproteobacteria bacterium
TAATCAAACCTATGAGATCATGACGCCAGAAAGCATTGGTTTGTCAAAAAGCGCTCTAGTGATGGGCAAGCATTCGGGCCGTCATGCTTTCAAAGAAAAAATCAAAGCCTTGGGCTATGAGATTTCGGACAATCAAATGCAAGTCGCTTTTGGTCGCTTTAAAGATCTGGCTGATAAAAAGAAACATGTTTTTGACGAGGATATTGTCGCTTTAATTGACGATGAAGTTGCTCGTGGTAGCAACCGGATCCAGCTTGTTTCACTGGGCATTATCGCTGGAACGGAAGGGCCGCAAAAAGCTCATCTGGTTATGTCTATTGATGATGAAAATCTAGAAATCGAGAGCACCGGGGACGGCCCTGTCGATGCCATCTTCAACGCGATCAAAGCATTGTTCCCGCATCAAGCACACTTGCAGCTTTATCAAGTGCACGCCGTGACGCAAGGGACCGACGCGCAAGCCGAGGTCAGTGTGCGTCTGGAAGAAGACGGGCGGATTGTGATGGGGCGTGGCGCCGACACCGATACTTTAGTGGCTTCAGCGCGTGCTTATATTAGTGCCTTGAATAAATTAATTGTAAAAAGACAGAAAACCGCGTTAGACGCTGTATCTGCTTAAGGAAGAGGGAAACAAGAATTATGTTTAATAGCTTGCTTGCAATGTTCTCGGCGGATATGGCGATCGATTTGGGTACAGCCAACACGCTGGTCTATGTGAAGGGTCGCGGCATCGTTTTGAATGAGCCCTCAGTTGTTGCCATTCACGAACGCAATGGCCGCAATCACGTTCTTGCGGTCGGTGATGACGCCAAAATGATGCTCGGGCGTACACCTGGCAACATTCGTGCTATTCGGCCTATGCGCGATGGGGTGATCGCCGATTTCGACGTGACCGAAGAAATGATTAAGCATTTTATCCGCAAAGTGCATAACCGTCGCTCTTTTGCCAATCCACAGATTATTGTTTGCGTGCCTTCTGGGGCCACAGCCGTTGAACGGCGCGCCATTCAAGAGAGCGCTTTGTCGGCGGGCGCGCGTCGAGTGTTCTTGATTGAGGAGCCCATGGCCGCGGCGATCGGCGCTGGGCTGCCTGTGACCGAGCCAACAGGTTCAATGGTTGTTGACATTGGCGGTGGTACGACTGAGGTTGCCGTCTTGTCGCTGGGCGGAATTGTTTACTCGCGTTCTGTCCGTGTCGGTGGCGATAAGTTTGATGAGGCAATTATCGCTCATATTCGGCGGACCCATAATCTTCTGCTCGGCGAGTCGAGTGCCGAACGGATCAAGAAAGAATACGGCGCAGCCAAGATCGCAGATGGTCAAAAGCCACTTGATGTAACGATTAAAGGTCGCGACCTTATGAACGGTGTTCCGCGCGAGATCGTGATTTCGCAGAGTGAAATAGTCGAAGCATTGTCGGAACCTCTGGCGGCTATTATTGAAGGTGTGCGTCTGGCGCTCGAGTCGACGCCACCAGAACTGGCGGCTGATATTGTTGAAAAAGGTATTGTCATGACGGGCGGCGGGGCTCTTTTGGTGAACCTTGATATGGTTCTGCGCGAAGCAACCGGATTGCCGATTAGTATTGCCGAAGAGCCATTGTCCTGCGTCGCCTTGGGAACCGGGCGCGCCTTGGAACACATCAAAACCATGCAAAATGTTCTCTCGGTTGCATATTAAACTAGGTGGCAGAAAGCCAGTCTCGGGGGAGTTGTGGCGGTTTCAGGTGGGCGACTAGCAAAACGAAAAACCCTGCTGAATGCCGTTGGGGTCGCGGTCATTTGTGCGACAATTGCCACCTTGGTGTTAATTTTTATTCCTCGCGATGAGCCAGCTGTCATATCTTTGCGGCAGTTTATGGTAGAGCTGACAGCCCCGATTGTTTCTCTTTTGTCCGTGCCTGTCGAGGGTATTGAGAGCATGTACAAGAGCGCTCAAAGCTATAATGCGTTGGTCATCGAAAACCAAGCTTTGCGATCAGAAAACCAGCGACTTCAGGGGGTCGAGGCCGAATTGCAGAGGGCCTCACTTTTATTGGCCCGCTATCGCGATGTCTTGAGCATGGATGTCGGCGATGATATTGGTTTCATTGGGGCGCGGATTATGGCTGATATGCGCAGTCCATTTGCCCGCACCGTCTTGGCTGATGCGGGCGCACGGCAAGGTGCTCGCATTGGGCTGGCGGTTGTTGGTGACAAAGGGGTTGCTGGCCGAATTGTCGCGACGAGTTCTAATACCAGTCGCATTCTATTGGTCACCGACCTCAATAGTCATATCCCAGTTGTTATTGGTGCCAATAGAGTTCGCGCTGTCATGTCGGGAACCAATAGCGGCGATCCCAAAATCGAATTTGTCTCGAAGGCGGAACGCGTTCTGGCTGGTGATGTTGTTCTGACATCGGGTGATGGTGGCGAGATACCAGCAGGATTTAAAATTGGAACGATTGTCGAGACGGAGACAGGTGTAGCGGTGCAATTGGCACAGAATATTGATCAGCTGGCTTTAGTCCGCATTATCTGGACGAAGCCGCCCGAACTGCCAGAAGATACCAACGTGTCTCCGGAAATGACGGCAGACTGATTGGATATTGGCATGGAAGTACGAGACTTTAGTGCGTTAAATCTGATCTTGGCGGCTTTGTTTTTCCTCTCTATCGTGGCAGGAAAAGTAACCACGGGTAGCTTAGGTAGCGTCGAAATTGGCATGTACTTTTTGTTTCTGTTTCTCTGGGCGGCGCGCAGTGAGCATAATTTTACCGCAGCCGTCGTCTTATCGCTGGGTTTCTTTCAAGATGCATTGACGGGAACCGCGCTTGGCTTTTGGCCCCTTATTTTTCTGTTGTTTTTTGGTCTTATCCGCAGCCAAGCGCAAATCATCAGCCAGGCTCCGAAATCGGTACTGTTTTTTATCGTGTTCTTCTCCATTCTAATGGTTTACGCGGTGATGCTGGCGCTGGCATCGTTGGCCTCAGAGGCGGTTGATTATGGGGCGTTGATCGGATCCTTTTTGATAACTGAGGGTGTCGTGCCGCTTGCCGTGGTTTTATTGAGTTATATTATTCCGCTTGGGCTTTCATCGCCGATGCGGCGATAATGGGCCGTGAAATAAGGTTGCAGTTATGAAACGTCGTAAAGAGAGCAGAGGAGAGGTTTTTTCGCGCCGTGCTCTTATTATGGGAGCGGGTCAACTGGCTTTGACGGGCGTCCTCGTGGGGCGTTTGCAATATTTACAATTAGCGCAAGCCGATAAATATGCCACTCTGGCTGAGGATAATCGGGTGAACTATGAGCCCCTGGCGGTTTCGCGCGGGCGGATTATTGATCGCTTCGGGGTGGAGCTCGCCAGTAATGACCAAAATTTTATGATTTCGATGATTCCGGAACAGGTCGAGGATATCGAACGGGTCTTACAACATCTGCAAACGATTTTGGCTTTTTCGGATCAATATCGTGCGGAAACACGCAAGCTAATTACGAAGGCGCCGAAGTTTCTACCTTTCACGATTGCCGATAATGTCAGTTGGGACGCTTTTGCCAAGGTTAATTTGAATCTCCCATTCTTACCCGGTGTGCAAGCCTTTGTCGGCGAAAAGCGTAGCTATGGACTGGCTGAGCAAGCGGCACATGTGGTCGGTTATGTTGGATCCTCACGCAATCGCGAGGGGCGCGCTCAAAGTACATACTTTAAGGGCCGCGCCGGATTGGAACTGGCGTTTGAAGATAATCTCAAAGGTGAGGCCGGCAATAGACGCGTTGAGGTAAATGCCCTAGGCCGTATTGTCCGTGAGTTGGAACGTCGTGACGGAAACCCTGGCGATGACCTTCGGCTGACTATCGATGCGGAAATCCAAAAAACAGCGGCGGCGGCGCTTGGTGATAATAGCGGTAGTGTTGTCGTCATGGATGCTCAAAGCGGCGACATTTACGCACTGGCGTCGACCCCCGGTTTTGATCCGAACCTCATGTCGGTCGGGATTGATGAGCGAAGCTGGAACGCATTATTGCAAGACGACCATAAGCCGCTAATGAACAAAGCCCTGACAGGGCAATATGCCCCAGGTTCGACCTTCAAAATGATTGTTGCGTTGGCGGCCCTCGAGGCGGGCGTGGTGTCGCACGAGCACGAGCTCGAGTGCACCGGCGCTTATCGTTTCGGCGGGCAGGATTTTCACTGTTGGGAGAAAGATGGTCACGGCGTAGTCGGGTTTAATGAGTCAATTGCTCGCTCCTGCGACGTATTCTTTTATGACCTGGCACTCAAGACAGGTATTGATGCCATTAGCGCTATGGCGCGGCGTTTTGGATTCGGGCGTAAGACGGGGGTCGAAGTGCCGGGCGAGAAAATGGGCGTTATGCCCGACCGCGATTGGAAGCGGGCTAACTATGCGGTCGGATGGCAGCCGGGAGAGACGGTGATTACCGGCATTGGGCAAGGCTATATCCTTACGACACCAATACAGCTTGCCGCTATGACTGCCGCTTTGGCCAATGGCACGCATCTGCCTAACCCCAGAACCGTCATGGGCGCAGATAGCGCCGAGAGGCAAGAGCTTGGTTTGAACCCCCAACATATGGCTTTAATGCAAAGCGGTATGATCGATGTCGTGAATGATCGCCGCGGAACGGCCGTGCGTTCGCGTATTAATGTCGATGGTATGAAAATGGCAGGCAAAACCGGAACTGTTCAAGTGCGCCGCATCACCAAAGAGGAGCGCGAGGCCGGTATTATCAAAAACGAGGATTTGCCTTGGACCTTGCGCGATCACGCTTTATTTGTCGGCTACGCGCCGTTGGATAATCCGCGTTTTGTTATTGCTACGGTGGTCGAGCATGGCGGCGGGGGGTCCTCTGTCGCCGCGCCCCTTTCATCGCGGGTGATGAAAACCGCTTTGGGGCGTAAGTTAGACATTGAAGCGCAATTGGCGACACAGGTGGAGCAGAGCTAATGTCCTTTTATTCAGCGCGCACCACGAGTTGGCAAGATCGTCTTTTGGCGGTGAATTGGTCGGTCATTGGGTTATTTCTGGCCATTGGTTTGGTCGGCGTCGTGGCTCAATATTCCGTCGCTGGCGAGAGCTTTGCTCCATGGGCATGGCGACATGTTTTACGTCTGGTCGTCGCCGTCGGTGTCATGATCCTAATCGCCAATCTATCGTTGCGGACGGTTTATCGCAGCGCTTATGTCCTATACGCAGTTCTGGCACTGGCGCTGGTCGCGGTGGAAGTAGCGGGAAGTATTAATATGGGGGCGCAACGCTGGCTTGATCTTGGCGTTGTTAAATTTCAGCCCTCCGAATTAATGCGCATTGGTATTGTTTTGGCGCTCGCGCGTTATTATCAAGGTGTCGAAGCCTCTCACGTGTCGCGTTTGCGTCACATCATCGTTCCATTGCTGATAATCTGCATTCCCGCATTTTTGGTGTTTCGCCAGCCCGATCTCGGGACGGCGATTTTGTTGGTGGTGATTGGCTTTTCTATTTTGTTCCTGGCGGGCGTGAGTGTTCGGTATTTCATGCTGGCGGGTATCGGCTTGGCAGCGAGTTTTCCGATCGTCTGGACGCGTTTACAGAATTATCAGCAAAACCGAATTTTGACGTTTTTTGAACCGGAACGCGATCCATTGGGGGCAGGGTATCACATTATCCAATCCAAAATTGGCATCGGCTCTGGCGGTTTGATGGGGAAGGGGCTTGGCGATGGCACGCAGAGCCGATTAAACTTTCTACCTGAAAAGCATACGGATTTTATTTTTACGATCTTCGCCGAGGAAACCGGTTTTGTGGGGAGCCTGCTTTTGATCGGACTGTTTGTTGCTTTGCTTATAAGCTTATTTTTTATCGCCCGAGAACTAAAAACCCATTTTGGCCGTCTGCTAGTTGCCGGCTTCGGGGTTAGTCTGTTTCTTTATTTCTTTGTCAATTTGGCGATGGTGATGGGGCTTGCTCCCGTCGTGGGTGTTCCCTTGCCATTTGTCTCTTACGGGGGCACATCGCTTTTAACCTTTTCAATCGCTATGGGGCTGATACTCTGTGTCGATCGGCAGGCCTCCTTAGATCTGGGGCGTTAACGACCGATTTGGTTTAAGGGGGATACTCGATGTTAAAGCGGACGTTAAAATTACTGGCAGTTGGGCTTATCGTCCTGGTTGCGGTTGTGCTGGTGCGAGGGCTGTCTTCGTCTAAGGACGCAGAGCAAGTTGCGAGTGAGGTTTATATTCTGGATGTGTCGCGGCAAGCCATTGCGTCCTTGATGAGCCAAGCCGTGCAATATGAAACCATTTCCTTCGGACGCGACAAACCGACTTCGGTTGGTGCCTTGCAGAATTTTCACGCTTTCTTACGGCAAAGTTATCCCGCCGTTTACCGGACGCTCTCAGTAGAGACGGTCAATGACCATAGCCTCCTGTTTCACTGGCGCGGTAGCGCGGGTGACAGCCTAAAGCCAGTTTTATTGTTAGGGCATATGGATGTGGTTCCTGTCGTTCCCGGTACGCAAAATGAGTGGGAGCATCCGCCTTTTTCTGGGGTCAATGACGGGACCTATATTTGGGGGCGCGGGACACTTGATGACAAAATCAATGTGATTGCTAGTTTGCAGGCTATTGAGATGATGATTGAGAGCGGCTTGCAGCCGCAACGCGATATTTATTTGGCCTTTGGTCATGATGAAGAACAAGGTGGGATTGATGGCGCGCGTGAAATTGGGAAGCTTTTGGAAGCCCGCGGCGTTCGTCCAGATTTTTTGATTGATGAAGGCGGCGCTATTGTCGAAGGCGCGGTGCCGGGGATGAATAAGAGCCTCGCCGTGATCGCACCGGCTGAGAAGGGTATCGTCACCCTCGAGCTATTGGCGCGTGGTACGGGTGGGCATTCGTCGATGCCGACGTCGGATTCTTCGATCGGAACCTTGGCAAAAGCCATCGTTAAGCTCGAGAGCAATCAGTTCCCATCAAGCTTTAAGCACACGGAAGACTTCCTTTTGTCGATCGCCGATGATCTGCCGCTCGGACAACGGATCATTATGAAAAACCTTTGGTTATTTAAGCCTTTGGTTATGCGGATGTTTGCCAATGACCCCCAAGCTCTTGCTGGTATGCGCACAACCACGGCAGTTACGGTTATCAATGGCGGCGTAAAATCTAATGTGTTGCCGATTACAGCCACAGCCCTCGTAAATTTTCGTATTTTGCCCGGTGAGACGCCAGAAACCGTAAAACAAAGGGTCGAGAATGTAATTAACGATCCTCGTGTTACCGTCAGTTTCTCGGAGGCGGGGCAGGTCGGTATGGCGCCGTCGCCAAATTCACCGCTCGAGGGCTTCGGTTGGTCGCATCTGACGCAAGCCATTCGCGACACTGCGGCACCAGCGGAGATCGCGATTGCGCCGCGCCTTTTGGTGGCGGCGACAGATACACGCCATTATCGGCAGATCACCTCGAACCATTATCGGTTTAGTTGGTTTCGCGCACAGCCCGGCGATTTGGGGCGCATTCATGGCACTAATGAGCGGATCAAGATCGACGATTTGGTCGACGCGGTGCGATTCTATCACCGCTTTATCAGCACACTTTAGGACTTGCCGAGGATCGCCGTTAAATCACCTTTTGCGTCCAGCGCATAGAGGTCATCGCAACCGCCAATATGCTGCCCGTCGATAAAAATTTGCGGTACCGTATGACGGCCTTGGGCACGTTCTATCATGGTCGATCGTGCGGCACCGTCCATGGCGATATTAATCTCTGTGTAGCTCACCTGCTTTTCATCCAGCAGGCGCTTAGCGGCATGGCAATAAGGACAAATCGGTGTCGTGTAAATTTCGACTTTACTCATGCCTCTATGTAGCCAAAGCACTCGCTGGGTGCAAGCGGGATACGGCAGCTGAGCCAAAAAGCCACGCCTAGCTTGTAATTATTTTTTGTTGTAGGCGGTGCGCAGGAGCATAGCCACATATCCATAGCGCGTTTCAACCAAGACTTTATGCGGCGCTAAAAAGTTGTCCGTTACTTGCGTGTAGGACACTTTCAGGGGGCTCATGTTTTCGGCGTGTTCGGTACTTTTACGGCTATGTCCTGCTAGTGGTTGCCAGTGAAGACGGCAGGTCAGCGGATCGGCTGGGTCGCTTTTCAGGGGGCTAATTTTTGACATCCGCAAGCCGTCAAATAGTGTCTGTTCGACAAGGCATGGCGAGGCGCTGACCGATGCAAACATCGAGCTGATGGGGTCGAGCGAGCCAAAGCCAACATCTTTGAGCGTTAATGGGATGACGACATCGCGGTCATTGACCCAGTCACTGTTGGTTTCATAGCTAACGGGCTGCCCCTCAGAATAGAGCAGGCTCGAGAATTTGTTCTCCTCACCATCCGACCACTCAATGTTTTGTTTCTCTGGGATCAGGCGGTTATTGATAATTTTCCCTTGCATGTCGGCTTGGGCGTGAAAGTCAGTGAACATATCAGCAAGGCCACGGGCGCGGAGGGCGATGCTGATTTTATAATCTGTCTCGCCGAGGTTGAGGTCAACGTCGGCTTCCCCGATCCGCAGACCCCCAAAATAAACATCATATATACTACTATAAAGTTCTGCCTTGGCCGCTGGAGATATAAGCCAGACGACGAGCAAACCAGCGTAACCGAAAAGGCGTTTTGTCATTATTATTTTCCCTTGAATATTCCTTTTTGCTTGTTTCTCTTAAAGACCGATGCAAATACGGCCAATAAAAGGAACGCAACAATATAATATTCAAGAATTTGACCAAAATATGTCGCCAAAATCATCGAGAGCAAGCTGTCAAGAGACAGATACCCGGCTTGGCTCCACAACCGATACAGGAAAGCACTGACGAAGGCCAAGCCAGTCGCCATTAAGGCTAAGCGATAACGAGAAAAGGATTGCAGCATAAAAAAATGAGCAACGCTGACCCATAAGATCAAGGCAACTAAAATATCCACCTTAGGTGGAAAGTCGGCATAGAGTAACCAGGTATCCAATGGTTTTTCCTTCGGGAGAAATGGTGCCCTATCTTGGCAGGCCGGTCAAGCCGCCTCAATCCAACTAAATCCAGCCGCCTAGCTCGCGCCGACATAAGTCTTCCAGCAGATCGATGCCGATCGTGCTGTCATTCAGGCAGGCAACCGTTGCGCAAGTTTCACCGCCATGGGTCGTAAAGGTATGGGCAAGCTCGATGCTGATTTCTTCTAAAGTCTCGACACAGTCTGATATAAAGCCCGGCGTGATAACAAGAAGTCGCTTGGTCCCTTGTTCTGCCATCGCGATAACGGTCTTGTCGGTGTATGGCTCAAGCCATTTTGTTGGCCCAAAACGTGACTGAAAGGTGGTGACCATCTGTTCTTCAGTGTAGCCAAGGTGTTCGCGCAACAAGCGCGTTGTCTTGTAACAATGGCAGTGATAGGGATCGCCTTTGTCGAAATAAGTCTGCGGTAGGCCATGATAAGAGGCGATGATCTTGTCGGGCTGCCAGGCGATGCTTTTGAGCTTCTCTTTCAGGCTTTCAGCCAGGGCCGCAATATAGGCGGGGTGATCGTGCCAGGGCGGTGCGGTGCGGATGGCTGGCTGCCACCGCATACGCATCAGGCAGCGAAACACTTCGTCATACACGCTAGCGGATGTGGTGGCGCTGTATTGCGGATAAAGCGCGATAACAAAAATACGGTCGCAGCCATTGGCGCGCATGGCTTCGAGCTGGCTATCGATAGATGGCGCACCATAACGCATGGCCCAATAGACATTGCAGTCACCATCTAGTCTTTGCGCCAAAGCCTCGGCTTGTTGCCGCGTGAAATAGCGCAGCGGGCTCTCATTGCTCTCTTCGCGCCAAATCTTTTTATAAGCCTTGGCGGATTTTTGTGGCCGTATATTAAGGATAATGCCGCGTAAAATGGGCTGCCAAATTAAAGCTGGCGTTTCGATAACGCGATTGTCGCTGAGAAACTGCTTTAGATAGGGCCGTATTGCGGCAGCCGTTGGGGCAGCCGGCGTTCCGAGATTGACCAGCAAAACACCAGTCTTACCATAGTTTACGCTGGGGTGGCCTTGCGGAAGGCTCATGAGGCGGCTGTAATATTATGAGCCGGCTGTTTGCTAATATCGAGATAATCCCAAACTTCAACCGCAGCGGCGACCAGCCGGTCCATCATCTCATCCGTATGCAAGGGGCTTGGGGTGATCCGCAACCGTTCCGTGCCGCGGGGCACAGTTGGGTAATTGATAGGTTGGATATACATGCCGTGCTCGTTCAACAACCGGTCAGAGGCTTTTTTGCACAAGATAGGATCATATACCATCAGCGGTACAATATGCGTATTCGTTGGCAGGACGGGAAGCCCGACAGCCGTCAGCTTGTCTTTCAAGGTCTGCGCCCTCTCATGATGACGCAGGCGCAAATCATTATTTTGTTTAACGTGCTTTACACTTGCAATCGCACCCGCGGCAATCGCTGGAGGCAAAGCCGTCGTGAAGATAAAGCCAGGCGCATAAGATCGGATAGCATCGATCAAATTTCGTGAGCCGGTGATATAGCCCCCCATAATGCCAAAAGCTTTTGCTAAAGTTCCCTCGATAATATCGACTTTTTCCATGACATTATCGCGGTCGGCAATGCCACCACCATTGTTGCCATACATACCAACCGCATGCACCTCGTCGAGATAAGTAATGGCATTGTATTTTTTTGCCAAATCGCAGATCTCTCCGATAGGGGCAACATCACCGTCCATCGAATAAACGGACTCGAACGCAATCACTTTCGGGCGATCAATATCAATTTCGCGCAGTAAATTTTCAAGGTGCGCGAGGTCATTATGTCGCCAGATTAATTTGCGTGCGGTTCCATTACGAATACCAGCAATCATCGAGGCATGATTTAGTTCATCGGAAAGAATGATACAGTCGGGAAGAAGGCGCCCCAGCGTCGACAAGGTTGCTTCATTCGAAATATAGCCAGACGTGAAGACTAGCGCCGCCTCCTTGGCATGAAGGCTCGCAAGCTCGCTCTCCAATTCAACCATAAGATGATGCGTGCCAGAAATATTGCGTGTGCCACCGGCGCCTGTTCCCATCTCATCAATCGCAGCCTTCATGGCTGTCATGACATCAGGGTTTTGTCCCATTCCCAGATAGTCGTTAGAGCACCAGACGATGATATCCTTGGCTTGGCCGGACGTGTAATCAATGGCTTCAGGGAACTCACCAGCTTTACGCGCCAGATGAGTGAAGACGCGATAACGTCCTTCACTGTGAAGTGCCTGTAGGGCGCTCTCCAAGTGTTTTTCGTAGAGATCGTTCATGATCTAATGAAATCCCTCGCCTCTAAAACCTAACCACAGTTTATACCATGCTAACTTGGCAAAATATTAAAAAGCGGCCTACTCGCAAATATGCCGCATGTTCATTTACTCCGCCGAGTCTTTCCTTACGAAAGTGACAGCAAAAAATTCTTCACCTTCAAATAAAGGTTTAGGCTCTTCAACCCCCTCGATCATCATGAAACGCCGCGCCGTAATCTGGCCCTCCATGCGGTAGCCGCGGGCACTCATATTTCGGCGATGAAATTCCATCGCCGCTGGGGTAAAGTCACGCGCCAACACAGTGATACGCTCGGGTTGTTCAGTTTTATCTGACATTTCTGATCCTCAACTAGGGATATAAACCATCGAGGCTCAAAATAGCCTCTTGCGCGCGAGCTGTCGAGCGCCAACGGCAGGAAATTATTGATTTTTAATAAGATCCAAGCGTGGCGTAACGATTGGTGTGGAAGGTACTATCGCCGAGGATCTGCGCTTGAACGCGCGCCCGTTTGATGTATAGCCCGACATCGACCGCGTCGGTCATGCCGATACCACCATGCATTTGCACGCCTTCATTGGTCACCAGGCGCGCCGTATCTCCCAAACGCGCCTTCGCCAGGCTTGCCGCCCGCGGCACATCGTTGCGGTTTTCCTCGATCGCCGAGAGCCCATCTTGAACAACGGCTTGGGCAATTTCGACCTCGCAAAACATTTCGGCAGCACGGTGTTGCAGGGCTTGGAAGCTACCAATAATTTGGCCGAATTGTTTTCGCTCTTTGAGATAGTCTAAGGTCGTCTCAAACACTGTTTCGATGCCGCCGAGCATTTCTGCCGCGATGATTATGCGGCCCAGATCGAGTACTTTTTCGATGCTCTCGAGGCCAATAGGGCCATTGCCGAGGACATCGTCAGGTGTGAGCGCAACATTATCAAAAGTGATATTGGCCGCATTCCGACTGTCGACCATTTTGGTGCGCGTGATCGCAATGCCAGCTTTATCGGCATCGACCAAGAACGCAATAAAGCTTGTCGTATCTTGAGGTGAGCCAGCTTCACGCGCAATAACAATCAGCTTATTGGCGATGTGGCCATCGAGGACGAAGGACTTTTGCCCATTGAGCACGTAATTGCTCCCGTCTTTGCTGGCGGAGCAGGCAATATGGCTGGGATTATGATGAGAAGTTTCGTCGATGGCCACGGCCAAGAGTAGGCTGCCATCGGCGACTTGCGGCAGAAGCTGTTGCTTCTGCTCTTCGCGTCCGATTTCTAAAATCATACCGGCGCCCAAGCAGGATGTAGCAAAGAGCGGGCTGGCGGCTAAAGTACGCCCTGCCTGTTGCATCACGATGCCCATGCCTGTGACGCCAAAGCCTGTGCCGCCGAAGTCTTCTGGGATCAAGATGCCGGCGAATCCAAGCTCAACAATTTGCTGCCAGATCGCAGGGTCGTAACCGAGCGCGTCGTCGCTATCGCGTAACTTCCGCAGATTTGATGTTGGAACTTGCTCGGCGAAAAATTGCGCTGCCATGTCGCGCAGCATCGTCTGCTCTTCACTCAGAACGAAAGCCATTGTCTAATCCTTTATGTTAGATCCGAAACCTAAGTTACGCTTTGCCCGCGTCGGGAAGACCCAAAACGCGCTTGGCAATGACGTTGAGCTGAACTTCAGAGGTGCCGCCTTCAATAGAATTGCCCTTTGAGCGCAACCATGAGCGGGTGACAGCCAACTCTTTGCTATCGAAGCCTTCACCTTCCCAACCCAAAGCTTGCGTGCCCATAATATCGAGCAACAACTCGAAGCGACGCTTATTCAGCTCGGTGCCGTAATATTTAAACATCGAAGCCGCCGCTCCCGGGCCTTGCCCCGCCTTGGCTTGCTCGGCACTGCGTTTTAGGCTGAGGCCGAAGGCTTGTTGGTCCATTTTATGGGAGGCGACGGCATGGCGGATAGACTGCTCAGAGATACGACCGTCTTGTTCGCCGAAGTGTTCTTTGGCAAGTACTTCCATACCCCCCATTGAGGCCGCACCGGCGCCCATATTCATGCCCGAAATCATGCTCCGTTCATGCTCGAGCAAGCGTTTCGCAATCGTCCAGCCCTTGTTTAATTCGCCGACGAGGTTTTCTTTCGGGACTTTAACATCCGTTAAGAAGGTCTCACAGAAGGGCGAGGCACCGGAAATTAACTTGATCGGGCGGGCTTCAACGCCAGCCGTTGCCATATCAATCAACAGGAAGGAAATGCCGTCATGTTTGACCGATGTATCGGTCCGCACCAGGCAGAAAATCCAATCGCATTTATCGGCATAGGAGGTCCATACTTTTTGTCCATTGACCAGATAATGGTCGCCCTTATCCTCCGCCCGCGTTTGTAGGCCAGCAAGATCCGAGCCTGCGCCAGGTTCAGAATAACCTTGGCACCAACGAATTTCGCCGCGGACGATTTCGGGTATGTAGCGTTTTTTCTGTTCTTCACTGGCAAATTCCAAGAGCGCTGGGCCAAGCATCCAAAGGCCAAAGCTTGTCAATGCGGGGCGCGCATTAATCCGCCCCAACTCTTCTTGCAGGACTTTATTCTGCGCCTTATCGAGGCCACCGCCACCATATTCCTTTGGCCAGGTGGGGGCCGTCCAGCCGCGTTCGGCCATACGATCTAGCCATAATTTTGTGTCTGGATTGGGGAACTCCCCATGACGCCCGCCCCATGGCATCTCGCGCTCTGGCATCGGTGTGCGCATCGATTGCGGGCAGTTTTGTTCGAGCCAAGCACGCGTCTCTTGGCGGAAAGTTTCGAGAGCTTCCATCGTCTTCTCCTCACGCTAATTTGCGACCAGTTTACTCTTTTCTGCGCCCAGAACAAGCGAGGCTAGGGCGATTAAATCGCTTGATTTCGCGGCATCTGGTCGCAGAAATTGGCGGCCTTTAACGCTCTGCTGTCCCGGTCATGATGGCGCGTTTGAGCGCTCTGCCGGCGGCAAAATCGGTCACGGTTTCGATAATGATTTTATATCGTCCTTTATCGGCTCCCTGCGAATTGGCCGAACAATGCGGCGTCACGACGATATTTTCGAGGCTATAAAAGTCGAAGCGCGATCCGCGAAACGGCCCGCCACGGTCTGGGTCGGGTTCTGGATCGAGGACATTTGTCGGGTAGCGATACCACGTATCAATCGCCGCAGCCGCAATTTTTCGCGTGGCGAGCGCTTCGTAAAGGGCTTCTTCTTCTACCACCTCGCCACGCGCTACATTGACCAGAAAGCAGTGCGGTTGCATCGCGGTAAAGGCAGCGGCATCGATTAAACCCTCCGTCTCGGCATTGAGATCGCAGGTCACCACAATGATATCGCTCTCTTGGCATAGCCGGTGTAAATCCGTTGACGTGCCGATCCAATCTAGCGGCGCTGGCGCGGACGGCCGCTCGGAGCGAGCAATCGCAATCAGGCGTACATCAAAATTCTGAGCGCGCTTGGCAACGGCTTGGGCAATTTCTCCGTAGCCAACGAGGCCGATGGTTTTACCTGCAAGGTCGCCATGCAGAACTGTTGGATCTGGGTTACGGCCGCTTCGCGACCAGTCACCGCGGCGCAGCTCGGCCTCGAGTTCTCGAATTTCAGTAACATGCGATAAAATTGCCGCCATCACGAACTCTGACATGGGAGCGCCGTGGCCGCCTGAGTTACATAAAATGACCCCCTGGGGTAACAGGGCGGGCGACGCCCAATCGGTACCGGCCCAACTTTGCACCAGGAGTTCGAGCTTCGGCGCTGCCAGCAAAGCGGGCAAATTGCCGGGGCCGAGAATAAAATCCGGCCCCATCACAGCGGCTTTGCAGCTTTGTAGCGTTTGATCGCGTAGTTCGACTGGATCTGCATTGGTCCAGCCGACCACCTGCCAATCTGGCAGGGCGTCGCGAAATTGCGGTAAGAAACTTTGGCCAACTTGGCCAAAAACCCCGAGTAACGGTATCTCGCTCATGCTTGCTCGGCGACCCTTTGTTTGGCGTAGTCGCCAACTGATTTATAGTCTGCTTTACCATTGGGTGCGCGGAAGGGCGGCCCACCATCGAAGATATGCTTCGGCGTTTTATAGCGCGCCAGCTTGGTCCGCACATGTTCCATTAAAGCAGCCACATCAAGCGTGTGGCCCTCGTTGAGTTTGACTACCGCCGTAACTGCTTGGCCCCATTTTTCGTCTGGCACACCAACAACTAAGGCATCGTCGACGCTATCATGAAGTTTGAGGGCTTCTTCGACCTCCTCAGGGTAAATTTTCTCACCGGCCGAGTTGATGCATACCGAGCCGCGCCCCAACAGGGTGAGGGTGCCGTCGGTTGCGACCAGACAGTAGTCACCCGGTATCGAGTAGCGGACGCCATTGATTTCTTTAAATGTCTTCGCAGTTTTAGCTTCGTCTTTGTAATAGCCGAGGGGGATTGGTCCGCCAAAGGCGATAAAGCCTGGCGTTTCGCTACCCCAAGGGATCTCATTATCGTTCTCGTCAAAGACTTTGCAGAAATCATTGGTTTTAAATTCTGCTGTTTTGACTGGCATATCTTTCACTGTCAGAGATGTGCCAAAGCCAATGGCCTCGGATGAGCCAAAACTATCGGCGAGAATGGCCTGCGGCATATGGTTTAAAAGTCCTTGTTTGACTTCCATGCTCCACATCACACCCGACGAGATCATGCCGACAACGGATGAGAGGTCATATTTTCCAGGGTTGGCGTCGAGTTCAGTCAACATTGGCTTGGCAAAAGCATCGCCGACAATCGCCATATTATTTATTTTGTGTTGTGCTACGGCCTGCCACAATTCAGCCGTGTCGAGGGTTGCCGACTCGAGCGTCACGATGGTGCCGCCCATTGAAAACGCATTCATGGCTGTAAATAAGCCTGTGCCATGCATTAACGGGCAGGCTGGTAGAAAAACTTCACCAACACCTCGGGCTTTAATAAAGTCTCTCAATTCATCAAGATTTTCAGGGACGTCGCCAAGGGCCCGCATGGTAAGGGTTTGGGCCTCGCGTAAATTATGATGCTCCCACATAACGCCTTTCGGCATGCCAGTGGTGCCGCCGGTGTACAGAAACAAGAGGTCAGAACCCGGGCGTTCGATGCCGAGGGGGCTGCCGTCGCCTTCGCTGACTAGGCTCTCGTAAGCAATCACACCGTCGGGTTTATTGTTATCACCGTCCACCTCAATCCAAAGTTTAACTTTGGGCAGGCGGGGCTGCAGTTCAATCACGTTTTGCCGAAACTCAGCGCCGTAAACCACGACGGTGGCATCAGAATTATCGAAAATATAATGCACTTCCTCGGCAACGTAACGATAATTGACATTCACATGGGTCAGGCGTCCGCGGAAGCAAGCAGCCAAAAGTTCCATATATTCTGGCCGGTTACGCATATAAAACCCGACTTTGTCGCCGTAAGCGGCACCTTTGGCGAGCATGTTGCGCGCCAGACGATTAGAGCGCACATCAACATCTTGCCACGTCAGAACGCGGTCACCGTGAATAAGTGCTGGATGGCCCTCGGGCATCAGCGGGGCAATCGTGTCGATAATGTCTCCAAAGTTCCAACGCATAAAAGCCTCCCTAACTCAAACTTCCGTTGATCACATGATTAAAAAAAAGACGTCTGAAGTCTAGAATAGCTTGCACAAGGTTCAGAACGATGCAATGCCTAAAAGCATATCTTGAGCACACCTCAAGATTTTTGAGGGAAGATCAGGTTGCAGATTAAACTGGGAGGATCAGATGCAGTCTGCCTTTTTGCTAATTGGCGTCGGTTTGGTAGCTTTGATTGTATCCGGAGAGCTATTCGTTCGAAGTTCTGTTAGTATCGCACATCGCTTCCAGCTGTCGCCACTGATAATTGGCTTGACCGTCGTGGCCTTTGGCACGTCGTTGCCGGAACTGACGGTTTCCGTGCAAGCGACACTAGCGCGCCAACCCGATATCGCCGTCGGCAATGTCGTTGGCAGTAATATTGCCAACATGCTTCTGGTGCTCGGGGCGGCAGCGCTGATCACCCCCTTTACGGTGCGCGATAGTGGTGTCAGGCGCGATAGCCTTGTAATGATCGCGCTGTCCGCTCTCGTTGTTGCGCTGTCTTTTCTCGAGGTTCTGCCGCGCTGGATTGGGGGCGCGATGGTGGCGACCT
>CBFHZM010000020.1:0-18379 GCA_965660195.1 Alphaproteobacteria bacterium
TAGACAGCCGAGGCAACCCGACTGTTGAAGTCGATGTCTTGCTGGAAGACGGCGCTTTTGGCCGTGCGGCGGTTCCCTCGGGGGCGTCGACAGGGGCCTATGAGGCGGCTGAGAAACGCGATGGAGATAAGTCTCGTTATCTGGGCAAGGGCGTGCGCGATGCTGTTGCTGCCGTCAATGGCGAAATATTTGATGCTCTGAGTGGCATGGATGCCGATGAGCAACATCGCATAGACCGCGTGATGATGGATCTCGATGGCACACCGAATAAATCACGCCTGGGCGCCAATGCTATTTTGGGGGTATCTCTGGCGGTCGCCAAAGCAGCGGCGGACAGCCAAGCGACGCCACTTTGGCGTTATGTCGGCGGAACCCATGCGCGCACCCTGCCAGTGCCGATGATGAATATCGTTAATGGTGGAGCGCATGCTGATAACCCGGTTGATGTGCAGGAATTTATGATCATGCCTGTGGGGGCAGACTCGCTTGGCAATGCTGTACGCATGGGCGCTGAAATTTTTCATACCTTAAAGGGTTTGTTGCATGATGCAGGTCTAGCGACGGGTGTCGGCGATGAGGGTGGTTTTGCGCCGGCTGTGGCCTCGACCGACGACGCATTGGGTTACATTATGCGGGCGGTTGAGAAAGCGGGCTACAAAGCGGGCGACGATATTATGTTAGCGCTCGATGCCGCGGCTACAGAATTTTATCGCGATGGCAAATATCATTTGAGCGGGGAGGGTAAAAGCCTCGCTGCCGATGCGATGGTCGATTACTGGGTTGATTTGTGCAACCGCTACCCGATCGTCTCGATTGAGGACGGGATGGATGAAAATGACTGGGACGGCTGGGCGGCGTTAACAGCGGCCTTGGGCGATAAGGTCCAACTCGTGGGTGACGATCTTTTTGTGACCAATCCAGCGCGCCTGGCGGAAGGAATTGAGAAACAAGTAGCCAATTCGATCTTGGTTAAGGTGAACCAAATTGGCACTTTGTCGGAGACTTTGACGGCCGTTGATATGGCTCATCGTGCCAGCTATACGGCCGTTATGTCGCATCGCTCGGGCGAGACGGAGGATGCAACGATTGCCGATTTGGCGGTCGCCACCAATTGCGGTCAAATCAAAACTGGGTCGCTGGCGCGCTCCGATCGCTTGGCAAAATATAATCAATTGCTGCGGATTGAGGAGGCCTTGGGCGATCAAGCGGTTTATCCGGGGCGCTCCATCTTGCGCCGTTAAGGGACCGCTGACTGAAAATCTGCTTGACCAAACGAATCAGTTTATGATTCCGTGATGGAATGATTCGTTTTCATTCAGTAGACAGTTATTCAACCCAGCGTCCGTTTCTTCGGATCCGGCTCCGCTTTTGGGTCTTTCCTCTGGCCTGCTTGTTGGTTGCGAGCTTCTTGATTGTGGAGGCTTATCGGGGCGAACGCGGGATCAGCAATTGGATGACATTGCGTGATAAAATTACTGAGCGCGATCAGGTGTTGCAGCAATTGCGCGCCGATAATGCAAAGCAACAGGATCGCATTAACCGTCTGCGTGCTGAGACGCTTGATTTGGATTTTCTCGATGAGCTGGCTCGTACACAGCTCGGCTTGGTAGATCCCAGCGATCGCATCATCTTACAGAGCAAACGCAATTAACACCCTGTCGCGCTTAATTTTTTACTAATTGCCTGCTTGTGAGGCCTCTTGCAGCTCGCTATAACTGGGCTATGACGACAGTTATAGACACGCTTGGCGGTCAGCGCCCACGCCATCCGGAGAAACAGAAAAACCCTGACAGTCCGGTGTTGCGCAAGCCCGATTGGTTGCGCGTAAGGGCACCAGGGTCGGCTGAGTATGCCGAGACGCGCGCAATCGTAAAAAAGCACAATTTGACGACGGTGTGTGAAGAAGCCGCGTGCCCAAATATCGGGGAATGTTGGTCGGAGCGACACGCAACCTTCATGATTATGGGGGAGGTGTGCACGCGAGCCTGTGCTTTTTGTAATGTCGCAACGGGTCAGCCCGATCCGCTAGACAGCGATGAGCCGCACCGCGTTGCTAATGCCGTGGCAAAACTTGGTTTGCGCCATGTCGTTATCACGTCGGTTGATCGCGACGATTTGAGTGATGGTGGCGCGCAGCATTTTGCTGAGACGATTGCCGCCATTCGAAGCCAATCGCCATCGACGACGATCGAAATTTTAACGCCTGATTTTTTGCGCAAGCCAGGCGCTCTTGAAGTTGTCATCGCAGCGCGGCCAGATGTGTTCAATCATAATCTTGAGACCGTGCCACGCCTCTATCTGCCTGTGCGTCCTGGCGCCCGTTATTTTCACTCGCTGTCGATTTTGCAGCAGGTCAAGGCTGCGGACCCCTCGATTTTTACCAAATCGGGCCTGATGGTAGGGTTGGGAGAGAGCCGCGAGGAGGTCATGCAAGTTATGGATGATATGCGTGCGGCGTCGATTGACTTTATCACCATTGGGCAATATTTGCAGCCGTCGCGGAAGCATGCGCCAATTGATCGGTTCTGGACACCAGACGAATTTGAGAATTTGTCAGTTGTGGCACGCTCCAAAGGCTTCTTAATGGTTTCTGCTAGCCCTCTGACGCGTTCGTCGCATCATGCCGATAGTGACTTCGAAAAGTTGCGTTTGGCGCGCGAAAAGCAGATCGCGGCCAATAAAAAATAGTGATTAAGGCCTGATGCCCTCGGTCCAGTTGCAGCGCAAAAGCCGCTTTACGGCAGATCAAATGTATCGTCTCGTCGGCGATGTTGCCAATTATGATCTGTTCTTGCCCTATTGCGTTGGGGCGCGGGTGATTTCGCGGGAAATGACGGCGGCAGGTGATGAGGATATGCGCGCTGAGCTCGCCATTCGCTATAAGGTCATTCACGAGCGTTTCGAGAGCCGCGTCCTGCTGACACCGTCTACCCATACCATCATTGCGACTCAGACGCGCGGGCCGTTTCGACGGCTCCGTAATCAATGGCAATTCCAGGATACGGAGGCGGGTTGCGCTATTGAGTTTACGCTCGATTACGAGTTTCGTGTGTCTCTATTCGGCAAGATTGTTGCGCCGCTGCAGCAGAGGATTGTCGATGCAATGATCGACGCTTTTGAGGCGCGGGCGCAGGATCTTTACGGTGGGACCTCAGTCTAACCGTGCACGCAACATGGCTAACGCTGCCTCGACACTTGCCATCCGCACGGCTCCACGCCCTATATCGCCAAATTCATGACGCTTGTGCACAACGCCCGCGTCGGTTGCAGTCGCCATGTGAACCAGACCAACGGGTTTGCCTGAGGTGCCGTCGCCCGGACCAGCAATACCAGACACCGCAACGGTTAAATGGGCGGTCGTTTGGTTAAGCAGATTTTCTGCCATTGCGCACACTACGGCCTCGCTGACGGCACCGTGCTCTTTCAACAGCTCGGCTGGGACGTTCAAAATTTCGCGTTTGGCGCGGTTGGAATAGGTCACAAAGCTGCGTCCAATTACGCGCGAGCTGCCTGGAATTTCCGTGAGGAGGGCAGAAATTAAACCGCCGGTACAGGATTCGGCGGTCGAGACACGCCAATGTTTTTCGGCGCAAATTTCGAGAAAATTTGTAGTTTTATCAATAATTTCAGGGCTAAACATAATCTGTCCTCTAGGTTCTAAGGGTTATAATATTTGGGTCGCTCGACCGATTACAAGAAAGATCGCTGCCCAACACCCGGCAAAAATATCGTCCAACATAATGCCATGTGCGCCCGGCAGCGCGCGGTCGGCCCAGTTGGCTGGCCAGATTTTTGTAATGTCGAAAAAGCGAAACAGCAAAAAGGCGGCGCCATAGCCCAAGGGGGTATCGGGCGCGAAGGCGAGCGCGATCCATAGACCCGCCACTTCGTCGATGACAATGGCTTGCGGATCCTTATCGGCTGATGCATCGGCCTCGCTTGCTGCTAGCCATACTGTGCTCGCCCATAACCCCGCGAAATAGGCGATGGCGGCGGCCAACAACATAGTTTCGGACGGAATGAAATGGAGCAAAATGAGCCCCACACCGAGTGCTGCAAGTGAACCCCAGCTGCCTGAGGCGGGGCGGATCAGACCACTGCCGCCAAAGCTTGCAATTAACACTGCTGGCGAAAAGTAACCGAGTGTAGTGGGGGGGGTGCGCAAGCCAATCATAGCGCAACCTTAAGCGTTGCGACGGCTTGCACGGCTACGCCTTCGCCGCGTCCGGTAAAGCCGAGCCCCTCTGTGGTCGTGGCTTTGACGCTGACTTGATCGCGCTTAAGTCCGATTAATTGTGCAAGTTTGTCTCGCATCGCCTCGCGGTGAGGCGCGATTTTCGGTGCTTCGCAAATTATAGTGAGGTCGACATGACTGATCTCAGCGTGTCTTTGTCGTGCCGCTTTGACAGCGAATGACACAAAATCAGCGGAATCTCGGTCCTTATGCGCCGCGTCCGATGGCGGGAAGTGATCGCCAATATCCCCCATCGCCAAGGCGCCCAAAATAGCATCGGTAAGCGCATGCAGGGCGACGTCGGCATCGGAATGTCCTAAAAGCGGGCGGTCGTAAGGAATGTCACAACCAGCAAGGCGCACGACGGTTGAACTGTCGGCTGGTCCAAATTGATGCACGTCAAAGCCAAAGCCGGTGCGAAAGCTGACTGCGGAAGACATCGGGGTTGCCTCAAGATCCTCTTCAAAGGTTAGTTTTATATTTTGAGGTTCTCCGTCAAAAATAACAAGATCGAGACCTGCTTGCATTACTAGGGTTGCATCATCCGCGGCATCGGCCTGATCGGCTTGCGCATGCGCTTTTTCAATTGCGACAAAGGTAAAAATTTGCGGCGTTTGAGCGCGAACCAGTGTTTCACGCGCCTCCGACCCGATAATCTGCGCGCCGTCAATGCGCTTAACGCTATCGATAATCGGCAGGGCTGGGATGGCGCCATCGTGCCCTTCTAAAGCGGTGAGGCCGCGATCGATCATGCTCAGCGAGATAAAAGGGCGTGCCGCATCATGGATTAAGATTGTTGCTGGTGCATGGGCGCGGCAGGCGGCCAAACCATTTTGTACAGACTGCTGGCGCGTTGCGCCGCCGCCAACCGGTGGCAGGAGTTTTGCCTGGGCACCTATTTGCTCGTCGTATAAAGATTTGTCATCTGGATGGATGACAACGCAAATGGCGCCGATTTGCGGATGCGCGGCGAACGCCGCGACCGACATTTGCAGCGCCGATTGGCCATTTGGCAGGTGACGGTACTGCTTGGGCACTCCGCCGCCGGCGCGCTGGCCGCGACCGGCCGATACTATAATCGCGATATTTGGTGGCGTGGCTTTTATCATGCGCACGACCATACCCAAGACGACTTGGAAAATCACTGAAAATAAGCTACCACACCAATGCAAAATTTTTAGGCAAATCGATCGGCGAGAATGAAAGCGCTTACATAATGAGCATTTCGAAAGCGGTACAACTGGCGCAAGCTCTTAACGGGTCAGATAGTTTGGCAGCACCGTTGGTTCTCTTGGCGCCAATGTCGGGCGTGACGGATTTGCCTTTCCGACGATTGGTTGCGCGGTTTGGTGCCAGCGCCACGGTTTCGGAGATGGTGGCTTGCGATGCACTGGCGCAAGCGCGCCCTGATATGGTTCGGCGCGCCGAGGGCGAAGGGTTGACCCCGTTTATCATGCAATTAGCCGGGCGAGAAACGCACTGGATGGCTGAAGGCGCCAGGCTCGCGGAGGCCGCTGGCGCCGATATTATCGACATTAACATGGGCTGTCCGGCGCGGCAGGTGACGGGGGGCTATTCCGGCTCGGCTTTGATGCGCAATCTTGATCATGCTGCGGACTTAATTGCAGCGACAGTGCAGGCCACCAGCAAGCCGGTGACCCTAAAAATGCGCCTCGGTTGGGATGATGAGAGCCGCAATGCACCAGCTTTAGCTCAAATTGCCGAACAGCTTGGGGTGAGCATGGTCACCGTTCATGGTCGAACGCGGTGTCAATTTTATAAAGGAAAAGCCGACTGGGAAGCGGTGGCTGATGTCGTTGCAGCGGTCAACATTCCCGTTGTGGTAAATGGCGATATTCACAGCCCTATCGATGCCAGCAAAGCTTTGGCTGTATCTGGGGCTGCCGGCGTGATGATCGGGCGGGCCGCGCTTGGTCAGCCTTGGTTATTGGCCGAGATTAGCGCGGCGTTGACAGGCAAAAGTTTTGCTATGCCAAATGCAATCGAGATCGCCGCGGCTGTTGACCGCTGGTATGAGGAGTGTCTCGTTCTCTACGGCGAGCGGCTCGGTGTTCAGGTCGCGCGTAAACATTTGGCGGCTTTTATTGACCATTTCTGCAATGATACCTCAACAGCGAAAGCACTTCGCGGTGACGTTTGCCGCATGGCTGAGGCATCGTCTGTGCGACGTGCGATGAGGCAGTTTTTCCTATCTTATGAGCAGGAAGCAGCTGCATGATTGATGCGAATTCTATTCTTGTGGCCTTGCCGCACCCTCTCGTGGTGATCGGTGATCGTATGCAGGTGGTGTTTGCCAACATCGCGGCGGAAGAGTTTTTTGGTACCAGTATGGAAGTCATGGCGCGGCGCGGCATTGGTTCGCTTTTGCCTTTTGGATCGCCGGTTAGTGACTTGATTGAGCGAAGCTTAGAAGAAAAAATTGGCTTTAACGAATACGGTATTGACCTTGGCTCACCGCATATTGGCCATCAACGGATCGTCGATTTGCAGGTTGCGCCAGCTTTTCTCAGCGATAAGTCGCAGGTTATTTTGGTTATTCAGCCTCGATCAATTGCTCATAAAATTGATCAGCAACTAACGCATCGCGGCGCTGCCCGGTCGGTCAGTGCCATGGCGGCAATGCTGGCGCATGAGATTAAAAATCCGCTCTCGGGTATTCGCGGCGCGGCACAGTTATTAGAGCAAGACTTGCCAACCGAAGGGGTCGAATTAACCCAGCTGATTTGCAGCGAAACCCGCCGCATCACCGACTTGGTCGACCAGTTCGAGGTGTTCTCCGAGGTGCCTGCGCCGATGGATCAGGCGGTGAATGTGCATGCCGTGCTTGACCATGTGCGTCGCTTAGCCACCGCGGGTTTTGCAAGTGACGTCAGGTTTGTGGAGGATTATGATCCTTCTCTACCCGATGTGCTGGGTGATAAAAATTTACTGATTCAAGTTTTTCTGAACTTGGTGAAAAACGCTGCTGAGGCCCTGCAAGATATCAAAAAAGGTGAAATTCGTATGACCTCGGCCTTCCGTCCCGGCGTTCGTTTGTCGTTACCAGGGCGGACGCGTCGCGTCAGCCTACCACTTGAATTTTCGATTATCGATAATGGCCCCGGCGTGGCAGACCACTTAAAGCCGCATCTCTTCGACCCGTTTGTCACGACGAAAAACTCCGGCTCGGGTTTGGGCTTAGCCTTAGTGGCAAAAATTATCGGCGATCACGGCGGCGTTGTAGAATGCGATAGCCAGCCAGGACGAACCGCATTTCGCATTCTACTGCCTATGGCGACGGGCAAGAGCGAAGATGGCGCCACAGAGGAGGCCGTTGGATGAGTAAAGGACGCGTTGTTATTGCAGACGATGATCGCGCTATTCGTACTGTTTTATCGCAAGCTCTCGGGCGTGCAGGGTTTGACGTGCGTAGCACAGGAACAGCGTCGACCTTGTGGGAATGGGTAAGCTCGGGTGAGGGCGATGTTGTGATCACCGATGTCATGATGCCTGATCAGAATGCTTTTGACTTGATCCCGCGCATTAAGCGCTTGCGTCCCGAACTGCCGATCATTGTGATCAGCGCGCAAAATACGCTTACCACGGCGATAACGGCGGCCGAGCGCGGCGCGTTTGAATATTTACCGAAACCCTTTGACTTGAGTGAAGTTGTCGGGGTCGTCTCGCGCGCAATCGCAATGCCGCGCGGTCCTGTCCCAAATAAGGCGGCGCCTCAAGACGGAGATAATCTGCCGCTGATTGGCCGTTCGCCGGCGATGCAGGATATTTATCGGTCCGTTGCACGCCTGACACAAAATGATTTGTCGGTTCTGATTACGGGCGAGAGCGGTACAGGGAAAGAATTGGTCGCCCGGGCATTGCATGATTATGGCCGTCGCAAAAACGGTCAGTTTGTTGCTATCAACATGGCAGCGATCCCTCGTGACTTGATTGAAAGCGAATTATTTGGCCACGAAAAAGGGGCCTTTACGGGGGCTGTGCAGCGCCAGACCGGTCGTTTCGCGCAGGCCGAGGGCGGCACTTTGTTTCTTGATGAAATCGGTGACATGCCAATGGAAATGCAAACCCGGCTTTTGCGCGTTTTGCAGGAAGGTGAATTTACCTCGGTTGGTGGCCGTTCGCCGATACGGACCAATGTTCGCATTATCGCCGCCACTCATCAGGATCTGCGCCAGCTCATACAACAAGGCCTGTTTCGTGAGGACCTATATTTTCGCCTTAATGTTGTACCGCTCCGCTTGCCGCCTTTACGCGAGCGGCGGGAGGATATTCCAGATCTGGTGCGGTTTTTTATTCAAGAAGGGCACGCGCAAGAGGGGCTGGGCGAGAAATCTTTTACCACCGCGGCACTCGATGCTCTGCGGGCGTATAATTGGCCGGGTAACGTGCGCGAGTTAGAAAATTTGGTTCGGCGTATCGCTGCGCTGCACACTGATGAATTGATCGATGTCGATGTCGTGCGCTATGAGCTGGCGGATTTAAAGCTCGGCGAGCCAGCGCAAACGGCATTTCAAGAAACGCTGTCAGCCTCAATCCGGCGCCATATTAGTGGTTATTTTGACCAGCATGAAGGCGAGTTACCGCCTAACGGCATGTATCACCGTATTTTACCTGAATTTGAAATACCACTTATTGAGCTAGCTCTGGAAGCCACGCGGGGAAATCAGATTCGCGCTGCCGACCTTTTAGGCTTGAACAGAAATACATTGCGCAAGAAGATCAGGGAAAATGGAATTAAAGTAACGCGCGGTAGTAATTAATTTTGGTAATCTGATCGGGTTACCGTCGTCAGTGCAATGGAGGGAATTATGGGAAAAGGACCACTACAAGGGGTAAGGCTAATTGAATTCGCGGGCATCGGCCCGGGACCTTTTTGTGCCATGTTGCTCTCCGATATGGGGGCTGACGTTATCCGCATCGACCGCAAGGGCGGCAGCCCGGGTGCGGGTGCCAATGACATTACCAGCCGTGGTCGCCGCTCGGTTGCGTTAGACTTGAAAAAGCCTGAAGCCGTCGAGGCCGTCCTCAAACTGATAGAAAAGGCCGATATTGTTCAGGAAGGCTTTCGCCCTGGCGTCATGGAGCGCTTGGGCCTTGGGCCAGATATTTGTTTGGCGCGCAATCCGAAATTGGTATACGGGCGGATGACGGGCTGGGGGCAGTATGGGCCTTATGCCAAGGCGGCGGGGCATGATATTAACTATATCGCTTTGACAGGCGCTTTAGCCGCTATTGGGCCGGCAGCGAAACCTGTGCCGCCGTTAAATCTGGTTGGTGATTTTGGCGGCGGAGCCCTCTATCTAGCGATGGGTATTTGTGCGGCGTTGTTCCAAGCGCAACAGAGCGGCAAGGGGCAGGTGATCGATTGCGCTATGACCGATGGCGCTACGTCCCTGATGTCGATGTTTTTCGGCATGCATTCGGTCGGCGTGTGGAATTTAAACCGCGCTGATAATTTACTAGATGGTGGAGCGCATTTTTACGACGTCTATGAGACTAAGGACGGAAAATTTGTCTCGATCGGGTCAATCGAACCACAATTTTACGCCCTCCTTCTGGAAAAGACCGGGCTAACAAATGATCCCGATTTTGCCAAGCAGCATGACCGCAAAAATTGGTCGAGTATGAAAGAAAAATTGGCAGCCGTTATTAAACAAAAAACCCGCGATGAATGGGACGCCATTATGGCGGAAACGGATATTTGCTATGCGCCTGTGCTTGATCTCGTTGAGGCGGCCAGCCATCCGCATAATGCGGCGCGCGAAACCATTGTCGAGGCTTATGGCGTTGTGCAACCGAATGTTGCGCCGCGTTTCAGCGGCACTCCGAGTGAAATCCAAGGCCCACCTCCGGCGATCGGGGAGCACAGCGCCTCGGCATTGGCAGATTGGGGCTTTAGCAGTGATGAGATTTCAGCGCTCGAGGTGGCTGAAGCCATTTAGTTTTCCGGTGTCGCCCACCAGCTATCGAGTTGCGCGCCGTATATTGGCGTCATCTCGGGGCGTTGAATATGAGACCACCGTGCCACCCATTGTCCAGAGCGATGAAATAACGGGATAAAGTAGTGGCCGCTCATTAACCCTCGGTCGAGGGCGCGGGCGGCGTCGCGAAATTTTTCGTAACTTTCAGCGGATGTTAATGCTGCAATGGCATCGTCAATCGCAGCAGATTTAATGCCGGCATAGTTGCGACTGCCTTCGGTTGCTGCCGCATCCATCGACCAGTAATAGGATTGCTCATTGCCTGGCGAGAGCGAGGCGTAATAATCATAGATGATGACGTCGAAATCGAAGTTTTGCAGGCGGCGTTGATATTGCGCTGCATCGACCAGCCGCACACTTGCCGAAATTCCAATTTGTTTCAGCATGCGCTGATAGGCTAACGCCAAGCGCTCGTGATCACGCCGTTGAACCAGGATCTCAAACGCAACGCCTTGGCCATCCTTATTTTCTAGAACACCATCAGTAAAGTTAAAGCCAGCCTCGGCCATCAACTTAATGGCTTGCGCTCGATTGTTACGGTCGCGGCCCGAGCCATCGCTGACCGGTGCTTTATAACTTGATTGAAGGTCTTCCCGACTGAGTTTGTCGGCGCGCAACAGGCGCTTTTCTCCAGCTGAAGCCGCTTGTCCTAAGGCGCTTAAATCGGTGCCCCCAAAATAACTTTGCGTACGGATAAAGGCATCTGCGTAAAGCGTCTTGTTCACCCACTCAAAATCAAAGGCCAGGTCGAGGGCTTGCCGTAGTCGTGGGTCGGAAAATAGAGAGCGCCGCGTGTTGAGGACAAAAGCATTCAAGCCGCTCGGGGTCCGAAGCGGTAGGCTTTCTTTGATGACGCGCCCGTCAACAGCGGCGGGGAAGTCAAAACCAGCTTGCCAGCGCAGCGCATCGGTTTCAAACCAAACATCGACCCTGCCAGCCTTAAAGGCTTCGAAAGCGCTGGCTTCATCGCGGTAATAATCATGCACCAATTCGTCGAAATTATATCGGTTTTTGAGGCTAGGGAGTGCGCGTGCCCAATGGCGTGGATCATGCCGAAAGGCGATGCGACGACCAGGATCGACTTCGGAAATAATGTAGGGGCCTGATCCAATTGGCAGATCAAAACTGCTGGCTTGCAGATCTCGAGTGCCATAGACATGCTCGGGCAAGATTGGCATGAGGCCTATAATCAATGGCAATTCATGATCATAGGGCGGGCCCTTAAAAGTGAATATAATGTCGCGCTCGCCGCGTTGTTCGACTTTTTCGACCTTGTCGTAATAATAGCGATGATTGGGACGGCCAGCGCTTCGCAAGCTGTTCCATGAGAAAATAACATCCTGGGGCCGCACCGGCTGGCCGTCAGAAAATCGCGCAGCCGGATTTAGTCGGACCTGCATCTTGCTACGGTCTGGGGCGACAGCGACCTGCTCAGCCAGTTGTGCATAAAGCGTGAAGGGCTCGTTCATATTGCGTGCTAGCAGGCTTTCAAAAACCAGCTCACGAACGTCAAATGCGGTTGTGCCGCGAATGGTAAAAGGATTGAGATTATCAAAACCACCAATCTTAGCTTCGATTAAGCGTCCGCCGCGCACGGGCGCATTCGCGGTGTAGTCAAAGCGGGTAAACGTTTCTGGTAAATTTGGAGCTCCGAGCATGGCTAGGCCATGATTCTCGCCAACAGCAGGTAGGGCCGGTAAGAAACTTGCCAGAAGAAGGGCAATCCGCGCTAGCTGCCTCACATATTTTTTGTCGGCCATAGTTTACTTCTTACCCAATTTGCAAAACTATTTTGTCCATTCTCAATGTGACGAAAATAAGCCATTCGCCGTTGATAGTCATCTGCTGGTGAAAAGATCTCCTCGCGGTATTTCATAGCTCGATCAAAAGACAGTTTGCCGATAACTTTTGCCGGGTTGCCGCCAATGATCAAATTTTTCGCAAATGATTTAGTCACTACGGCACCGGCGGCTACGATCGTATTTTCGCCAAGCTGAACACCCTTTAAAATCTTCGCGCCATAACCAACCCAAACATTATCAGCCAGTGTAATCGGCGCCACCGCACCCGGCGCTGAGGTTCGATCGTAAAGATCGTGCCAATCGGCATCGGAAATATAACTATGGCCCGCGATCATGACATTGCGCCCAATATGGATAGCCTCGGCACTTACGATGTGAACACCAGCCGTGATTAGACTATAATCACCAATGCGAATTTCGCCCCGACCACCAGTGGAATTTTGCCAAGTTGCCAAACGGGTGACAACGCCGCGTGCGGATTGCATATGGACATGGTTACCGATATGAATATTTGGACCGAATATTTCGACTTGGCGTGGTCCCATGACCTCGACGCCGTGGCCAAAACTGTCACATTGCGGTGCCAGATAAATGCGCGTGTAGAGCGACGATAAAGCTTCTAACAACCTGCGAAGCCAAAGCGGGCGATGATCTTTACGCATCCAAGTTCGACCCACCATCAGGTGTCATTTCAATCCAGTCGAAGCTTTTATAATCTGGTCTTTTTTCGATTGTGGGCTTGATAACCGAGAAATAGGGCGAGAGATCGAAATCGCGTGGCGTGAATAACGAGTGGTGCCGGATGTGGAGAATGTCGCGCCTGTTTTCGCGCGTGACATCCGGTAAAATCGGATAGCGAACAGATTGAAAAGCGAGCGCAATCAACGTCGAGCAAATAGCCCGCGACGGCTCTCCCGACCCAAGCGCGATCATTTTGCGCCGCCAACTGACCGGCACGGGTGGCTGTGGCAGGAGATAACGCGCCAAATCAATAACATTTTTAATGTCGTATTCCATACCCAGAGAGTTCTTCATGAATTCGATAACAGCGGCGCGATCAGCGTCATCAATCAGCGCAGGTCGGCAGATACGCGTGTTAAAGCCGACATATTTTGTTAGGGAAACGGCCACAGTACCTTCGCTAACATCGGCTTCGATCAAGCTGGCTGGATGCCCAAACTTATCGCGCAGTCCTGCCTCGCGACCGATAAATAGGGCCGCATGTGACCAAGTCGATTGCGTTAGGTATTTAATCGCTGTCGAAATCCTCTGATTGCCCTCGACGAGCAAGACATCCCCTGGCCGCATGCAGGCCTCGAGGTCTGCCAGCGGCAAAAACTGATAGGGTCGATAATTTAGGATCGGCTTTTCGATATAGCGAATAATTTGCCGACTTAGAAACCGTTGCACAGCGCCTAGAACCATTAAGTTACTCCCAATTAATGCCGCAGATCGGTTTTGACGGCATAGCGCTCGCCATCGAAACCGTCGAACACGTCTTTCACTTGTGGGTGCGAAACAGGCTTTTTGCTGGTATCGGGAAGTAAGTTTTGTTCTGACACATAAGCGACATAGCTGGTTTCATCATTTTCAGCCAACAGGTGGTAGAAGGGCTGATCTTTGCGGGGACGAAGTTCTGCAGGGATTGAGAGCCACCATTCCTCGGTATTGGCAAATTCCGGATCAACATCAAAAATGACGCCGCGAAAGTCGAAAATGCGATGCTTGACGACATCTCCAATTTGAAAGCGCGCTGTTTTTGCCGCCGATGTCATTGAGGCCTCCATATTTGACCTTTAGTATATCACAGAATCTGAGGTTTGCATTAACAGGAAACTATGCCGCATTAAGCGCCTCTTGCCGAGATGGCTTAGCTCCAGCACTATGAGGAAAGGAAGGGGAGTTCTATGAAACTATATGTCGCTAATGCGCCGAGCCCGGCAATCGCACGCCGTTTGGCGCAAATTAAAAATATCAAGCTCGACCTCGTCGAAGTTGATATGATGAATAAGGAAAATCGAAATCCGGAATTTCTTAAACTGAACCCGGCGGGGCAATTGCCCATTCTAGAGCTTGATGATGGCCGCGCCTTGGCTGAGTTGACGGCGATTGCGGAATATTTTGAGGAGCTCGTTCCCGATCCTGTGTTTGTTGGGCGTGATGCTTTCGAGCGCGCCGAAACGCGGATGTGGATGCGGCGGGTCGATACGAAGATTATTTTACCCATGGCGATGGCTTTTCAGCATGGGCGTGGTGCACCGTTCTTCTCGGGCCGCATTACTATTCACGAGAGCCTCTCGGAGCCCTGCGCACTTTTGACCCGAGAAGGCATGGCGTGGCTCGATCAGCAAATGCAAGAGAGGCAATTCCTCTGTGGTGATCGCATTACCTATGCCGATGTTATGTTTCACGGCTTTGTCACTTTTTTTGGCAAAATGGGGCAAGCGATCGACCCGTCGATGGCAGCTTTAACGGCTTATATGGAGCGTCTCGCTGGGCATTCGTTTTTGGAGGATACTGAGTGAGGGATTTGCCTGAGGATTTTTCCTTAGCGGGCGACGGCGGCATTAGTGAGCTGATTGGTCGCGAGGTGTTGGGGTATGATGCGGCCGAAAAGAAAGTGCGGATGAGCTTTCAACTCGGCGATGTGTTTGTAAATTTTCAAGGTGTTATTCATGGCGGCATTATTGCAACTTTATTGGACACCTTATGCGGCGTTGCTATTCGGTTATCCAGTGATACTGAAAAATATGCCGGACAGGTTACGCTCGAATTAAAGACCAGTTTTTTGGCGACGGCCAATCCCGGAAAATATGTTGGAGAGGGGCAGGTCAAACGGATCGGCAAATCGATCGCTTTTGCGGAGTCGAATTTGTTTGATTTAGAAAACAAGCATGTTGCAACGGCTTCCGCGACGTTTAAACTACGTCCACGGAAAAATTAGATCCATCGAGGGAGGGCTATTATGAAGTCTCGGATTTGTGAAATGTTGGGGATTGAGTTCCCGCTCGTGGCGTTCTCGCATTGTCGGAATGTGGTGGCTGAAGTATCGAAAGCAGGCGGCATGGGAGTGCTCGGCGCGGTCGGCATGACCCCCGAGGAGCTTGATGTTGAGCTGGCATGGATCGATAAAAATTGCGATGGCAAACCCTATGGGGTTGATGTCCTGATCCCGAATAAAATGCTGGGTAAGGACGAAGAGGGTATTACATCGGCCAAGCTGATGGAGATGATCCCGCAAGAGTATCGCGACTTTCGCTCGGATATTCTGGAACAAAATGGTGTCGCTGCGACAGGCTTGCGCGATGCCTCCGATCAAGGCTCGGGTATGGGCGCGAATATGCGCGACGATGGTGCCAAGCGGTTGCTCGACGTTGCTTTTTCTTATCCGATCAAGCTGATCGCCAATGCGTTGGGGGTTCCCCCACAATGGATGCTCGATATGGGCAAGGCCAACAATGTAAAAGTAGCAGCGCTGGTTGGTGCTAAAGAACATGCCATTCGCCAAGTTCAGGCCGGTGTTGATATTCTTGTGGTATCGGGAACCGAAGGTGGTGGTCATTGTGGATCAGTTTCCAGCATGGTTCTGATCCCGGAAGTGCATCAAGCCATCCAGCCCTATGGCGACACCCCCATTCTTGCCGCTGGCGGCATTGTGACGGGACGGCAAATGGCAGCCGCAATGTCGATGGGAGCCGATGGCGCATGGACGGCTTCGGTTTGGCTCACCACCAGTGACGCCGAAACCAGCCAGCCGGTGAAAGAAAAAATGTTAAAGGCAAGTTCGAGCGACACGGTTCGCTCACGCTCGCGCACGGGTAAACACTCACGGCAATTGCGTTCACTGTGGACCGATGCTTGGGAAAATGGTCCGCTCGATCCGCTACCCATGCCGTTGCAAACCATGATCAGTGAGCCGGCTTTGGCGCTGGTTGATCGTGAGGCCGAAAAAGGAAACGAGCAAGCAAAAGCTCTGGCAACCTATTGGGTTGGTCAAGGGGTTGGCTTGTTGACGCAGGAAAAATCGGCCCGCGCCGTGGTGCAGGAATTTAAAGAGGATTTCCTTGTCGCCCACGAGAGGCTGAATAATTTCCTCGGGGACTAGATTGTGCGCTTAAGTGCGCAGCAAGAGACCACCATCGACATTGATCGATTGCCCGGTAACGAAGGCGCTAGCGTCGGAGGCGAGGAAGGTTGCCACTTTGGCAATGTCCTCAGGTTGACCTAAGCGACGTAGGACGGATTTTTTCGCCCATACTGCGGCGATCTCGGCGTTGCGGAAGGAGGCTGCCGTCATGCCTGTATGTATGGCGCCCGGCAAGATCGCGTTAACAGTGATATTGTCGCGCCCTAATTCAAGCGCCAAATTACGGGTAAAACCGGTTATCCCAGCCTTAGCAGCGCAATAGGCGGCGAGGCCGTAATCCGTGTGGGTGGCCATTACTGACGCAACATTGATAATTCGTCCCGCCGTACTTTTTCGAAGCTCAGGAATGGCTTTTTGGGCCAAGCGAAATGGGGCCGATAGGTTGATGTTCAAAACCCGATCCCATTCCTCATATGACATTTGATCAGCTGGCGCATTGCTACCGACGCCGGCATTGTTCATTAAAATATCGAGTCCTGTCTCGGCCGAACCGATCATGTCGCGCACTGCCGATAAGACTTTTTCGGGTGCATCGCGATCGGATAGGTCGCATTGTAAACTCGTAATTCTCTCATTGCTGACTTCGGAAACTGCGGCATTGACATCGACAGCAAGAACGTGGGCGCCCTCAGCGGCAAATAATTGAGCCGTGGCTCTGCCGATGCCAGAGGCGGCACCGGTCACGATTGCAGTTTTCCCTTTAAGCTGACCCATAGTGAACTCCCTAATGACCTGTAGGCGATAACTATATTGCGAAAACGACGAAAAGATACTGCGCGGTTGAAAGATATCGCGTTCGCACTACCTTCCCACCAGACATATTAAAAGGTGAAACGTGAATAGCCAGGGCCATTGCGTTGTAATTACGGGAGGGACGCGTGGCATTGGTGCTGCGCTTGGGCGCAAGTTCCTTAAATGGGGTAATCGCGTAATCCTGATTGGTCGAGATGATAGCCGCGAGCGGAAGCATATGGGGGGAGACTTTGTTGCTTGCGACTTGACGCAAGCCCAGGAGCGGGCACAGCTCGCCTCGTACCTAATGGCCACTTACCCTGACATAAATGTTTTGATAAATAATGCCGGAATGCGCCTCAATGGCATCTTTCACGATCAGCACAATTACCGCAGCTATGCGCGGGAAATCGAGTTAAATATTAATGCTGTCGTCGATTTGACCGATCGTCTGCTTCCCATGTTAAAGGCGCACGCGCCCACTAGCGCGATTGTTAATGTGTCGTCTAGCCTGGCAATCCAACCAGATCTTAATTCGCCAGTTTATTCAGCGAGTAAGGCTTTTATGCATAGTTTTTCGAACTCATTACGTCGGCAATTATCGCATGACCATGTGTCAGTGATCGATTTGCTGCCGCCGCCCGTTGATACCGAGATGATGCGAGGCCTGGGGCAAAGAAAAATATCGCCCGCGCGTCTCGCAGATATCTTTTGGCATGGTTGGCTGACCAATAAACAGACGATCTACGCAGGCCAGAGCCGCCTTCTTTATTTTCTAAACAGGATCTCGCCCCGCTTGGCGCAACGCATCACTTATTAACCGCCAAAAAATATTTTGCCTGGGTTAAGAAGGTTTTGTGGGTCAAGTTGACGCTTAATCGCGCTCATTACGGGAACGGCATTGCCGGCTTCTTTAATTAAATATTCCCTCTTGCCTTGGCCAATCCCGTGCTCGCCCGTGCAGGTGCCGCCCATGGCTATCGCCCTAGATGAGAGGCGTGATGTAAAGGCCTCGATCTTGTCCTGCAAATCAGGGCGGTCTGGCGGCAGAACGGGCAGGCAGTGAAAATTACCGTCACCGACATGCCCAACAATCGGTGAAATAATACCGCTTTCCTCTATATCACGATGGGTGGCTTCGACGCACTCGGCGAGGCGACTAACGGGGACACAGACATCGGTCGGATAGCTCTTGCCATTTGGCACCAAGGCGAGTGCAGCCCAATAGGCGTCGTGCCGGGCTTTCCAGAGCCGGTTTCGTTCTTCGGGGTCTGACGACCATTGGAAAGTCCCGCCGCCGCAATTTAAGGCGATGTCTTGAAAGGCTGCCGACTGCTCAGTAACCGATGCTTCCGAGCCATGAAATTCGACCAATAAAAGCGGTTCCTCGGGTAGGTTCGTTTTGCTGTAGGCGTTGCAGGCTCTGACTTGTAGGGCATCTAGAAACTCAATGCGAGCTACT
>CBFHZM010000020.1:18389-28022 GCA_965660195.1 Alphaproteobacteria bacterium
TGAATGGTTAAAATGACGGCCTCGCAAGCTTGAGTGATAGTTGGGAAAGAGCAAATGCCGCCAGCAATTTTCTCAGGAATACCGTGTAGGCGGATGGTGAGCTCGGTGAAAATGCCAAGTGTTCCCTCAGAGCCGACCATTAGATGAGTAAGGTCGTAACCAGCCGAAGATTTGCGCGCTCGCCCGCCAGTACGGATTATCTCGCCATTTGCTAAAACCACTTCGAGACCCATAACAGCATCGCGCATTGTGCCATAGCGCACTGCATTAGTTCCCGAAGCGCGGGTGGCTGCCATGCCGCCCAATGTGGCATTAGCTCCTGGATCGATTGGAAAAAACAGACCGGTAGCGCGCAGTTCTTGATTGAGCTGCTCCCGCGTAACGCCGGGTTGAATGACGACATCCAAATCCTCGGCGTGGATTGCGAGGACCTTGTCCATGCGGCTCATATCGAAACAAACACCGCCTTCGGGCGCGTTGACATGCCCCTCAAGTGACGTGCCAACACCAAAGGGGACAATCGGACAGTTGTTTTGCGCTAGAATTTTAACGGCGGTAGAAACTTGCTCCGTGCTGTCGGGGAAAAAGACCGCGTCCGGAAGCTGGCCAGCATGGTGAGACGCTGAGTTGCAGTGTTGTTGGCGTAGCGATGCATTGCGTGTGACCTGGTCGTCAAATTGGTTTTCAAGTTCAGCGACCGCATTCTCTATATTTTTCGTTCCCGCCATCCTTATCACCCGTATATGTCGCCCTCAAATCGCGGCTGCAGCATAAGCAGCTTGGTTGATTGCCGCTTTTGCGTCTAGTTCCGCGGCTTCAAAGGCTCCGCCAATTAGTTCTGCGGATAAGCCGTATGCAGTGCATGCATCATACAATTCACGTAATGGCTCTTGCCCAGCGCAAATGATAATTGTGTCGGCTGCGATGAGGTCGGGCTTGTTCTCTCGCATAATGTGCAAGCCGGCATCGTCAATCGCAACATACTCAACGGCATTCATCATTTTAACGCCGCGCCGGTTTAAGGTAATGCGATGTGTCCAGCCTGTGGTCTGTCCAAGGCCGCGGCCGACGGGTGTATTCTTGCGCTGTAAAATATAGATGTCGCGATCGGCGCGGGCCGTGATTGGTTCTACGCCAGTGACGCCGCCGCGTGGGTGATTTTTGAAGTCGATCCCCCATTCCTTGGCAAACAGATCCACGTCCAAGGCTGCCGATGGGCCATCATGTGAAATCAAATCAGCAACATCAAAACCGATACCACCAGCCCCAATAATTGCCACCGTCTTGCCAACTTTTTGCGGGCTTTTAATGGCGTCAATATAGCCCAAAACTTTCGGGTGATCGATGCCGTCGATGGCAGGGGTCCGGGGAATGATACCGGCTGCTATAATAATGTGGTCAAACTCTTCGGCCGCTAAACCCTCAGCGGTTGCGCGGGTGTTGAGGCGGAGATCGATCTGAAGTTTTTCAATCATACGTCCGAAATAGCGAATGGTCTCATGGAATTCTTCTTTGCCGGGAATACTCTTGGCTAAGTTGAATTGACCTCCAATACTATCACTGGCTTCGAACAAGGTAACTTGGTGCCCGCGCTCGGCTGCAATTGTGGCATAGCTCATGCCTGCCGGGCCTGCGCCGACAACAGCAATTTTTTTCGGTGCTTGGGTTGCTACATACTGCAAAATGGTCTCATGGCAGGCGCGCGGATTGACGAGACAGGAGACATGTTTGCCGCCAAAAGTATGGTCGAGGCAGGCCTGGTTGCAGGCGATACAAGTATTAATTTCATCCGCGCGACCGTCGCGAGCTTTCAGCATGAATTGACTATCTGCTAGCATCGGGCGAGCCATGGAGACCAGATCAGCGTCATCGCGCGCCAACACATTTTCTGCAACATCCGGCATGTTAATTCGATTGGAGGTAATGACAGGAATGCTCAACTGCTTTTTCAGCCTGTTCGTCACGGAAGTGAAAGCGGCGCGGGGTACCATGGTGGCGATGGTTGGGACGGCGCTTTCGTGCCACGTAAAATGGGTGGAGATGATTGTGACGCCGCGGGCTTCGAGTTCTTTGGCAAGGGTAACAATCTCATCCCACGACATACCACCTTGCAACATATCCATGGCTGCAATGCGGAAGATAATAATGAAGTCCTCACCTACGGCAGCTTTTACGGCCTCGACAACCTCGAGAGCAAAGCGCATACGGTTTTCATAAGATCCGCCATAGGCATCATCGCGCTGATTGGTTTTCTCAACTAAAAAAGTGGATATCAAATAGCCAGCCGAGCCAATAATTTCGACGCCATCATATCCAGCCTCTTTGGCGCACTTAGCGCAATTGGCAAAATCATCGATCTGTTTTTGGATGCCGGAAAGGTCAAGCTCATTCGGTGCAAAAGCGCCGATACGCGACTTAATACTGCTTGGGGCAACAAGCTGCTCGTTAAAGGCGAGGGGCCCCATATGTAGAATTTGCATGCATATTTTAACTTCTGGGTCGGCAGCATGCACAGCGTCGGTTACCAAGCGGTGCTGTGCCACCTCGGCGGCATTAGAAAGCTTGGCGCCGCCGACACCACCCTCAACATTGGGTGAAATACCGCCGGTGATAATCATACCGACGCCGCCAGCAGCGCGCTCGGCAAAATACTCTGCCATGCGTTCGAAGCCATCGGGGGCCTCCTCGAGACCCGTATGCATCGAACCCATAATGGCGCGATTTTTCAGCGTCGTAAATCCGAGGTCTAGGGGCGAAAAAAGTAGCGGATATGGTGCGGTCGAAGACATACTGTGACTCCCTTTCGGACGCCATTACAGCGCTCAAGCTGTGCCTTGGCAAGAGGGGGGAGCATTTTGGTGCTTTCATCCTCGGTCATCGGCTTCTATAGTGTCGAGCATAATGTTGCTTTATGCGTACATTTCTGAAATGTAGTGTTTCCCATGTTCAATAGAGGCTTTAATGGTCACGCGGGTAAAATTTATCTCGAAGAACCCGCTGGCGCCGTTTCAACTGGAGCTTCCAGCGCCTCCATTTGAGGACATTGTCTATACGCAAGACCCCGAGGCGACGGATTATGATTGGCTTGTGGTTTATGACGATTTGCCCCCGCTTGCGGATGAGCGTTTCTCGAAGCGGCAGGAAATTTTGAGTTGCCCGCGAGAAAACACCATTCTAATTACCTATGAGCCGGCTTCTGTAAAGGTTTACGGGCATGACTATACGCATCAATATGGCGTGGTGCTGACAAGCCATGCGCCACACGAGTTGGCGCATCCGGCGCGGCGCGACGTTCCGCCCGTTGGTATTTGGTACTATGGCGACGATACGGATATGGCGCATTTGCCGACGCCACCTGAAAAAAATTACGACCTTTCGATTTTCATGTCGGCGAAAGCGGATTCGCACACAGTTCACGCGCTGCGGTATAATTTTTTCGAGGCGAGCCGCGACTATTTCGGTGATCGAGCGACTTATTTCGGGCGGCAATATAACTATGTTGAGAAAAAAGCAACGGGGCTGGATGGTTTCAAATACACTCTGGCCTTGGAAAACCATATCGGACCACACCATTGGACGGAGAAATTGTCGGATGCATATCTCGGTTATTGCATGCCGATTTATGACGGCTGCAGCAATCTCGATGACTATTTTCCTGCTGACAGTTATCTCAAAATTGATATGCGCGATCCGGCTGAAGCGTTTCGGCAGATCGAAGCCGCCATCGCCGACGATGTATATCGTAAAGCTCTGCCATCGATCGTCGAAGCACGACGGCGGGTTATCGAAGACTATAATTTGCCAATGATGATCGGCCAAGCGATCAGGGCGGCCGAGCAGGCTACCGCAAGCTCACGATATATACCGAATAATGGTGGCCGCATTATCAGCCGCCGCGCACGACGATTGAAAACCCCGTTTTCTGCGCTCCGGTACGCTTATGAAAAAATTAAGAGCCGGATTAATTTCTATAGACAAAACCGAGCCTATCGCCAGAATTAAAAATAATCGACAGCTTCATGAGGGGGGAGATGACATGCGTATTGTTCAAGTGATTGTTTTGAGTTTAGCGACGCTCTCGCTAGCGCACGCGGATGACCATAAGGAACCTTGGCACGCATCACCTTTCGGGCCTGAGGATCAGTTGGGAGCCGTAAACTATTTGAGCGACGCTGGGGTCGTAGCCGCCGCAAAATTGGTTAAAGAGGGTAGGGTCTATCGCCTCGGTATGGTTACTGGACCGAATACTCCAGCCTATGGCCCACGTCGCTTCCAGCTAATCGTGCATCAGCTGGCCGATGGTACTGGGGAAACTATGGGCAGCAATGAAGCTAATGGTAATGATGACACCTTGATTACCTCTATCGGCATTGGGTCGCAAATCGATGGTCTAGGTCACATTGGTCGCAAGCACGTGTTCTATAATAATTATAAGGCCGCTGATGTTGTCGCATCTGATGGTTTGAAAAAATTTGGGACCCATAATTTGCCTGGTATTGTAACGCGCGGTGTTGTGTTGGATATGACCAAGCATTTTGGCAAAACGCCGGTGCCAGCAGGTACTGCTTATACGCAAAGCGATATCGAAGCGGCTGCAAAAGCACAAGGTGTCAGTCTCGCGAAAGGCGATGTGGTGCTGTTTCACTCGGGCTATATGACGGCGACAGCAGCCAATACGACCTTGACACCGGGCGAGCCTGGGCTTGGCGTCTCTGGCGCGGAATATCTTGCCAAATTGGGCGTTGTTGCGGTTGGGGCCGACAGTTGGGCGCTTGAGGCTATACCGTTTGAAAACGCTTCTGAGGCATTCCCCGTACACCAAATTCTTTTGGCAAAATATGGTGTTTATATTCTCGAAAACATGGTCACCCAGCCATTGGTGGATGATGGGGTCAGCGAATTTATGTTCGTCCTCGGCGTTCCACGGCTCGAAGGTGCGGTGCAAGCCATTATCAACCCCTTGGCTATTCGGTAGGCTATATTGGGGTTGAAATTTTTGACGGTTTTGGCGATAGATAGGGGCATAATAGGAGTTAGTTCATGAGTGCTCGTATCTATCAGCCAGCCAAGACCGCAATGTCCTCGGGTACCGCGAAAACCGAAAAATGGGTGTTGGAATTTATTCCTGCGCGACCGCGCGTGAAGGATCCGTTGACGGGCTGGAACGGTGCCGATGAGACCCAAACTCAGGTGCGGTTAAAGTTTTCGAGCCTCGAGGCGGCGCAGGATTATGCCCGTGCACGCGGTATTGCCGTGCGCCTCGACCGCCCCAATAAACGCCAACAAAGCATTAAACTTTACGCCGATAATTTCCGTCACGACCGCGTCGGCCAGTGGACGCACTAGCGTTTGCGGCTGAGCTCGGCTAGTTTGGGGCTTGCTGTCGTAAACCACTTTTCTGATGTGCCCGTAGCTCAGCTGGATAGAGCAATTGCCTTCTAAGCAATAGGTCGCAGGTTCGAATCCTGCCGGGCACGCCATTTCCCTATAGATTTTTATAGATCAATTGATCGCAGTTTTTAACAATAAAGCTGTTGAGATTGGATATTGTTAGGGTGTATCAATCGAAAAGGCCCAGGTTCTAGAACAGCATCTTTGGCCTATGGGGACCCCGAATTCTGCGGGGTTGAGATAAACGGGGGAGGGACCCCCGCGTTATAAAGTAGGGGGACAACCGCGTGTTTGATACACTAGACCCGGTGATGCTGGCGCGCATCCAATTCGCATTCACCATTTCCTTTCATATTATTTTCCCGGCCTTTACCATCGGCCTCGCCAGTTGGCTAGCTGTCGTTGAATGGCGCTGGCTACGTACGGGCGATGATATTTACCAAGACATTTATCGTATGTGGGTCAAAATCTTCGCCGTCTGCTTTGGTATGGGGGTGGTCTCTGGCGTTGTCATGTCCTACCAGTTCGGGACCAATTGGTCGGTTTTCTCCGATAAGGTGGGGAATGTCATCGGGCCACTACTCGGTTATGAGGTGTTGACCGCGTTTTTCTTGGAAGCATCCTTCCTCGGTATTATGTTGTTCGGCTGGGGACGGGTGAGCCGGCGTATGCATTTTATGTCGACCTGCATTGTCGCTATAGGCACGCTGATTTCGGCTTTTTGGATTTTGTCTGCTAACAGTTGGATGCAGACGCCGCAGGGTTTTGAGATTGGCCCCGATGGCCGTTTATTCCCAACCAGCTGGGTTGAAATTATTTTCAATCCATCGTTCTCCGTGCGGTTTTTTCATATGGTAACGGCGGCTTACCTCACAACGGCATTTGTCGTCGGCGGGGTTAGCGCCTTTTACCTATGGCGTCGTATTCACATACCGCACGCTAAGATCATGTTTGGCATGGCGATGTTGATGGCGGTTTTTGTAGCGCCCATGCAATTGTTGATCGGGCATGAGCATGGCGTGAATACAATGAAGTATCAGCCGCTTAAAGTTGCGGCGATGGAGGGCAATTGGGACCGAGGCGGTAACAAGCCGCTTTACTTATTTGGTTGGCCAAATGAGGCGACCGAGACCACTGATTACGGCCTTACCATTCCTAATGGCGCGAGCGTTGTGCTTACGGGTCGCGCCGATGGTGAAATTCCAGGTCTGCGTGATGCGCCGGCAGAAGATCGCCCGCCCGTGGCGATTGTTTTCTGGTCGTTTCGGGTGATGGTCGGCCTTGGCATGGCAATGATCTTAACTGGCATCGTGGCGGTCATTCTCTTTGCCCGCAAACGGTTGTTCGATTCGAGGCCATTTCAGCTTTGGTGTATGGCCATGACGCCTTCGGGGTTTATCGCCGTTTTGGCTGGCTGGTTTGTCACCGAGATCGGCCGCCAGCCTTGGACCGCTTATGGCGTTGTACGAACATCGGAGAGCATTTCGCCGGTCGTTGCGGCGCAAGTCGCGTTGACGCTAATTGGCTTTATCGTTGTTTATAGCTTCATCTTTGGCGCAGGAATTCATTATATCGTTAAACTTATCCGCAAGGGTCCGCCAATCGCTGATGAGGCAGAAAAATATTATGATCACAGCAAACAGGCGAGCATTGTCTCGGCCACATTAAAGGGGACAGCGGAATGATTGATTTTTCATCTTGGCTTGACTTGCCTTTGATTTGGGGGCTGCTCATTGCGACAGCTGTATTTCTGTATGTCATTCTCGACGGGTTTGACCTTGGATGCGGGATTTTGTTTCCTTTTGCGCCATCGCATAAGGCGCGCAACCGCATGATGAGCTCTATCGCTCCTTTTTGGGATGGTAACGAGACCTGGCTCGTTCTCGGCGGTGGCGGCCTATTTGTCGCTTTCCCCGTTGCGTATGCGATCTTGATGCCGGCTTTCTATTTACCTATTATCTTGATGCTGATGGGGTTGGTTTTTCGCGGCGTTGCCTTTGAGTTTCGCTTCAAGGCAAGCGAAAAAGGCCGAAAGCTCTGGGATGGAGCCTTTCATGGCGGCGCTGATGCAAGGTGTTGTATTGGGTAATTTTATTCAAGGCGTTGAGGTCGATGGCCGCGAGTTCGCTGGTGGCGCACTCGATTGGGCCAATGGTTTTGCCATCCTGACGGGCATTGCGCTGGTTTTTGGTTATGCTTTGCTTGGCGCTACATGGTTAATTTATAAAACCGATGGCGAGACACAAGATTGGGCGCGGCTGGCCGCGAAATATGTGTTGAGCTTTGTTGCTATAGCGATGGTGGTGGTGAGCATTGCGATGCCATTCGTAGACCCGCGTATTATGGATCTGTGGTTTAGCCAACCCAATATTTTCTATCTGCTGCCGGTGCCCGTACTTACAGCCATCACTTTTGTGACATTGTGGCTGGATTTGAATAATAAGGCACGGGAAATACGCCCCTTTTTGTTATCGCTGGCACTATTTTTATTCGGCTTTATCGGATTTGGCATTAGCCTTTATCCTTGGATTGTTCCGTTTAACTTTACGCTCTGGGAGGCCGCAGCGGCTCCGACATCGCAGTCATTCACTTTGATTGGCGTGGCTGCATTGTTGCCAGTAATCCTCGGCTATACGGCTTATTCGTATTATGTTTTCCGTGGTAAAAGTAGCGATGAAGCGACTTACTAAGTATATTGATGGGCTCGAAGAAAAACCTCGTCAATGGGTCTGGTTTGCCGTTCTATGGTGCGCTGGTTTGGGGGCTGTCTTGCTCATGAGCTTGATAATCCGAACCGCTATGGGGCTATAAGAGTTATTGCTGGTTAAAGCCGCCCGACATACCGTCGAAAATGCCCTTTAAGCGTTTGCTGGGTCGCAGGCGCTCTTCGTTCTCGAGTTGCTCGGCGCGTGTCGGTTGGTTTGGTTTGAGGTGCGGCACAAGATAGAACAAACCAGCCGCTAAGAAGGCCGCCAAAATCAGGAACTGTAAAGCTTTTAACATGTGTGCGAGTATAGTCGCGTGCGCGGCAAGCGCAAATCGTTACAACTCATAGGTTAATTATGTCTGATCGCTTACTTGTTCTTGGTGTTGTTTTTCTCATGTTGGTTTGGCTAGTGCTTTTCATGGTTTTGCCAATGCTGACGGGACAGGAGACGCCATTAGCGCCACTGATGGAGCCGCTGCCTCAATCGGAAAGTCGCGGCACAGGGTCATAACCATAAAGCCAAGCGAGCGGATCGATACCTATAGTCTGGAGTTGTCTGACGACAGCAAAGGTCAGCCTTTGGCTTAATTGCGCGAAGGGGCTTATGGCGTGATAGAGCGCTGTATTATGCGTCGCGCGCCGGTGTACCCGTTTTACGCGACGATAGCGCGCTGCTTGATAATGCTTCAAAGCTGTGGGCTGAGCGCCATAATATGCGAGGTGAGCGCCCAAAACATAACCGTCTTCGATTGCCATCGCGGCCCCCTGAGCCAGAAACGGCAACATAGCATGGCCGGCATCGCCAATGAGAACGGCGCGGCCATTGTACCAATGACGCGCAACCGGGCGATCAAACAAGCCCCAAAGCTGGCAACTCTCGGTGTGCCGTAAAATACTTTGAACCTCGGGGTGCCAGCCTGCAAATGCGAGCCGTAACTCTTCGACGTCACCAGTTTGCCGCCAGCTGTAATCGATCCAGGCCGAACTTTGTGAAACTGCAACAAAGTTGATCAACTCGCCTTGGCGCAATGGGTAGGTCACGAAGTGCTTATCGGGTCCTAGGAAATTCTTCACACTATCTGTCGATGGACTGTCGAGTAGGGCGCTGGGCAAAGATCCACGCCATGCTTTTTGGCCAGTAAATCGTGGCTGAGTAGGTCCCGATATTTTTCCGCATAAGGTCGAATGAATGCCATCCGCAATGATCAAAATTTGACCGGTATGTTTTCGATTTTGGTTATCTAAAACATATATTTGATCTTCATTGTTCACAAAATCATTTAATTTGACGCCATAGTGAATGGGGATCGCTCTGGCGGTCGCGGCTGTGGTCAAACAGGCGGCGAGATCGGCGCGGTGAATGTGCCAATAGGGAGCACCATAGCGTTTCGACATGGCTTCACCGAGCGCCACATCTAGCAATTGCGCGCCGCTTTCATAGTGTAAGAACGCAGCTTTATCGGGGGTGCTGATATAGGGCTGCAAAGCTTCCTCAAGACCGAGCGCGCGCAAGATGCGGCTGGCATTAGGCGACA
>CBFHZM010000021.1:0-27950 GCA_965660195.1 Alphaproteobacteria bacterium
TCCAGATCGATTTCAATCATTATGTCGCCGACTTGCGCCGCGATCTTGGCGCCGCCTGGACACAACCGCGCTAGGGGCGGGCGCCGTAAGACAAGAGAGCAAAGGTTTCATCATGTCTCAGCTTGAGAAAATGCAAGCCCTCTGCGTCGAACACCTGGCTGACGACTATGCTGGCGTTGTTTTGCGCCAAATCGACATTCCCAGTCCTGCGGCCGATGAAGTTCTGGTTCGCATTGGTGCGGCCACGCTTGGGTTTCCAGATCTTCTCATGACCCGCGGTGCCTATCAGCATAAGCCCGACCTTCCGTTTATTATGGGCGGTGAGGCAGCGGGTGAGATTGTTGCCTGTGGCTCTGCCGTTACGGGGTTTGCCATCGGCGAGCGGGTCGCCGTTGGCAAAATCGGCGGCGGCTTTGCGGGCTATGGTTGTTATAAGGCGGCAACCATTAGGCGTTGTCCCGAGACGCTGAGTTTGGCGCAAGCGGCGGCGCTCAGCGCCGCCTATTTGACTGCTTATGTCGCCTTGGTGCGCCGCGCGCATGTTCAGGCTGGAGAATGGGTTTTGGTGCATGGCGCGGCCGGCGGTGTTGGCCTAGCGGCTGTCGATCTCGCCAAGGCGCTGGGCGCGCGGGTGATTGCGACTTCGCCCTCGCAAGACAAACTTGACCAGATTGAGGCTCTTTATAAACCAGATGTCTGTCTCAATAGTGCTGACGGATTTCGCGACGCGGTGAAAGAGATTACCGGCGGCGGCGCCGATGTGATTTACGATCCGGTGGGTGGCGATGTGTTTGATGAGAGTGTCCGCTGTATCGCGTGGAATGGACGCCTTTTGGTGATCGGATTTGCCTCGGGACGAATTCCCTCGATTGGCGTCAATATGCCATTAATTAAAGGCTTCTCCGTTGTTGGTGTGCGGGCTGGCGAATATGGTCGCCGCGATCCCGCCAAGGGCGCTGAAAATCTTGATGCCATTTGGGATATGGCGGCGCGCGGGATCATTCGCCCACATGTATGTGCCGAGGTGCAGCTGGCCGATTGGCGGCAAGCCTTTGAGATGATGTCGAAGCGGGCCGTTATTGGCCGCGTTGTTTTATGCCCCTAAGCTGGCAAACAGAAGACTTACGCGGCATGATAGGGTCTGGAAATAAAGGGGTGCTATGAAATATCCGTTACCGATCGCTGAGCCTGTGGCCGATGGCATGGTCATGACCTGGGCACCTTTTGGAGAGCATTTAGGGTTTATGGTCCTGGGGTTTAACGGCGATGAAATTTGCGGCGGCATGAAGTGGCAAGACTGGCAAGTTGGCAATCCGCAAAATAACAGCATTCACGGTGGCGTCATGACCGCTTTGTTGGATCAAACCTTCGGGGCGGCGGTGTTCCGTAAAATCAAACTTGAAGTCGCCATTGCGACGATCGAGTTGCGAATTGATTATATGCGGCCGACGTTACCGCATCATGATATTTACTGCCGCGCCGTGTGTTATCGTGCCACGCGGCAAATCGCTTTCACCCGCGGTGATATTTTTCAAGATGATCCAAGTAAGCCCATCGCGCATGGCGTCGGCACCTTCATGCTGCATGCGAGTAGCTCGCGACCGCCACTTCGCGAAATTATGATGGAGCCATAATGGCCATGGATAGCGTTGAAACCTTAAATCTTTTTTTGCAAGACATGCCTTTTGTTCGATACATGGGGGTCGTGGTTCTTGAAATTGGAGAGCAGGGTCTGCTTTGCCACATGCCCTTCAAGAAAGAGTTCGTCGGCAATCCGAATTTGCCCGCCATTCACGGCGGCGCGATTGCGAGCTTTCTCGAAACCAGTGCGATCGCCACTGCCAATTGGAGCGCGAGTGCGCTGGGACAGAGCGATGTTGCTCTGCCCGTCAGTGTGAGCTTCGACTATTTACGCTCGGCTATGACCGAGGACCTCTATGCGCGCACGCATGTTGTTAAACAGGGTAGGCGACTGGCGCAAATTACTTGTACCGCCTATCAAAGCGATCCTTTAAAACCCGTAACCAACCTGCATGCCAGCTTTCTGATGAGCCGTCATGCGGCAACTTCTTAATCCGAGGAGAAGACCAATGACTTTTAATTTCAAACCTCACTTGGCGCTTGCAGGCCTATTTCTAGTGGCGACGATTGGTAACCTTGCTGCCTTACCGCCCAGCGCCTCAACCCGTGCGGCCAATGACGCTGTCTTGTCGCAACTGCCATTTGACGATCAGACAGATTTTGAAAATGCACGCAAAGGGTTAATCGCGCAGGATGAGGCCCTGATTATTAAGGACGATCTTGGTCGTACCATTTGGGACATGACGGCTTATAATTTTCTCGACGGCGAGCGTCCTGATAGTGTTAACCCGAGTTTATGGCGGCAGGCACAGCTCAATGCCATTCATGGGCTGTTTAAGGTGACCGATCGGATTTATCAAATCCGTGGTTATGATCTGTCCAATATGACGCTGATTGAGGGCGATACGGGCTGGATTGTTGTTGACCCTCTGACCACAGTTGAAACTGCGACGGCTGCGATGGCCTTGGTCGAAAAAACTCTCGGTAAACGACCCGTAAAAGCGATTATCTCAACCCATAGCCACGGTGATCATTTTGGCGGTGTGCGGGCGATTGCCGATGAGGCGGCGCTGGCGTCGGGCGAGATACGTTATATTGTGCCGGAAAATTTTACCGAAGAGTCGGTGAGTGAAAATGTGATCGCCGGCAATGCAATGTTTCGGCGGGTCGGATATATGTTTGGGTTGTTTTTGCCTCGCGATAGCCAAGGCCATGTCGATACCGGGCTCGGTAAAGCCTTACCACCCGGGCGTATGACCCTGCTGCCACCGACCGATATTATTAGCGAAACCGGTCAGACCTTAAATGTCGATGGGGTCGAGTTTGAATTTCAAATGACACCCCATGCCGAAGCACCGGCTGAGTTTTTGTTCTACCTACCGCAATTTAAGGCTCTGTGCCTCGCTGAGGAGGTCAACGGCGTGATGCACAATCTCTATACCTTGCGCGGTGCAAAAACACGCGACACGCTGATTTGGGTGCGGCACCTCAATGAGACTATTCGCTTGTTTAAAGATCGAACGGATCTGGTTTTTGGCAGCCACCATTGGCCGCGTTGGGGCCGCGAGGCGAGTTTCGATTATGTCGCCAAGCAGCGAGATATGTATCGCTACTTGCATGATCAAACCGTGCGGCTGATGAACCATGGTCAAACGCCATTGGAAATAGCGGCGACAATTCGTTTGCCCGACAGCCTTGGCCGCGAATTCTATAATCGCGACTACTACGGCACGGTGAACCATAATGTGCGCGCTGTGTATAATTTCTATCTCGGCTATTTTGACGGCGTACCCGCCAATCTTAACCCTTTACCGCCGCAAGAAGCCGGGCAGCGCTATGTCGATCTGGCAGGAGGTTCGGAGGCTTTAATGCAAAAAGCCCGCAATGCATTTCAAGCAGGTGATTATCGTTGGGCGGCACAACTTACCAATCATTTGGTTTTTGCCAATCCCGAACATGAGGAGGCGCGTGCGCTTTTAGCCGACGCCTATCAGCAAATGGGTTATCAGGCCGAGTCGGGTCCGTGGCGCGACATTTATCTGACGGGAGCACAAGAATTGCGTCAGGGGGTTTTTCGTCCCGAGGGTAATCGCGGGATCAACACCGACATGTTGGCAGCTATTCCAACACCTTTGCTGTTCGATTTCCTTGCAGTGCGCTTTAATCCAGAAGGGGCGGATGATGTCCAGGCGTCGATTAATTTTAGCTTCCCCGATACGGGAGAGAAAATTTTCTTGTCCCTGCAAAATAGCGTCTTGAATAATGTCGCCGATTATAATGACGCGGAGGCAAGCCTATCTGTGACGCTGGATCGCGCAATCTTCAATCAGATCATTGCGGGTAAATCGAGTTTTGCCAAAGAGGTGGTCTCGGGCAATGTGAAAGTCTGGGGTAACCCCATTCCGCTCTACAGTATTTTCAGCCGTCTCGACAGCTTTGACCAATTTTTTAATATAGTGACGCCGTAACGTTCTAGGCGTCGAGCAATTCGGCGCGCTTTTTCTTGCGTTCATGCGGACAGAGATATTTCTTCCGCAGGCGCAAGGAGAGCGGCGTCACCTCGAGCAACTCATCGGGGTTAATATATGCCATCATGTCTTCCATTGACATTCGGCGGGGCGGCGTAAGAACGACCGCTTCGTCAGCCCCAGAGGCGCGCACATTGGTCAGCTTTTTACCCTTTAGAACGTTGATTTCGAGATCATTATCGCGGTTATGTTCGCCCACAATCATGCCCTGATAGACCTCAGTTTGCGGACCGATGAACATGACGCCCCGATCTTGTAGGTTGAAAATAGCGTAGGCGACGCTGCTGCCCATCTCGGTCGCAATCAGGGCGCCATTTCGCCGCCCGGAGATCGGGCCACGATAAGGGCCATAGCTATGGAACAGACGGTTAAGCACCCCTGTGCCGCGTGTGTCGGTAAGAAACCGGCTTTGATAGCCTATCAACCCGCGTGAAGGGGCATGAAAAATCAAACGTGTCTTGCCGGCGCCGGTCGAGCGCATATCGATCATGTCAGCTTTGCGTTTATTCATGGCATCGACGACGGTGCTTGAGAACTCATCATCGACGTCAATCGTGACTTCTTCAAAAGGCTCTTGTTTGTCTCCGGCAGCATCAAATTGCAAAAGCACTTGCGGCCGAGAAACGGTCATCTCAAAACCTTCGCGTCGCATAGTCTCAACCAAGACGCCGAGTTGCAACTCACCACGTCCGCCAATCTCGAACGCGTCTTTGTTGCCGCTCTCCTTAAAAGAAATGGCGACATTGGTCTCGGCTTCCATTAGCAAGCGCTCGCGGATCATTGTAGATGTCACTTTGCTGCCTTCACGGCCAGCAAAAGGTGAGTCATTTACCGTAATAGTGATTGCCATAGTTGGCGGGTCAATCGGTGTTGAGGCGACCGGCGTCTTCGTTCCAGGGGCACAAATAGTGTCGGCCACGGAGGCTTCGGTCAGGCCAGCAATACAGATAATGTCGCCGGCTGCCACTTGATCAACGGGGACGCGTCGGGCGCCCTCAAACTTCAAGAGTTTCGTCAAGCGGCCATTTTCGACCAGCTCGCCGTTAAGATTAATTGCCGTAACTGGGTCATTGACGCGCGCCGTTCCACGCACTACGCGGCCGGTGAGACAGCGGCCCATATAGGGATCGCGATCGAGCAAAGTCGCCAGCATGGCAAATGGCTGATCGGGCGAGACGTTCGGCTCTGGCACGTGGCGTATGACCAGATCCATCAGGGGCTTTAGCGACTCGCGGGGGTCGTCGAGCGATGCCACGCACCAGCCATCACGCCCTGAGGCAAACAGATACGGGAAATCTAATTGTTCATCATTGGCGTTTAGTGCAACGAATAAGTCAAACACTTCGTCGACAACGGCCTCGGCGCGGGCATCGGGTCGGTCCGCTTTGTTGATCACAGCAATCGGGCGTAGCCCCAATGCAAGCGCTTTACCCAGAACGAATTTGGTTTGCGGCATTGGACCTTCGGCGGCGTCGATCAGCAAAATTACACCATCGGCCATACCGAGAACGCGCTCAACTTCGCCGCCAAAATCGGCGTGGCCGGGCGTATCGATGATATTGACGGTCACACCGTCCCAGTTCACCGAGGTGGGCTTAGCAAGAATGGTGATGCCGCGCTCGCGCTCCAAGTCACCTGAGTCCATCAAGCGTTCACTCACCTGTTGGTTGTCGCGGAACATACCGCTTTGCCGCAAAATTGCGTCAATCAAGGTTGTTTTGCCATGATCAACATGGGCGATGATTGCTATATTTCTGAGGGACATTCGCTTGCCTAATAAAGTTTGCTGGCGCCTTTTAGCGCGACTTTGTCCCTAACGGAAGGGCTTTGAAAAAATAATTACCGTGCGATTGCCCGGCGCAGAGCGGCGGAGCCAAAATCACCCTCTGTGAGCTCGGCATCCATAATGGCTGGGCCGAACTCTATTTTAACATTGTCTATATTATATCGTTGGGTGTCGAACACATATTTGACGTCGAACTCCTGCATGCAAGCTGGCACTTCGTAATAGTTTTTTATGAATCCGAGCTGCCCAGCCACAAATTTGTCGTCGGCATCATATAACTCGGCGGCCACAGCAATCCAGCTATCTTCGTCATAATAGGTTACGCGGCGATGATAGTGATGATTGGTATCGGACTTGAGTTTGGCCTCGACAACCCACACACGATGCAGCTCATAGCGTAACAGCTCCGGATTGAGGTGGTTGGGGTGCAAAAGGTCTTCAAGTTTTAGGTTGGTTTGCGAGGCCTTATAAGCGTTATAGGGAATATAGATCTCGCGTTTCCCCAACAGTGTCCAGTCATAACGCTCGGGCGATCCATTGCCGAGAAACATATCGTCGGAAAACCGTGTGCCCTCGCCGCTCGACAGCGGCGCATCAAATGTTACAGCGGCAGGCGGCGCCTGCCGAATTTTTCGTACATCGGGTCTGAACATGAAGCCCGACCGCGGATCGATTTGTTGATCAATGAAATTAACCATTGAAAAGCCAGCCCCAGAGAGCTTCGACGGCGATGACCAAACGGCCAACCAATTCATCTCTTTGTTAGCAATTTTGTTGTAATCGCTCAGGGTGGGATCGTAATAATAGCCAAGCTTACGGTCCTCACGCACAACATGGGTATACCCGCCGCCACTATTAACTGTGCCGCCGGTTATTTTTTGCGTCAGCTTATAGCCTTTATAATGCAGATTATGGTTCCAATATACCTCGACGCCGGAATGTGGGATTGGAAAAGGGCTGGCGATGACGGCATTCTCAATACCATTGCCATGATTAGCAAGCTTGGCTTGCTTGGCATTACGGCGCAACGCGTCATAAGCAAAATTAGGAAGCGAGCAACTGCGTCGCGTTTGGTAAACGGGGAGGCGGTATGTCTCTGGATAGGTCGTTAACAAATAACGATCAACACCGGTGAGCTGATTGTCATATTGAGGAAGGTTTTTAGCCGTGATCGAAAATTGCTCTTTATCCGATGCAAAAGGGTCTGAGTGCATTTGCCCTTTTTGATAAGTGGCTGGCGGTGTTGTAATACCGCCTGTCCAGGCCGGAATTGTGCCCGCAGCATTGCCCGCAACCTCTGAACCCATTGGGGTTAATCCAGCTGCAACGCCTTGCGGTAGGCTCAGGGCTGCACCGCATGGGACCAGCAAGAGTAATCCGAGGAGCGCTAAGGCGGCTGGTTTCTGACGGACAAGCCGTCCTTGGCTTTTGACGACGCGCATGCGATTACCTAACCTTAAATTTTTGATTGCTACCCGGCCTTAAAATGACGCTAGCGTCATTTTTATATCACTAGGGTGAATTTGGCAATATTGCTTGGCTGGCAAGCAGCTTCCAGAGGCATCAGGTTTTTGGGGGTAGCCTTGCAGAAGCGCGTGATCTACAACAGAGTTATACTTGGAGTCCGTAAGGAGATAAGGCCATGACTGACATAAAAAACATTGAGACCCTTGTTTTGCACGCAGGGTGGCGCGCTGACCCGACAACAGGATCTGTGGCGGTGCCGATCCACCAGACGACGAGCTATCAGTTCAACAGTACTGAACATGCTGCCAGCCTGTTCGCGCTGTCGGAATTGGGCAATATCTACACTCGTTTGATGAACCCGACGACAGATGTTTTAGAACAACGCGTTGCAGCCATGGAGGGTGGGGCGGCCGCACTTGGTGTTTCCTCGGGACAGACGGCCTCGGCAATGGCCATTCAAAATATAGCCCATGCGGGTGATAATATTGTGTCGTCGACCGATCTTTATGGTGGAACGTGGAACCTATTTGCCAATACATTTAAGGATATGGGCCTCGAGGTTCGGTTTGTCGATCCATCTGACCCTGCAAATTTTGCCAAGGCGATTGATGATCGCACGCGAGCTTTTTATGCCGAAACCTTGCCCAACCCAAAGCTGGAGGTTTTCCCGATCAAGGAAGTCGCCGAAATTGGAAGGCAACATAATATTCCGTTGATTATGGATAACACTGCCGCAGCAGGTTTATGTCGACCGCTCGAGCACGGCGCTGCGATCGTCGTTTATAGCTCAACGAAGTATATTGGCGGTCATGGCACATCAATTGGCGGCGTGATTGTCGATGGTGGCAATTTTGATTGGGAAGCCGCGGCAGATCGGCAACCAGCACTCAATCGCCCTGACCCGAGCTATCATGGTGCTGTCTGGTCACAGGCGGCAAAACCGCTCGGGCCTATTGCTTATATTTTAAAAGCGCGGACAACTTTATTGCGCGATCTGGGTGGCGCGATGAGCCCGTTTAATGCCTTTATGTTTTTGCAAGGCATGGAAACTTTACCGTTACGGATGCGCGCCCATTGTGAGAATGCTGAAGCCGTCGCGAAGTGGCTCAAAAAACATCAGGCGGTAAGCCGCGTGATTTACCCCAGCCTGATGAGCGGCGAAACGCGTCGTCGAGCTGATGCCGTTTTAACTGGGGGCTATGGCGGCCTGTTAGGTTTTGAGCTGCAGGGCGGAGCGGGCGCCGGACAGAAATTTATCAATGCACTCAAAATGTTTTATCACGTCGCGAATATCGGCGATGCGCGCTCGCTGGCGATTCATCCGGCGAGCACGACCCACAGCCAGCTCTCGGTCGAGGATCAGCTGGCCACGGGTGTAACGCCAGGCTATGTGCGCCTGTCAATTGGCATTGAGCATATCGACGACATCATTGCAGATCTCGATCAAGCCTTGTCGGCGATTTAAGTCGGAGAATGGTTTGAAACAGGTTGTGTATTTCCTGCAAGCTCTGCTGATTTTTCCTCTCTATGCTCTTATTCGTCTGTTGCCGTTTTCGGTCGCGTCACGGCTGGGCGCGCGGTTTGGGCGTTGGCTTGGTAGCTTTCGTAAAGAAACGCAAATTGCGATGCGCAATCTAGAATTGGCATTTCCGCATTTGAGCCAGCTAGAGCGGCAAGAAATAACTGAACGCGTTTGGGAAAATCTGGGACGGACGGCGCTTGAGTTTTTGACAATCGACAAATTAGCGGCGCAATTTGACGCTCGCGTCGAAGTGATCGGCGCCGAGCATGCGCAGGCCGTTTTGCAAGAGGGACGCTCTATCGTCATGTTATCGGGCCATTTCGCTAATTGGAATGTGCAGGCCATGGTTTTGTCGCGCTGCGTTGGACCCTCCGCCATCATATACCGTCCGACCAATAATCCTTTCGTGATGCCTATTCTGCGCCGACGCTATAGCGACCTCGCGTCGGAAATTGTTGCCAAGGGCGAGCCGGCTTCCCGATTGGTGACCTTCTTAGGGCAATCAACCATTGTCGCCATGCTGGCCGATCAGCATATGTCGGATAGTATAGAAGTGAATTTATTCGGCCAGAAGGTCATGGCACCAGCAGGCCCGGCGCTGATTGGGCAGCGCACGCGTTCGGCACTGATGCCAATTTTTTGTGAGCGTATCGAGAAATCGGGTGACGCGGCATATTTCCGAGTGACACTTTATCCTGAGTTGAGCGTTGACCAGAATATTCGCCCGAAAGATCGCATCAAGAATTTGACACAAATATATTATAGTTTTCTCGAAGCGCGGATTACAGAGCGACCTGACGGTTGGTTGTGGTTACACGACCGTTTCTCGAAATATGAGCCCGCGCAGAGCTTGGACAATGTTACCGCGCAAAACTGAACTAGACGATCAAGACCTCGCTAAACTGGACGCCGTGTTCAGCGCTCTCGCGGCCGTTTCTGACGATGCCCTTCTGATTGTCGATAAGTCTTGCAATGTTATTCTCAATAACACGCTTGCTGAGGACTTGCTCGGTGCTCGCATCCATCTACACCCGCTCAATAATTTTATTCGTCATCCAGACTTTTTCCGCTCGGTGCAACAAAGCGCCGAAAATGGACGCACCGGCGAAATGGTTTATGCGCGCCCCGATAACGTAAAAAGAAGTTTCCGTATTCGGTGTGCACCCTTGATGGGGCATTATGTTTTGATCTCGATGGCGGATCTGACCAAGGCCCGCAGCGTCGAAAAGATTCAAACCGATTTCGTGGCTAATGTGAGCCATGAGCTTCGCTCACCACTGACCGCGATTAAGGGCTTTCTCGAGACGCTACTGTCGGGTGCGGCGGAGGACGGCGAAGTTCGCGATCGGTTTTTGCAAATTATGGACGAAGAGGCAGCGCGGATGCAGCGCTTGATTAATGGCCTCCTCTCTTTGTCACGCATCGAGGTCGAAGAGCATTTGCCACCGCGCGAGAGAGTTGATTTGAGCGCTATTTTAATGAGTGTTGTTGATGCGCAAGCTTTGCGGGCCGCCGAGCGTGACATGACCCTGACGATTGATAGGTCGGACCTGCCCGAAACGCTGACGGCTCCCGAAATATTTGGCGAGCGCGACAGTGTCGAGCAGGTGTTTCACAATCTCGTTGAGAACGCCATTAAATATGGCCGCGCATCGACGCCAATTAACCTCAAAATGTCCTTGTCAGAGGTGATCGATGCGGCGGCGGGCGGGCGGTTTATTCGCGTGGCGGTGTGTAATCAAGGTGATGGGATTGCCGCTGAGCATTTACCGCGTTTGACTGAGCGGTTTTACCGCGTTGATCGAAGTCGCGCGCGGAAACTTGGCGGCACGGGGCTAGGGCTGGCGATAGTGAAGCATATTGTAAATTGGCATCAGGGGCGCTTGGTAATTGCAAGCGAACTGGGGGGCACGACTCAGGTTACGGTTTCGTTTCCTTATGCACAAAAATAGCCTAAGAGCTATTATTTTGGGCCACCTGTTGATAAAATTATGTATTAACTACAATTACTTATAAAAAAAAATCCGAAGTCACAAAATTGTAATATTTCCGTAACATAGCTGACGCTCGGTTGATTGAGTAAGGCAGTCGGCAATCAATGCCGTGTTAAAATCTCAGGTGGAGAAAACAATGACTTTTAGAAAATTTGCGCTGACACTGGTTGTCGGACTTTCATTGCCTGCAATGGCGCAGGCTCGTGATCAAATCCAGATCGTAGGCTCGTCGACCGTGTTTCCGTTTGCGACGGCTGTGGCCGAGAATTTCGGTCGCACAACCAAATTTAAAACGCCAGTTATCGAATCAACGGGTTCTGGCGGCGGAATGAAGCTATTTTGTGCTGGTATCGGCCTTGATCACCCTGATGTGACCAATGCATCGCGCCGCATCAAAAAAAGCGAATATGATGCCTGTAAGGAAAAAGGCATTGATATGACCGAAGTTGTGATCGGCTTCGATGGTATTGTGATCGCGAATTCCAAAGCAGAAAAACCATTCGCTCTGACTTTGCGCCAGATTTATTTGGCCACTGCAGCTAGGGTTCCTGCGCCTGGGCAGTCTTGTGCAGAGAATTATTGCCAGCTGGTCGATAATCCTTATAAAAAATGGTCGGATATTGACGCCAGCTTGCCAAACAGAAAAATCGAAATTCTCGGCCCACCTCCGACCTCAGGTACGCGTGATGCGTTCCAAGAGTTGGCTATGGAAGGGGGCGCAAAAACATTCCCTTACATAAAGAACCTAAAGAAGAAGGATAAGAAGGCTTATAAAAAGCTGGTACGTACTGTTCGTGAAGACGGCGCCTGGATAGATGCTGGCGAGAATGATAATCTTATGGTGCAAAAATTGGTTGCCAACTCTGATGCCGTCGGGGTTTTCGGTTTTAGCTTCCTCGAGCAAAATGCGGATAAAATCCAAGGTGCAGTTGTAGACAACCTTCAGCCTACTTTTGATAATATCGCTGGTGGGAAATATAAAATATCTCGCTCACTGTATTTCTACATCAAATTGGCGCATGTCGGTACGGTTCCGGGCATTAAAGAGTATGCCGAAGCTTTCACGAACGACAAAGCCTTTGGCGACTCGGGTTACCTGGTGGATAAAGGTTTGATCCCGTTGCCGAAATCAGATCGCGATAGTTATCGCAACGACGTTAAGAATCTGAAAAAATTAGAAATGTAGACCTGAAATAAAGAGGGGGAGGAGTTTCTTCCCCCTCTGCTTTCGAAGTGAATTTTATATGACCCCTAGCTTCTTTTTTCTCGCGCTTATCGGCCTTGCTACTCTTTCCTTTGTCTTCGGGCATCGCCGTATTCGCATCATTGCGAAGCACCAGAAAGGGGATCTACATTCTCAACCGCGCTTTCATGGCGCGCTGTTGGCACTTTATGTTGGCGTACCGCCGTTGGTTTTGTGGGGGCTCTGGCAGCTTCTTACGCCCCTGATGTTGGCGGGTTTTCTCCAAGATCGTTTAACGGATTTAAATGTATCGTCGAGCGAATTGGGTATCTTGATGGCGCAAGCGCAGGCTGTCGCGGCCGGTAATCTCAATGCCGATTTTGTGTCCGATGCGGTGCGTGATAGCGCCGAATATTACCAATCTTTGCAAGCCCGCGCTGATCAGATTTTTCAAGTCATTGCGGCACTTCTCATCATTATCGGTTTCTCCATCGGGGTTCGGTTGATCAGTTTACGATCGGCAGTGCGCACCAAGGTTGAGACCTTTGCCATGCGCCTCATGCTGGTGGCCTCCGCTGTCGCTATTTTAACGACGATCGGCATTATCATGTCGTTGATATTTGAGACGGCTCGGTTTTTTGCCGCGGTGCCGGTGAGCGAGTTTTTGTTTGGCTTACATTGGAGCCCACAAATTGCCATTCGTGAAGGCCAGGCCGGCGGCTCGGGTGCTTTTGGCGCGGTACCGTTATTTGCTGGCACAATGATGATCACTTTGATCGCCATGTGCGTGGCCGTACCCATTGGGTTGCTGTCGGCGATTTATCTATCTGAATATGCCTCGATGCGGATGCGATCGGTCATCAAGCCCGCACTTGAGATTCTTGCCGGCATTCCGACGGTCGTCTACGGCTTCTTTGCGGCGCTCATTGTGGCGCCAGTGTTGCGCAGTACGGGTGATGATCTCGGCCTCATTCTATCCTCCGAGTCGGCCCTTGCCGCAGGTTTGGTCATGGGGATCATGATTATTCCATTTGTCTCCTCGTTATCGGACGATGTTATCAATGCGGTGCCGCAAAACTTGCGCGATGGCGCCGCGGCACTCGGGGCAACGCCATCGGAAACCATTCGACAGGTCATTTTACCCGCGGCTTTGCCGGGTATTGTTAGTGCCGTCTTGCTCGCCGTCTCTCGCGCTATTGGCGAAACCATGATCGTGGTGATGGCTGCCGGTGTGGCGGCAAACCTGACTGCCAACCCATTCGAATCTGTGACCACCATCACCGTGCAAATTGTCATGTTGCTGGTCGGGGACCAAGAGTTTGATAGTCCCAAGACGCTCGCGGCTTTTGCGCTAGGTATGGTGCTCTTCATTACCACACTGGCGTTGAACGTTCTCGCGATCTATATCTCGCGGCGCTATAGGGAACAATATGACTAATCGACTGTCGACGACATCAGAAGCGTTTCAAGCCCGTTTACGTCAGCGGCAAAAGCAGGAAACGCGCTTTAAGGCTTATGGGATTGCCGCCATCCTAACGGCGCTTGGATTTCTTTTTGTGCTACTGGGAAGTATGATTTACTCCGCGGTTCCAGCTTTCACGCACCATAATGTTGTTTTAGACGTTGTGGTCGAGCTGCCCGAGGAGCAAGCGATGCAAGATCGAGCTACTTTGGCGCAAGATATCGATTGGCGCGGAATTACCTTTGGCGCCCTGCAGCAGCATTTCCCCGATGTTACCAGCCGAGGGGATCGCCGTGCTCTTATGGGGCTTTTATCGATGTCGGCATCTGATGCCGTCGAAAACGCCTTTTTAAATGGTACGCTGGTGCCAAATAAAATGGCACGCGTCGAGGTTCCGGTTTCTGATGATTTTGATCTTCTCGTCAAAGGCATTATTGATCGCAATTTACCCGAGACAGATCGGATTGTTTCGGACCGCGTTCTAGCTTGGATGGAACTTCTGCAAGCCGATGGTCGCGTTGTAACGCGCTGGGCATGGGCGCTTTTTACAAATGGCGATAGTCGCGAGCCTGAAATGGCGGGGTTAAAGGGCGCTTTTGTCGGTACTTTGTGGACGATGTTGGTAACTTTACTGGTTAGCCTGCCGATTGGCGTGATGGCCGCTGTCTATCTTCAGGAGATCGCGCCGCGCAATCGTTTTACCGACTTCGTCGAAGTTAATATTAATAATCTTGCTGCTGTCCCATCGATTGTTTTCGGGCTTCTCGGTCTGGCTGTTTTTATTAATGTTTTTCATATGCCGCGTTCCTCCCCCTTGGTTGGTGGCTTAGTGCTTGCTTTGATGACCTTACCCACGATTATTATCGCGACCCGGGCCTCGCTGGCAGCCGTGCCGCCGTCGATACGAGAGGCGGCGCTCGGGATAGGTGCGTCGCGCCTACAAGTTATTACGCATCACGTTCTGCCTCTGGCTTTGCCTGGTATTCTCACCGGTACAATTATCGGGCTGGCGCAGGCGGCCGGCGAGACAGCGCCTTTGCTGATGGTTGGTATGATGGCTTTTATTGTTGATACGCCGACGGAAGTGACGGCGAAAGCGACCGTTCTACCAGCGCAAATTTATATGTGGGCCAATAATCCTGAACGTGCCTTTGTGGCCCGCACCTCTGCGGCCATACTGATATTGCTTTTGTTATTGCTAACGATGAACGCGTTGGCGATTTATCTCCGTAAACGCTTTGAAAAAAGGTGGTGAAATGTCTAACACCAAAATCACAACACGTAATGTTAATGTCCACTACGGTGATAATCATGCCCTTCATAACGTTACAATCGATGTAGAAGCCAACGCGGTGACAGCGTTTATCGGCCCCTCCGGGTGCGGTAAATCAACGTTTTTGCGGTGTATAAATCGGATGAATGACGTTATTGATAGCTGCCGCGTTGATGGCGAAATCTTGATTGATAATACAAATATTTATGATGCTAATCTCGACCCTGTCGAGTTGCGCGCGCAAGTCGGCATGGTGTTTCAAAAGCCGAATCCATTTCCTAAATCGATCTACGATAATGTCGCTTATGGGCCGCGCATTCACGGCTTGACCTCGTCGCGGGCAGAACTCGACGAAGTCGTGGAAACGAGTTTGCGCCGCGCCGGTTTGTGGGAAGAAGTCAAAGATCGGCAAACGGCGGTTGCCTCCGGCTTGTCAGGTGGTCAACAACAACGGCTCTGTATTGCGCGTGCAATTGCTGTAAATCCCGACATCTTGCTAATGGATGAGCCTTGTTCAGCGCTCGATCCGATCGCGACAGCTATTATCGAAGAGCTGATAGACGATTTGCGGAATTCCTATACGATTATTATCGTAACGCACTCCATGCAACAGGCCGCGCGCATTTCACAAAAAACAGCTTATTTTCACATGGGGCATTTGGTCGAATATGATTCAACGGATAACATATTCACGCGGCCACAAGAAAAACAAACCGAGGCTTATATTTCCGGAAAGATTGGATAAATCATGGCACATATTGTTAGTTCCTTCGACGAAGATTTTGCAAGCTTAAATCAAACAATTGCGCAGCTCGGTGGTCTTGCCGAGGCACAATTGAGTGAGGTAACAGATCTTCTTGAGGTGCGTAAAATTGATGGATTACGCGAGTTGATCGCGCGCGATAAAGAACTTGATAAGCTGGAAGAGCAGCTCAATGAACAAGCCATTACCTTGATCGCCCGTCGCGCGCCGATGGCACAAGACCTACGCCGCGTTCTTGTCGCTATTAAGGTGGCCTCGGCGCTGGAGCGCGTCGGTGATTACGCCAAGAATATTGCAAAACGCGCGCAAATTATTATTCCAGCGCAAATTAACGGTGCGCCGATGGCAAGTTTGATCCGCATGTCGCATATGGTGCAGCAAATGTTACATCAGGTTATGGACGCCTATATGGAGATGGATGATAAACTCGCGCTCGATGTCTATAATCGCGATGTCGAGGTAGACCAGCTTCATACCTCGCTTTTTCACTCTCTGGTAAGCCTCTTGCATGAAGCTGGTGAAAACTCAACCGCGCCCTCGCATTTGCTATTTGTTGCTAAAAATATTGAGCGGGTGGGTGATTTTGCGACTAATATTGCCGAGCAAATATATTTCCTCGTGCATGGTCATCTCCCGTCCGATGATCGTCAAAAGGCAGATCACTCAAGCGATTTAGGCGCTTAGCCCTGAGCGATTGTGAGCATCGGAGGCCAAACTTATGACGACAAAAATTTTGGTTGTTGACGACGAGCCGGCGCAGCGGGAACTGCTGAGATACAACCTTGAAAAATCTGGTTTTCAGGTTTTGCTCGCGGAAAATGGCAGGGAAGCCGTTATGCGGGTTGAAGACGATTTACCAGACCTCGTGATCCTCGATTGGATGATGCCAGAAGCATCAGGTATTGATGTTTGCCGCGAACTCCGTGCCCGCAGTGAAACCCGCTTGATGCCGATTATCATGTTAAGTGCGCGCGGCGAGGACGGCGACCGTGCTTTGGGTCTTGATAGTGGCGCCGATGATTATGTCGCGAAACCCTTTTCGCCGCGTGAACTGGTGGCGCGTGTTAATGCGCTGTTACGGCGCGCCCGCCCGTCGCTAATGCAAGGCGGCATGAGTTTTTGCGGGCTTGAGTTAAACCCTGAGACAATGCGCGTAACACGCGATGGAGATCCAGTGGTCTTAGGGTCGAAAGAGTTTAAGCTGTTGAGCGTTTTGATGGAGCGCCCTGAGCGCGTCTTTGGCCGTGAGCAATTGCTCGATAAGGTTTGGGGACACGGTGTTTATGTCGAAGAGCGCACGGTCGATGTCCACATGAGCCGTTTGCGCCGCGCCCTCAACAAAGGTCCCAACGGAAAAGTAAAAAAGCCCGATATGATCCGCACCGTGCGCAGTACGGGCTATGCCTTGACTAAGCCGATCGTTGACTAAAAACCGGAAATTTCCGACCCTTCTAAAGTGATCCGGTGCATGACACGGCGGTGCCCCTGATAATCATTTAAGGCATTATGCCAGGTACAACGATTGTCCCAAAAAGCAATTGAGCCGGGGGCCCAGTTGAAACGTGTCGTGTGCTCCTCGCGTGCCGCATGCTGATAAAGGTAGGTCAGCAGAGGTTTCGACTCCTCAACCGTCCAACCATCGAAATGCGTTGTAAAGGCTGGGTTGACGTAAAGCGCTGGGCGTCCACTTTCGGGGTGATTAATGATCACTGGATGGACGGCGTCTTGCAAAGCCATAAAGCTATTGCCCAAGCGTTCCTCCATTTCTTTTGCATAAGGCGATAAGTCACCAAACACGTGCCGGCTCGAATGCACAGCTTTCATGCCGCGCAAAGTTTTTTGCAGGCCCGGGGAGAGGGTCTCATAGGCCTTGTACATGCAGCTAAACAGTGTATCGCCGCCAACGGGTGGCGTCTCGCGCGCTAGCAAAATCGACCCCATGGCCGGAATAATGTCGTAAGAATGGTCGGTATGCCAATCACCGCCAATATTCTGGGTTTGCTCCGGCTCTTTTCGGACCTCAGCGATTTGCGGGTAGTCGGCAACGGCGGTGAAGAACCGATTCACATTGATGGGCGCCCAACGCTCCGCGAAGGCGATATGTTGTTCGGGCGTGATATCCTGATCGCGGAAAAACAATAAGCCGTGGTCGATAAAGGCACTTTTTAACTGTGCAAAGTCATCGTCGTTCACACCGGCGGCGATGTTCAGGCCAGCAACTTCAGCGCCTAGCCCAGTTTCGCGAGGAATGATTTCAAGTTCTGCCATCTGAATGCCTCCTAAAAACAAAATTTTGACATCGCTTTATCGTTTCGGCAATTAAATTCTGTCATCGCCATGCATCTTCACGCTTCAGCCCTTTGCATCCGACGGTATAGATGTTATTTTGCGTGAAAAGGGGTAATATTATGTCGCTAGCTTCCACTCGCCTCGAGACTGAGGTCCGCAGTTCCATTCAAAATCTTGTGGCCGAGGCCGAGGCAGCGCTGAAAGACCAACAGGCGAGTGCCGATGGGGATCAAAATATCGCGCCCTCAATTGCTCGTGCTGATCTCGACCAATATGTCAAAGACCTCGATTTAGCGATCAGCGAAGAAGCATTGATCGTTTTGCGGGCGCAGTTTCTGCGTTTTTCGAGTGTCTTCGACACCAACCAGTCGCGCGATGTTGTCCGCGAGGCGATTTCCGATGTGATGCGCCCTTTGCTGCAGCGTTGGTTGAATGAGCAAATGCCTCTGATTGCGCGCGAAGTGATCACAGAAGCGATCAGTCAGATTGCCGAGATGCGCGTCGATCCGAACGAGGATTAGACGCTCGTCAATTTCCGCGCAATTTGTTGCGATTTAAGCGCATAAATTTGCGCTGATATATGACCATCTTTAAACAAGGCCTTGAGCGCAATTAACTCAGCCTCTATCGCCTGAAGATCCTTTGACGCGACGTCTTGCGGTTCTATGGGGGCGGGCTCTTTTGGGGGCGCTGTTGGCGTCTTGGCGGCGGCCGTGCTGCTGAGCGTTTGGCTTGGCGATGCGGGGGCGAATTGCTCGGCGATGGCAGTCGCCTGTTTTTCTGGCTTTGGAACTGAGGCGTTAATATTGTCACTACCAGTCAGGGGGCTTCTGAGCGGCGCCGCGGTCACGGGTTTGTCGATCGGTGCTGTAGCGGTTGAGGGGCTTGCTGTTGCCGGCTGTTGCGGCTGCGCACTGGAATTTAGTCGGAACAAAAGCACTAACACTAAGATGGTCGCTACAACGGCAGCGATAAAGGCGAGAACTTCCGCATTGCTGGCAATATAGGGACCAATTTTCTCAATTAAGTCGTTGAGATTCATGGGGTTAGGACTCCTCTGCGACACCGACTATGGGCGATAATGATCGTTATGATAGGCCTTGCGCGGCTTGGCGGCAAGCTCTAGCGCGGCGGAATTTGCGGGATATGTCGTGGCCGATACTCTTGGCTAATTTCGAAGGGACGACTATGCGGCGTGTCGAAGAGTTTGACATCGCGGCGCTTTAAAAAGGGGACGAGCGCGACACCGGCTATAAATCCACCGATATGCGCCATATAAGCGACGGGGCCATCATTTGCGCTTAGGCCAATAAATTGTAAGGCGAACCAGCCGCTCAAGACCAAGAATGCTGGCACATTGATAAAGCGGAAGAAGATAAAAATCCCGATAATACATTTCACATTGGCGCGCGGGTGTAACATTAAATAGGCGCCGAGGACGCCAGCAATGGCGCCGCTGGCGCCAATCATCGGGGTTGTCGAACTTGGTTCCATCAGTGCGTGGGAAAAGGCGGCGACGAAGCCGCTGATGCTGTAGAGAAGAATGAAACGCCAAGGCCCGGTACTATCCTCAACATTATCGGCAAAAATCCATAGATACAGCATGTTGCCTGCGAGATGCATAAAGCCGCCATGCATAAACATAGAGCTGATCAAGGTCATCCAGCCCGGCAACAGTAAAAGCTCCTCCGGCATTGAGACATAACCAAATATGCGGGCTGGGATCATGCCATAAGCCAGGATCATATCGCGTTCGGCGGGTCCGAGCCCGATTTGCCACATGAAAGCGGCGATGCAAATGCCAAATATAATCCAGGTGATAACTGGACGACTTGAAGTGTCATTATCATCGCGAAGCGGAAAGAAAAACATGGTGCGCTAGTCTGGGCTATGATCCTCCGGTTGTCCAACTATTTGCACCAATAAGTCGTCGGGGGAGAGCAAGCGTTGGGCGATCCTTTGGACGTCAGCGGCGGAGACAGCTCTGATTTTTGCAGAACGGTTTTCAAAATAGTCACGCGACCATCCCCGCCATTGCACATTAATCATCTGCTGGGCGATTGAGCTGCCGCTATCAAAGAGTAGAGCGTAAGCGCCAATCAGGTAGTTTTTGGTGGCCTCAAGCTCTTCCTCTGTGGGGCGCGTTTCGCGCATCTTCCGCATCTCAGCCTGCAACAAATTAAGCCCCTCGCGCACTTTATCGTTTTGGCTGGCGAATTGCCCGAGCCACAGTGGGGCGCCGTCAATCTCGTGTAAATTGCTATAGACCCCATAGGTCAGGCCGCGCTTTTCGCGTAATTCTTCCATCAAGCGTGATGCGAAGCCGCCGCCGCCCAGAATATAGTTCATTACATAGGCGGCGAAAAAATCGGGATCGGATGTGGCTACCCCCGGTAGACCAAAGACAACCGCGCTCTGCGGCCCTTGCCAGGGCTCGACTGCAAGGCGGCCTGTGATCGGTTGCTGCGCTGGCGGCAGACTGGCACTGTTACGCGCTGGGAGCGCACCTAGAACCCGATCTAAAAATTGCTCTAATTGTTGTGGCGAGATATCGCCGACGGCGGCGATATACAGGTTATCGCGCGCCAACAGGCTAGCGCGGTGGGCTATCAAATCTTGCCGCGTGAGGCGGGCTGTTTCTTCAGGCTTCCCATCGGTAGGACGTCCATAGGGATGTTTTGGGAAGGCGCTGGCAAACCATGCCTCGCGCGCAACTTTGCCTGGGTTTTGTTTGTTGTAGGCGATAATGGCATTCAGCTCAGACTTCATCCGCGCAATAGCCTCATCGTCAAATCGTGGCTCGGATAAAGCGTCGGTTAATAAAGCTTCGGCCTCCGCGCGATAGCTTGTCATGAAACGGATGGTTGCCGATAAACTGTCAATATCGGCCTCAAATCCAAATTGCAAACCAATATTGGCCATGGCTTCTTGGAAGCGCGCACCGTCGCGTTCTCCTGCGCCCTCATTCATCAAGCTCGAGAGCAAGCTCGTGAGGCCCGATTTGCCATCGGGGTCGGAAGCGGTACCGCCGCGCCAGGTTAATTTTATCGTCACAATTGGCAGACGTGAGTCTTCAACTAACCAGGCGGAAAGCCGCGACTGCGGGCTTTCGACTTCGGTGATGGTCAAAAAGGCAAAAGCCGGTCTCGAAAAGACTAAAAGTAATAAGCAGGTGACGATTAATCTCATAAGTCTGGCCCTAAATGCGCCGAAATCGACTGTGAGATGATCATGTTTTTATTAATGGCGCGAACCACATCGGCGCGTGAGACCGCTTGAAGGTCGTCAGCCCAATTCAGGATCCCCCGGTCATCGAGGCCCACGGCCAAAGCGAGGCCAAAGGAGAACGCCATCGAGGCTTGACCGTCCTGTTCGTATAAGAAGCTGGCGGCTAATTTGCGCGCACTGCGGCGGACATCTGCATCGCTAAACCCGCCGGCTACCAGACGGGCAATGGTTTGGTCGACTGCCTGATCGAGCACCGCCAGCGCGTCTTTGCTGTCAACCGTCGCATATAAGCTCACTTCCCCCGCGTCTTTTTGGTAATAGGATAGATCGGCGCTGACGGTCTGCACGATAGCGTTTTGCCGGATCAGGTCAGAATACAGTAAGCTATTGCTATCGCCGCCGAGCAAATCGATGGCAATGGCAAGCGCAGCCACCTCTCGCCGATTATCGGTTGTCAGGGGTTCAACCCGATAGATACGTTGCCAGATATACTGTTGAAATTGTGGATCGCTAAATTTGAGCGTGTCCTTCGCCGCCGCAGTTTGGTCACCAAAGCGCAATTTCGGACGCTTGGGTCGGCTTGCACCGCTGGCGGGGATAGCGCCGAAATGTTGTTCCGCTAAAGCTTGCACCTCGTCAAGCGTTGTATCGCCGACAACCAGAAGAAGCGCATTATCCGGCGCATAATAGGCTTTATAAAAATCGCGGGCGGCAGCATAAGGCATGGTTTCAACTTCGCGCCGCCATCCGATCGTTGGGATTGCGTAAGGGTGATCACCATAGAGCTGTTGCATAATGACTTCATGGGCGCGGCGTTCGGGACGTTGGTCGACGCGCATTGAGCGCTCTTCCAAGACAACCTTCCGCTCGGTATCGAAATCTTGCTTGGTTAATTGCAAGTTCACCATGCGATCGGCTTCCATGGCCATGACTTGCGATAGGTATTGCTTCGGAATGCGTTGAAAATAGGCAGTCAGATCAGCCAAGGTCATCGCATTATCTTGCCCGCCCATGCCCGCGATAATCTTAGAGAAGGCGCCCGCAGGTCGGGTCTCTGTGGCTTTGAACATCAAATGTTCAAATAGATGTGCAATGCCCGACTGGCCGGCAGGTTCGTCAGCCCCACCAATACGGTACCACAGCATATGGGTGACGGTTGGCGCGCGATGGTGCGGGATAACAATAATATCGAGGCCATTGGCCAATTTTGCGCGTTGAAATTCAACTGGCTCAGCATAGGCTGCAAAGCCCAGCAGCAAGAAACCCAGGAAAAGGGTCGTTAAAGTTAGGCGTTGTGGTCGCATTGCGATCCCTTTGGTCGCTTAATATTTTATTTTTATTTTCCGCCGATTAAGCCAAAGGACAAACGTTCTACAAGACTTGGTTCAGCGTCGTCAGTTTGGCGACTTTCATTGTCGATTGTCAAACGAATTTCACTATTGTCGCCTTCCGCACCGGCGCGGGCGAGCAGGTTTTTTTCACTCAAACTAGCGGGTTCATTTGGCCCCGTATCCCCCAAAAGCAGGTCGCGAGCCGCCAGCGATGAGGAGAATTGAACTTGCGCTGTTTCCGATGTACGCGGTGGGCGCAGAGTAAAGTCTGGTGGAATAACCAGAGGTGCTTTGGTGATGACTTGAAACTCGTCTGGCGGCCTTTTGGTGAAACCGAATGTATCTTTCAAGGTACCGCAAGCAGCGAGCGGGGCAATCATTAAAGCCAACAAAAGAAAACGTTTCATCATAAGACCTTATCTGAACCAAAAACTGTGATTTTGTAACACTTATTGCCGACAAAAGCCAGTGCCACGCATACTTATCCCAGTTCCGTTTTGCTAGGCTTTACACTCAGCCAAACGACAACAACCCCGCCCATCGTGATCCAAATATCGGCGATATTAAAGACATACCAATAATAGCCAAAGCCATGCAGGCTTATGAAATCCACCACCGCACCATGGATTACGCGATCGATGACATTCCCCAAAGCGCCACCAATAATCAGGGCATAGGCAAAACGCAACCAGGGGTGCGGCTCGCGGTACGCGAGAAACAGCAAAAACCCGATGATCAGCAGGCTAAGGGTTATCAGCCCAACACGGACAAGTTGGCTGTGATCGGCCAACAAGCCATAGCTGATGCCTGTATTCCAAACCAAAACGAAATCCAGAAAAGGCAATATAGCGACAGGCGTTGCATCGACGTCGCCGAGTTGCGACAAGATCCCCCATTTGCTCGCCTGATCTAACACTAGGGCTGCCAGCGCGATTATCGCGAGCAGCGCACTACTGGGTCTGGGCGTCATATTCCTGTACCGCTGCCGCATCGCGCGGGGTTAGATTAGGATAACCCGGTATCGAACCAACATCGGGGTGTATTTTCCACGAGCGCTGACATTTCTTACCAACCGCAAGGGCAGGCACGACGCCAACATTGGCAATATCTTCATCGACAAATGCCTCGGCAGGCGGGGCGTCTTGCCGAAGTTCAATTTGCGATGTGATACAAACATCGGCCATGTCAACGCCCTGCATGGCGGCGAAAGCTTCTTGGTCGGTCACATAAACAATCGGCGCGGCTTCAAGGCTCGACCCAATGCGTTTTTCGCGGCGTTCAATTTCGAGCGCGCCTGTGACGACCCGACGAATGGCCCGAATATGTGTCCATTTGCTCGCCAGTTCAGGTGCAAGCCAATTGACATCGGTTTCGGGGAATTGCCGCATGTGAACCGAGAAACTCTCATCCGGATGTCGGTTCTGCCATACTTCCTCCATCGTAAAGGCCAGGACAGGTGCGAGCCAAGCGGTTAAACACTCGAATAAGTGGTTCAAAACCGTCAAGCATGCGCGCCGCGTCGGGCTCGAGGGCGCGTCGCAATACAAGGCATCTTTGCGAATATCAAAATAAAAGGACGACAGATCAATTGTCATAAAGTTGAATAGATTTTGATAGACGCGGCGGAAATCGTGCCGTGTGTAAGCGGTGCGTACTAGCTCATCGAGACGGCGCAGATGGTGCAACATATAACGCTCAAGTTCCGGCATATCCTCGGGCGCGACCGATTGGGCTGCGTCATAGCCGTTTAAATTCCCGAGCATGAAGCGGAACGTATTGCGAAGCTTACGATACGCATCGGTGTTGGTTTTGATGATTTCCGGACCGATACGAAGATCTTCCGTGTAGTCCGAGCTCATCACCCAAAGCCGAATAATATCGGCGCCAGACTGGTCGATAAGCTTTAGCGGGTCGACGACATTGCCAGTCGACTTTGACATTTTGTGACCTTTTTCATCCATCACAAAACCATGCGTCAGCACTTGCCGATAGGGGGCTTGACCGCGTGTGCCGCAGGCCTCGAGCAAAGATGATTGAAACCACCCGCGATGCTGGTCTGAGCCTTCTACATAAAGATCGGCGGGCCAATGCAGCTCCTCGCGTTGCTCGAGCACGAAGGCGTGCGTAACGCCGCTGTCGAACCACACATCTAAAATATCGGTGACGCGCTCATAATCTGCCGCATTATAGTTGGACCCCAAAAATTCTTGCGGATCAGTATCAAACCATGCATCGGCGCCACGTTCAGCAATGGCAGCGCAGATACGTTGATTTACGGCTTCGTCGCGCAATAGATCGCCCGAGGCTTTATCGACGAAAATAGTTAGTGGCACGCCCCAGGCACGCTGGCGCGACACCACCCAATCGGGGCGGTTTTCAACCATGGCGTGAATGCGGTTGCGGCCGGCCGTTGGTAGCCATTCGACTTGGTCAATCGCCGTTAAAGCGGTCTGGCGCAAGTTGCGTTTTTCCATCGAAATAAACCATTGTGGCGTATTGCGGAAAATCAACGGGGCCTTCGACCGCCAACTATGCGGGTATTGGTGGCGTAATTTACCTTGCGCCAGAAGCGCATCGGCGTCTCGCAGGGCCTCGCATACAGCCGTGTTAGCGTCGCCGTCTTTGCCATTTGGCCGCAAGACGCATTTGCCCGCAAATAGCGGTACGCTGTCGAGATAAATACCGGCTTCATCAATGGTAAAGGGCACTTCGACATTATTTTGCCGGCCCAGCTCAAAGTCATCCTGGCCGTGCCCCGGCGCAATATGAACAAGGCCCGTACCAGTGTCATCGGTGACAAAATCACCAGCCAGCACTGGCACATCAAAGCTGTAGCCATGTTCGTGCAAAGGGTGATGACAGGCACGAATGCTGCCAGGGTTGATATCGCCCTCGCGCGAATAGTCCTCAATATGAGCTGCCGCGAGCACTTGTGCGGCCAAATTATCGCACAGGACGAGGCGGCCGCGTGGCGTCTGATAAATGCCGTAAGACAAATGAGCGGCATAGGCGATGGCGCGGTTGCCGGGAATAGTCCAAGGCGTTGTTGTCCAAATCACCGCGAACAGGTCTTGCGTATCACAGTCGGCATCGCGCACTGGGAATTTTACAAAGATGGTCGGTGAGACATGTTCTTCGTATTCGACCTCAGCCTCCGCCAGCGCCGTCTTTTCGACCACCGACCACATGACGGGCTTCGACCCGCGATAGAGGCTGCCATCCATAATAAATTTCTGGAACTCGGCAACGATCGTTGCCTCTGCCGCGAATGCCATGGTCGTATAGGGATTGGTCCAGTCGCCGAGAACGCCAAGGCGCTGGAATTGTGCGCTTTGGATATCGACCCATTTTTGCGCGAAGCTACGGCATTCAGCGCGGAACTCGCTCGCCGGTACCTCGTCCTTATTTTGACCTTTAGCGCGATATTGCTCTTCAATTTTCCATTCGATTGGCAAGCCATGACAATCCCAGCCTGGCACAAATGGCGCGTCAGCCCCCATCATCTGATGCGCCCGCACAATGATGTCTTTGACAATTTTTTGCATGGCATGGCCGATATGAATATCGCCGTTAGCGTAGGGGGGGCCATCATGTAGGACGAATTTGGGCCGCCCCGCCGACTGCGCCCGCAGTTGTTTATAGAGATCAATCTTTTGCCACATCGCAAGAATTTCCGGCTCGCGCTTGGGCAGGCCGGCTTTCATCGGAAAATCAGTCTGAGGCAGGATCAGCGTATCTTTATAATCGCGGTGTTCAGTCATGGCGCGTTTTTAACAGTCGTTGCGGCACTTGCAAAGCCTATATGTTTTTCAAAATCTGGCGCGCCGTCTCGCTGTCCTTGGCGATTTGAAGCTTGAGGGCCTCTAAACCATCAAACTTTTGCTCGGGTCGAATAAAATGTAGCAGACTGACATCGAGCCATTGCCCATACAGGTCGTCGGCAAAATCGAACAGATGAACCTCGAGCCGCGGTGCTAAAGTACCGACGGTGGGGCGCATACCGATATTGGCGACACCATTGATGAATTCGGAACCGTTACGGCCGTCGAGGATTTGAGCCTGGACGGCATAGACGCCAAAGGCTGGGCGTGTGAAATCATCAAGCTCAATATTGGCGGTCGGAAAACCGATGGTTCGTCCCCTCTGATCACCTCTGGCCACTTCGCCATCGATACTCCACGGATGCCCTAGCCAGCGCGTTGCGGCTTTAAGATCGCCTCGGGCTAAAGCGTCCCTAATTTCCGACGAGGAAAAAGGTGTGGGGGCATTGTCTCGATGGGCCGCGGCGACGACAACCACTTCAAAGCCTAGTTCGCGTCCGACCGCCGCGAGGAGTTCCGGAGATCCCGATCGCTTAGCACCGAAATGAAAATCATGGCCAATGACGACGGCTTTGACGTCTAAGGCCTGAACTAGGATTTGGTCGATAAAAGCACGGGCATCGAGTTCGGCAATGGCTTTGTTAAAATTTAAAGCTAAGGTGAAATCTGTGCCAGCTTCGCGCAGCAGCGCGGCTCGCTTTTCAATGCGGGTAAGGCGAAAGGGTGGCACTTCGGGATTAAAAAATTTTACCGGATGTGGATCGAACACCATGGCCCCAAGCTGACATTCGAGCTTATCAGCGCAGGCGCGAGCGGCTTCGATCACTTTTTGATGACCGCGATGGACGCCATCAAAATTACCAATAGCGATGACGCCGCCGCGATGGTCATCTGTGACATCGGATAGGGCACGAATTAAAATGTTTTCCGCCGCCATGATTTTACCTCTTTACATCTTGCGCCAGATATTACCATACCAGATGCTTCATGGCCGCTTGTGCTTTGGCGTCCTCGGTCGCTAGGAAATCTGTTACGCCTTGAGCAGAGTCGAGGTCAAAACGGTTTTGCGCTTGACCCAAGCCGCCTGCAATAAAGGCGACGTCTATACCAGCGCGATTGGCGCCCAGAATATCAGTTTTTGGGCCATCGCCGATCGCCAAAATACGCGATCCAGCACCCATGGTGCTGAGGCGCGCGCGCGCGAGGTTATAGACATGTGCATGGGGTTTGCCTAACCATGTTACCTTACCTCCCGCGTTTTCATAGACTTCCGCTATCGCGCCAGCGCAGTAAATATAGCGGTCGCCAAAGGGCACGAGGCGATCTGGGTTAGCGCAGATCACTTCTAACCCACGCGCGCGCCAAGTTTTGATCGTATCGCTGTAGTCATCAGGTGTCTCGGTCATGTCATCATAGAGGCCCGAGAGGAGAATATAGTCAGCTGAAGAAAAATCTGTCAGCGCATCTTCAAAGCCTGCTACTAAGTCGGCATCTTTGGCAGGTCCGACATGATACCCCTTTAGGCCCGCCTCATTTTTCTCAGCGACAAGTGCGCGCGCTGCATCGCCCGAGGTTAAGATACCGCTATAGCAGTCGTCCGGCAGGCCGATTTCGTGCAAGCGCTCTTGCACCGTGCTCCCCGGGCGCGGGGCGTTAGATAATAAAAGAACGTAACGATCGGGCAGGGCTAGAAAACGACGTAAAGCATTTTCCACTCCGGGA
>CBFHZM010000022.1:0-27325 GCA_965660195.1 Alphaproteobacteria bacterium
CTGATCGACAGGTCGCGCACTGCCAGTTTGATGTTCGCCGCTTCCACCTGTGCGCCGGGTTCGTTCGCGGGCGGCTGCATGCCGGCTACCATTTTTTCTTGCCCCGCAGCCAGGCCCGGAAGGCGATGGAAAGGGCGTTCATGAACAGCACCAGGGCGATGAGCATCAAGGCCACGCCGTAGGGCAGGTCCTCCGGGACGCCCGGCACCTGGGTGGCGACCACGAACAGGTGCAGTGGCATGGCCATGGTCTGGTCGAAGATCCCCTGTGGCAGGAACGGGGTGAAGAACACGGCACCGGTGAACATGATGGGGGCGGTCTCGCCGGCGGTGCGCGATATCTCGAGAATGAGGCCGGTAAGGATGCCGGGGATGGCATTCGGCAGTACCACGCGGCGGATGGTCTGCCAGCGGGTGGCGCCCATGTTCCAGCTGGCCTCGCGAAAGGCTTGCGGTACCGCTTGCATCGACTCCTTGGATGCCACGATGACCAACGGCAGTGTCATGATGGCCAGCGTCAGACTGGCGGCAAGGATGCTGGTGCCGAAACCGAAGAACAGCAAAATCGTACAGGTGTAATGATCGGCGCGGGCATCGGCGGCCTTAATGGTATTGTCGAAGGTGTCGAGACCATGCTCGAAAAGGGTGCACGCCGCATCAGCCCGTTCTTTATTCCGGGGCAGTTGATCAATCTTGTCTCGGGGCATGTATCGATTAATCACAATTTCCGAGGCCCCAACCACGCTGTTGTGACCGCCTGCTCGACGGGGGCGCATGCGATCGGTGATGCGGCACGTCTGATTGCTCTCGATGATGCCGACGTTATGTTAGCGGGTGGTGCAGAGTCGGCGATTGGCCGTCTCGGCTATGCTGGGTTTTCCGCATGTCGCGCCTTATCAACAAATTTTAACGACACACCCGAGCGCGCGTCACGTCCCTACGACCGCGATCGCGATGGGTTTGTTATGGGTGAAGGCGCAGGCGTCGTCGTTCTCGAAGAATATGAGCACGCGAAAAAGCGCGGCGCGCGGATTTATGGTGAAGTTATTGGCTATGGTCTCTCGGGCGATGCCTATCACATCACGTCACCGGCGCCTGATGGCTCGGGCGGCTTCCGCGCTATGCAGGCGGCGGTCAAACGCGCGGGTATCGATTTATCTGAGATTGGATACGTCAATGCGCACGGCACTTCAACGCCAGTTGGCGATGAGATTGAGCTGCGCGCTGTCGAACGGCTATTTGGTGCCGCCGCAGCAGGCTTGCAAATGTCGTCAACGAAATCGGCTATTGGCCACTTGCTCGGAGCCGCGGGTTCGGTAGAAGCTATTTTCTGTCTCTTGGCAATGCGTGATGGTATTTTGCCGCCAACGATAAATCTTGAGAACCCATCGGTTGAGACCGAAATTGATCTGCTGCCGAACCAAGCTAAAGAGGCAAAAGTGTCGATTGCCCTGTCTAATTCATTTGGATTTGGTGGCACCAATGCTTCGCTAATATTCAAGGCGGTTGAGTGATCAAGACTGTTTGGTTTCGCCGTGTAATATTTGCCGGTATCTGCTTTCTGCTTGTTCTGTGTGGTTATTGCAGCGTCTATTTTATTCCGTTTCAAATTGGCCCCGATAAACGTGTCCTTGTGGAGGCAGGAAAACCACTGCGCGTTATCGCCGACAAATTAGAAGCTGAAGGGATTGTCCGTTCATCGGGCGTATTTAGCTTAGTGACCCGCGTGCGCGGGCTCGGCACTCAATTGCAGGCGGGCGAGTATGTCTTTTCTGGTCGCGTCTCAATGCGCGATGTGGTCGAGAAATTGCGCCGCGGCGATGTGTATCTTCATGCCGTGACTATTCCCGAAGGATTGACGAGCTATCAAATTATAGCGCTACTGCAGGATTTACCTATTCTGTCGGGAGATGTCCGCGAAATTCCTGCCGAAGGTAGTCTTTTGCCGGAAACCTATCATGTACCGCGGGGGAGTGATCGTGGGGCTTTGGTGCGGGACATGCAAAGTGCCATGCGACGCTACCTTGAAGCGGTCTGGGCAAAGCGGTCCCCTGATGTGCCTCTGAACACGCCTGACGAAGCAATTATTCTTGCCTCAATCGTCGAAAAAGAAACGGGTATAGAGGCTGAGCGGGGCTTGGTGGCTTCGGTATTCATCAACCGACTGCGGGCTAAAATGCGATTGCAGTCCGATCCGACCATTATCTATGGTTTGACGGGGGGGCAAAAGGCACTTGGTCGCCCGATCCGACGGAGCGAGATTGTCCGCGAGACGCCTTATAATACTTATGTTATCAAAGGCTTGCCACCCGCCCCGATCGCTAACCCAGGGCGCGCTTCGATAGACGCGGTTCTCAATCCGCCGCAAACGGATTATTTGTTTTTTGTCGCTGATGGCAGTGGCGGCCATGCGTTTGCCAAAACGCTCGAGGCGCATAATGCAAATGTCCGCCGCTGGCGTTCGAATCGTTGATATATAGATCTATGACAGAGCGTCAAAAATCAGATTTAAACATTCATCGTCGAGGACTGATGCTGGTCCTGTCGTCGCCTTCGGGGGCGGGTAAGACAACTTTATCCCGCGCGCTTCTAGCTGGTGATGATCAGATCGATATGTCGATTTCGGTCACCACCCGTCCGCCGCGACCCGGTGAGCGCGAAGGGCATGACTATTATTTTGTCGATAATCAAGGTTTCGGCGAGATGCGTAATGCGGGCGCTCTTCTCGAATGGGCGAAGGTATTCGATCATTATTACGGCACACCGCGTGCACCAGTTGAGCAGGCCTTGGCGCAGGGTCGCGATATTTTGTTCGATATCGATTGGCAAGGCACACAACAATTGCTCGAGGCAGCGGCTGACGATTTGGTTCGGGTCTTTGTATTGCCACCATCGGCGGCGGAACTGGAGCGGCGCCTGTTAAACCGTGCGCAAGATAGTGCTGATGTGGTTGCGCGACGCATGTCAAAAGCATCGGACGAGATCAGCCATTATGCCGAATATGACTATGTCGTGGTCAATGAAGACATTGATAAAAGCCTAGAGACGGTGCGCGCAATTCTCGCCGCGGAGCGGCAACGCCGGGCCCGCCAAACAGGGCTAACAGATTTCGTTAAACGATTGCGCGATAGCCTCTAGGTTGATGGTGTCAGGACGACACGACCCAAAATACGACCTTGGCGTAAATCATCGAGCGTGTCACTGGCAGCGGTCATGGGGCGCATTTCGACTGGGATCGGATTGATTTTGCCACCTTTAACAAGCTCAAGCATTTCAATTGTATCGGCGAGCGAGCCTGTCATAGAGCCGGCAATGGAAATGCCGCGCAACGGGAAGAGAGGGATCGGTGAAGCAAAGCTACCGCCGAACAGGCCGACAATACGAATTTCACCGCCTTTGCGGATAGCGCCATTGGCGAAGGCCAGCGAGCCTTCAGCGCCGACAAAATCGACGGCCGCGGGAACGCCACCATTCGTGTCTTTCAAAAGCTGTTTGATGGCGCCTGCGTCTTTGGTGTTATAAGCGCCACCAGCGCCAGCGCCCAAGGCGGCCTGTAGTTTGCCTTCATCAATATCAGCAACTAGAGGCGGCTTATCAAACATAGCGAGCGCAAATTGTAAGCCCATCATACCAACGCCACCAAGGCCGACAATCAGCACTTGCTCATCGGCCGATACGGGCGAGAAATATTTAAGCGCCGAATAAGCGGTTATGCCAGAGCACATATAGGTGCTGGCGAGGCCCGGCGCAATGCCCTCGCAATCGAGACAATAACGTTCATGCGGAACCAAACAATGGCTCGAAAACCCGCCAGGTAAATTTACCCCCAAAGCGCGCAAATTGCACAAATGCTCATCGCCGCGCTTGCAGATGGCACATTCACCACAGCCAATCCACGGGTAAATAACGCGGCGGTCACCAATTTTGACATTCTTAACGTCAGGGCCAATGGCGACGACAACGCCTTCAATCTCGTGCCCGAGTATCATCGGCAGTGGCTTACTTGTGAGGTCAAGCTTCTGCCCATTGCCAAAGTCAAAATTACCATCATGAAAATGCACATCCGAATGACAGACGCCGCAATGCGATATTTCGACAAGCACTTCACTGCCGCTGGGTTGGGGAAGCTCGGTTGAAACTTCGCTTAATGGTTGTCCGAATGCGGTAATGGCTTGGCTTTTCATTTTTTCTCCCCTGACACAGCGTTTGATATGGTACAGAATTCTTCGATTGATAGGGTTTCCCCGCGTCTCGTGGGCTCTATTCCCAAAGTCGTGAGAAGCTCTTCTGGGTTTAAGCATAGCTGTTTTAGGCTACTGCGCAACATTTTGCGGCGCTGATTAAACGCGGCGGCTGTCACTTTTGATAATGTTTTCTGGTCGGCTGGGAAAAGCGGCGTTCGTGGCGTAATTTGGATCACCGCCGAGCTGATTTTGGGGGGCGGCACGAAAGCCTCTGGCGGCAGGGTCAGCAGAATTTCGGCGTCATTGCGCCATTGGGTCAAGATCGATAAGCGTCCATAGGGCTTAGAGTTTGCAGGCGCTATGAGGCGCTGCGCGACCTCTTTTTGAAACATCAGCGTTAGGCTTTGCCAGCGCGGTGGCCATTCATCCTCCAGCCACTTTGTGAGCAACGCCGTTCCAATATTATATGGCAAGTTGGAGGCAATATAATATGGCCCCGAAACCAGATCATTTGGGTGTAAGGCCAAGGCGTCGCCAATATGGACATCGAGTTGGTTAGGGTAACGTGCCGCGATTTGCGATAGGGCTGGCGCGAAGCGCGGGTCTGCCTCAATGCAAATCACCTTGGCTGCCCCCTCGGCGAGAAGCGCTCGCGTCAGACCGCCTGGGCCAGGGCCAATTTCGATGATGGTTTTATCTTTCGGCTTAACAAATTGCGCAATACGTTGCGTTAAATTGAGGTCGAGCAGGAAGTTCTGGCCATAAGATTTCTTGGCTTGTAGATCAAACTCCCGTAGGACATCGCGCAACGGCGGTAAGCCGTCATTGAACATTAGCGATATTCCACCACCGAGTCGCGGCGCAGATCGCGTAAATGCCGGCGCGCCATCATTGACATGCGTTGGGAGTAAATGTTGTCCGAAATTGCATCGCGGGAGATCGCAAGGCCGATATCGTCCTTACGATCGCAGACCGCAAAAACCACCCATTTATCATCGGCTTCGAGTATATCGCTCAGTTGGCCAGCTTCGAGCGGTGCAACAATAGCTCGCAAGCCTACATCAAAGGCGCCGAGTGGTTGCAAGCCCGTGCGTTGCGCTGTTGCGCCTGCTTGTTTGGCGGAGTCCTCCGCCGCTTTACAGGTTGTAAAATTACTAGCAATCTTCTTGATTGCGGCCTCACCAGCATCTTTGTTGGAGAGGATTTGTAACAGGTCGTATTGATTGCGCATCGGGCTCTTGCCGCCACCTTCTTGTCGATCGCGCAGGGCGATAATGTATATACCAGCTGGGGTGGCCACGGGATTCGAAATTTGGCCAGGCTTCATTGCATTCAAAACAGGACGCAAATTGGGGTCGAGTTGATCGGCGTAAACCCATCCGACATCGCCGCCTCGCGCGGCTGTCGCCGAGGCCGATAATTGTCTCGCAATAGCGCCGAAATCAACCCCGGATTTCAACTGCGTTATGATTTCCTCGATGACTTGCTGAATGCGAGCCTGATCGCCGAAGCCATCAAAACTCAGCAAAATTTCGCTGATCAAAAATCGCGGTTGATCAAAAGCTTCCATGGCACGGTTATATTGCTCGTCAATATCTGTTTCACTGACCGAAATACGTCCGCCATAGCGGCGACGGACGTATTGGCTCCACGCCAATTCGGCTTCGATTTGCGAGCGCAAGGTATTCTCGTTAATGTTATTTTCTTTCAGAAATTTTAGAATTTCCTCGAGGTTCATATTTCCTTGTTGTGCCAGCCGCGTAATGCTGTCATCGATGGCCTCTCTCGGAATTGAGATTTCGGCATCGCCTGCTTCCTGCATCTGCAGTTTCTCATCTATCAGGGAACGCAATACTTGCCCGCGCAAGCGGTCGACGGTCTCAGGTGTTTCGGGAATCCCTGATGTGACCATAAAAAGCCGAACCCGCTGGTCGACGTCATAAAGAGAAATCACTTTGTCGTTAACGATGGCGGCAATGCCCTCCACATCGCGCGGGGCGGGCTTTGCAACGGCCTGAGAAGCAACAAGCAACATAACAGCGAACATTGCGATCAGACCAGAACCCACCCTGAAATTAAAATGTTTCTGCGCGTGTGTATTTAACATATTTAAACCCATGGTCACGACTGAATATTATGATGGACTGAATCATCATATTAAAAACTGACGTTTGTCATATCATAATTAGCGGATTTACCCTAGACTAGATCTACGTTAAATCCCATATCTGGGTTGGTACTCTAATTTAATCCCCATGGGCTCCGCCCGCTATTTTCTCAATGGAGTTAAAAATGTCTCTCACCATCAGTTTTGCCAATGCTACTTTGCCCAAAACAGGTTCCGTTATTTTGGTTCACGGCAAAGGCATCAAGTTAGGTGCCATTGGCAATCAGCTCGATCGTGAAGCCGGTGGTTCGATAAGCCGTGCGGTCAAAGTCAAAGCTTACAAAGGCGAAAAAGGCTCAGAATTGTCCTTGCTGGCGCCTGCGCGTGGCCGGGATCAAATTATTTTGTGCGGCGTCGGCGCTGTGAACGATATGACGAACACCGACTGGGAAAAACTTGGTGGACGTGCGGCGGCGATGTGTGGCGATGGCAAATCCTTTTGTCTGGTTTTTGAGAAGGGGCTTCTCAATAAGACGGAAGAGGCGGCGGCGCGGATTGCGCTAGGTGCCAAACTTGGTGATTACAAATTTACCCAGTACAAAACCAAAGAGAAGAAATCAAATCGGACTTCACGTTTGATTGTTGCCAGCGGCGCGACGGCGCGTGCTAAATCAGCATATGCCGAATTGAGCGCTATGGCCGATGGTGTTTTGCTGGCCCGTGATCTCGTCAATGAGCCAGCCAATGTTTTGTCACCTCCTGAATTCGCCAAACGTGCTAAGGGCTTGATCCGCTTAGGCGTGAAGGTTGAGGTTTTGTCGGAAGCGCAGATGAAGCGTTTGGGCATGGGCGCTTTATTGGGGGTTGGGCAGGGCAGTGCCCATCCCAGCCAGTTGGTCATTATGCAGTGGCGCGGCGGTGCCGCAAAAGAAAAACCTCTAGCGTTCATTGGTAAAGGCGTGTGCTTCGATACCGGCGGGATCTCGATAAAGCCGTCAGCGGGTATGGAAGAGATGAAGGGAGATATGGGCGGCGCTGCGGCGGTAACCGGGTTAATGATGTCGCTCGCCAAACGTAAGGCCAAGGTTAATGTCGTAGGCGTCATCGGTCTTGTTGAAAATATGCCATCGTCGACAGCGCAGCGGCCAGGCGATATTGTGACCTCAATGTCGGGGCAAACGATCGAGGTCCTCAACACTGATGCGGAGGGACGCCTCGTACTTGCCGATGCGCTGTGGTACACACAGAACCGCTTCAAGCCTCGCTTTATGATTGACTTAGCGACTTTGACGGGCGCCATTATGATCGCGCTGGGGCAGGATTATGCCGGTATGTTCTCCAATAATGATAAGCTGTGCGCTCAGCTTGATGCGGTTGGTAAAGCGGAGGGTGAGCTGGTGTGGCGCATGCCAATGAATGATAATTTTGACAAAATGATCAATACGCCAAATGCTGATATGAAAAATATTGGCGGCCGCTATGCGGGCTCGAGCACGGCGGCACAATTTCTTGAGCGTTTTGTCAATAAATTGCCATGGGTGCATTTAGATATTGCGGGAACCGCAATGGGGTCGCCCAAGTCGCCGATCAGCCAAAGCTGGGCAAGTGGTTTTGGCGTCAAGCTGCTTGATCGCTTTGTGCGCGCGCATTACGAGTAAATGCCCGACTATCTGTTCTATCATCTTGAGCGGCAGGGATTGTTCGACGTCTTGCCGCGCCTGTTGGAATTGTCTTTACAGCGCGACTGGCGCTGCGTCGTAAAATCTGCCGAGGCCGCACAGTTGGAGGCCTTGAGCTCGCATTTATGGATTTATAAGGAACATAGTTTTTTAGCCCATGCCCGAAAGGGCGATGCAAATATGGCTGACCATGCGGCAATGCAGCCGATTTGGCTGACTGATGGCGATGACTGCCCGAATGCTGCGCAGGTGTTGTTCTTGGTTGACGGGGCAGAGGCTGAGGTCTCGGACGCTTATCAGCGGGTTGTATATATTTTTGACGGCCAAGATGAAGCGGCGCTTAAGGCCGCACGGAGTTTTTGGAAAAAAATCAGTGAAGCCGGCGCCGCGCCGACCTATTGGCAACAGAATGAAGGCGGCGCTTGGGAGAAGCGCGGCTGACGCCTTGCTTTGATCGACGCAAAGGCTTATAAGCCGTTTCAGTTTTAATCCGACATAGAGGACGAGTTCATGGCGATCGAACGTACTTTTTCAATTATTAAGCCCGATGCAACGCGGCGCAACCTAACCGGTAAAATTATCGACCGGTTCGAAACAGCGGGTTTGCGGATCGTGGCCTCGAAACGTATTCATATGACCCAGGCACAAGCCGAAGGCTTTTATGCCGTGCATAAAGAGCGCCCGTTCTTTAATGATTTGGTTGCTTTTATGACATCAGGACCAGTTGTGGTTCAGGTTTTGGACGGCGAAAACGCGATTGCCCGCAATCGGGAAGTTATGGGCGCCACCAATCCAGCTGATGCCGCTGACGGCACGATCCGTAAAGATTTTGCTGAGAGCATCGAAGCAAACTCTGTGCATGGTTCGGATGCGCCTGAAACGGCGGCCGAAGAAATCAAGTTTTTCTTCGCTGATAACGAGCTCGTTGGCTGAAGCCTAGAGCGAGTTTAGTAAATTTTAAGGCCGGCCTTGCCCGGCCTTATTTTTTTGCGCTCCGGTTGCGTCTTATGTCCGCTGCGACGCGATCCAAGGCGGCGCAATAGGTGGGGTGTTCGACCGCCAAGACGCGGGCTGCAAGGCTGTCTTCGGTGTCATCGGCGCGCACAGGTACTTCGGATTGTAAAATTACTGGTCCAGCGTCCATTTCGGGAACCACATAGTGAACGCTACAGCCGTGCTTACTAGCGCCGTCTTCAAGGGCGCGGCGATGTGTGTCCAGACCTTTGTAGAGCGGCAAAAGCGAGGGGTGTATATTAATAATTCGTTGGTCCCATTGCCCAACAAAATCGGCCGATAGGATGCGCATAAAGCCGGCTAGGCAAATAAGCTCGGTTCCATCTCGTGTGAGTTGCGCATGCATCGCCGCTTCAAAAGTGGCTTTCGTGTCGTAGTGCGTGTGGTCGATGAGGCTGACGGTCAAGCCGCGCTCATGCGCCGCCGCTATGCCACCAGCATTGGGTCGATTGCAGATCAAGGACGCTATTGCGAAATCCTCATTGCGTGGCATCATGTGATCGAGCAAAGCCAGCACGTTGCTACCACGTCCGGAAAACAGAATGCTTACACGGAGCGGCGCGGTGGCGCTGTCACGCGTCATAAACAACTTCCTGACTGGCATCGTCCGTGATTTGTCCGAGCCGTGACACGGTCTCACCGCAGTGCTCGAAATGCGCTTGCAACTTGTCAACGGCATCTTCGGCGCAGACAACGACCATGCCAATACCACAATTAAAAGTTTTCAGCATTTCGCTGTCATCTGTGCCACTTTCTTCTTGTAGCCACTGAAAGACGCTAGGGCGTTGCCATGCCGAGAGTTTTATACGTGCCGCTTTACCCTCGGGCAGAACGCGCGGGATGTTCTCTGTCAGACCACCACCCGTAATATGCGCCAGCGCCTTAATCGCGTGCCCGTCTCGCAAAGCACTGAGGATAGATTTTACATAAATCCGTGTTGGACGCAGTAAATCCTCGGCAAGGGTCGCGTGATCGGACTCGAAAGGTGGCGCGTCGCTCCAATCATGGCCAGATTGGCTGACTAAGCGGCGCACGAGGGAGTAGCCATTTGAGTGTACGCCATTTGATGATAGCCCCAAAATAACATCGCCGACAGCAATGTCGGCCCGCGGTAGAATGGCATCGCGTTCAACAGCGCCAACCGAAAAGCCGGCCAAGTCATAATCATCTTGCGCGTAAAGTCCCGGCATTTCTGCGGTTTCGCCGCCGATTAAAGCGCACCCCGCTGCAACACAGCCGTCGGATATGCCGGCAATGACTTGCCGTGCGGTCTCGCGATCGAGTTTTCCGGTGGCGTAATAATCCAAAAAGAATAAAGGCTCGGCGCCTTGCACCACGAGGTCGTTAACACACATGGCGACGAGATCAATGCCGATCGTACTATGCAGGCCAGCCTCTATGGCGACCTTGACCTTGGTGCCAACGCCATCATTGCAGGCGACGAGAACTGGGTCTTTAAAGCCGCAGGCCTTGAGGTCAAAAAGGCCGCCAAAACCGCCCAAGGCGACATCAGCCCCGGCGCGCGACGTGCGCTTTGCCAGAGGGCCTATATCCCGGACGAGGGCATTACCGGCATCAATATCAACGCCACTGTTGGCGTATGTGGTGGGTGTTTTGGTTTTTGAGGAACTCATAAAGCTTGGCCTAGACGATTCGGGTATTGGCCGACTATAGCTTGTTGCCGGTATCGTGTCATTAACCCGCCATATTTATCTATTAAGCGCCGACAAAGCTATGCTAAAGGAGTGATATGATAGGTATTTTACGACTTGCGATTGTGCTGATTGTTTTCGGGACTAATGTTGCCATAGCAGGGGATATTTTTGCCGTTAATGGTGTGCGGGTGGACGCGACTGCTAATACCTCGGCTGAGGCGCGGCAGAACGCCCTGGTGGCGGGGCATGAAAGAGCGCTTGAGACGGTTTTTAAACGGTTGACGCCGGCGTCTTATTGGGACCAGCTACCTGCGCCACAAACCCTCGATCTTGATAGTATTTTGTCTGGTTTTCGGATTTCCGATGAGAAAACCAGCCCGCGCCGTTATCGGGCAGCGCTGTCAGTCTCTTTTAAGCCTGAGCGTATCCGCGAGTTGGTCTATGATCGCGAAATTCCGCTCTCTGAGGTACAGGCTCAGCCTGTTCTCTTGCTACCAATTATGGAAGATCGCGAGGGTCTCGTGCTCTGGCAAGAGAATTGGTGGAGGAGCTTGTGGCAGGAGCAAGATCTTACCAATAGTCTAGTGCCGCTGATTTTACCGCTGGGCGATATTAGCGACACGCTCGAGGCCTCGGCGGAAGATATTCTTGGCGGTGATCGGTTGCGGATCGATCTTTTGAAAACGCGTTATGGAACATCCTCCGTTTACGTTGTGCATGCTTTGGCCGATGTTGACGGGCAACTGGGTGTAACGCTTTATAGTTATGAAAATGGAAACGTTGCGATTGAGGTGTTGAGTTTTCTAGGCGCCGATAGGGAAGATTTAGGGCGACGGGCGATCGCAGAGTTGCAAGCCAACATGGCCGAAAATTGGAAGCAGGCGACAGCTATTTTATCGCGCCGCGAAACGAGTTTGATGGCGGAAGCCTCTTATGAGTCGTTTGAGGAGTGGCGTGGAATTTCAGCACAACTGAACGAGACCCGTCTGATCCGCAACGTGACCCTGACCGAACTCAGCACGCGATCTGCGTTTCTTAAGCTCGAATTTGTTGGGTCAATTGACCAGCTGCAATCAAATCTCGAGCAAGTCGGTTTGCGCCTGGTGCCAGGGTTTAACAACTATAGCCTCGTTTCTATCCGTTAAATGTCGCGTCAGCTCCCATTACCGTTGCCACATCGTAGTGCTCTTGGTCGCTCGGATTTTCTGGTTGCGCCGTGTAATCATGAGGCTGTCGCATTGGTTGATGGGTGCGCGCGCTGGGATGATACGATCCAGTTGATATACGGTCCTGAGGCGTCAGGGAAAACTCATTTGCTCGATGTCTGGGCCGATGCGATGGGCGCCGTCGCTGTGGCAGGCCATAGCATCGAACGTATAACGCTCGATAGCGTTCGCACCGCGTCTGGGCTCGCTATTGATGATTTGCAAAATTTGGGGGTGGCTAATGAAGCCCACCTGTTTCATATCTTCAATGAAGCCCGCGCTTATAAAATTCCTGTATTAATGACGGCTGCAGTGCCACCGCGAAGCTTATTGATTTCTTTACCAGATCTCTCCTCCCGCATTCTGGGCTTACCTGCTGTCGCCTTGTTAGCCCCCGATGACACCTTGCTCGAAGGCCTTATGATGAAATTGCTTAATGACCGGCAGCTCAGCATTGCCGAGCATGTCGCAAGCTTCGTGCTCGATCGGATCGAGCGAAGCTGCGCTGCCGTCTCTGCTTTTGTCGACACATTCGATCGTGTCAGTTTGGCACAAAAGCGTCCCTTGACTCGGGCTTTGGCGGTTGAGGTGCTTGCTGAAATGTCGACAAGAATGTCATAAAACTGTTATATGATATTGATATTTGGACGCTTTTGACGGCAAGCACGCCGCACTAGGGTCGGGAACAAAAAACATGGTTACGCATAATATTTCACATCCAGAAAAACATGCGCGCTTTTCCGAGGAAGCAGCTGAGGCGTTCGGCAAATTCTCTCGCGCTGAGCGCTATATTAATCGCGAATTATCTTGGCTGGCTTTTAATCAGCGTGTCTTTGAAGAGGCTAATAATCTCTCTTATCCGGTTCTAGAGCGCCTTCGGTTTCTCTCGATTTCCGCAACCAATTTGGAAGAATTTTTCATGGTTCGTGTCGCGGGTTTGATTGGGCAAAAAACTGCTGGCGTCAAATCGCGGAGCCAAGATGGCTTAACACCAGCGGAGCAATTATCGGCCGTGATTGAGCGGGCCAATGAGTTGATGCGGGCACAACAAAAAGCCTTGCTTAACCTGCTGCAAGAAATGGAAGGCGAGGGGGTACGTGTATTGGCTGCCGACGCCTTAAATGCGGCGCAAACGGATTGGCTGGAAGATTATTTTCTCGACAATGTTCTGCCAGTTTTGACGCCATTGGCCATTGACCCTGCACACCCCTTTCCGTTTATTCCTAATTTGGGCTTTGCATTAGCCCTGCAATTGTCTCGTAAGCGCGATAAAAAGGCGATGAACGCTTTATTGCCGATCCCGCAACAACTCGAGCGCTTCATCCGTCTCCCCGATGATCTCAGCGACGGTCAGTATCTATTTTTACGGCTAGAGACACTGATTTCCATGTTTGTCGATCGCACTTTCCCTGGTTATGAGGTGTTGGGGCAGGGCACGTTCCGCGTGTTACGCGACAGTGATATCGAGGTTGAGGAAGAGGCGGAAGACCTCGTGCAAGTGTTCGAAACAGCCCTAAAACGGCGGCGGAGGGGCGTCGTCATTCGGCTGAAAATCGAAAGCAGCATGCCAGAGGATCTTCGCGAATTGGTGGTCGCGGAAATGGAAGTTGCGCATGACCACGTGATTACTGTGAATGGTCTGGTGGGTTTGGCGCAGGTCTCGCAAATTGTTAATCTCGGTCCAGCGCATCTCAAGTTCGAACCATATCATCCGCGCTTTCCCGAACGCATTCGTGAACATGCAGGTGATTGCTTCGCCGCGATCAGCGAGAAGGATATTATTGTTCACCACCCCTATGAGAGCTTTGATGTTGTCGTGCAGTTTGTGCGCCAAGCTGCGCGAGACCCTAATGTCATCGCCATTAAGCAAACGCTTTATCGTACTTCGGAAGACAGCCCAATCGTTGAAGCCCTGATAGAAGCGGCTGAAGCGGGTAAGTCCGTGACCGCATTGGTGGAGCTGAAGGCGCGCTTTGATGAGGCTGCAAATATTCGTCAGGCTCGCGCCATGGAGCGTGCCGGCGTGCAGGTAGTATTTGGTTTTATTGAGTTAAAGACGCACGCTAAAGTCAGCTTAGTGGTGCGACGTGATCAACGCGGTACCCAGACGTTTGTGCATATGGGGACGGGGAATTATCACCCGCAGACAGCCAGGATCTATACTGACTTATCGCTGTTTACCTGTAATCGTGATATTGCCCGGGATGCGGGGCAGGTGTTTAATTACTTTACCGGTTATGCTGAACCAACAGATCTGCAATGCATGGCGATGTCGCCAGTAAATTTGCGCAGTAGTCTTATGCAGCATATTGCTCAGGAAATCGATCACGCCAAAAACGGCAGGCCGGCAATGATTTGGGCGAAGATGAACTCGCTTGTCGACCCGCATGTTATTGACGCGCTTTATGAGGCTTCCAATGCTGGCGTTTCTATTGATCTGGTTGTTCGCGGCATTTGCTGTTTGCGGCCGGGAATACCGGGTTTGTCGGAGAATATTAGGGTTAAAAGCATTATTGGCCGGTTTTTAGAACATTCGCGCATTGTCTGTTTTGGCAACGGACATGGCTTGCCCTCTCCCGAGGCCAGGGTGTATCTTTCGTCAGCGGATTGGATGCCGCGAAATTTGGATCGCCGCGTTGAGGTGTTGGTGCCCTTATTGAACCCGACGACGCATGCACAGGTAATGGATCAAATTATGCGCGTGAATTTAGCCGACAATAGTCTGAGTTGGGTGATGCAACCCGAAGGCGATTATATTCGCGCGTCGCGTGAGGAGGGTGAGGTCGAGATTAATGCTCATAATTACTTCATGACCAATCCAAGCTTATCCGGGCGTGGAGCCGCAGCTCACAAAACCCGAGCCTGATCGTTAGCATATGGCAAAAAGTAAAACCGCTCGTCTTGCAGCTCTGCTGAAAAAAATTGGACCTGTGAAGCCCGACCAGCCGGTCGGCGTGGTTGATGTCGGCTCGAACTCTGTGCGCCTTGTTGGCTATAGCGGGACAGCGCGTACGCCATTGCCGATTTATAATGAGCGGGCATTTTGCCGTTTAGGAAGCTCGGTTGCTGCTACGGGGCGCATCGAGGGGGCGTCTTATGATCTGGCCCGGCAAACGTTTATTCGCTTTCGCGCCATTGCTGATCAGCTTGGCATTGAAAAGCTGTCCGTGTTCGCCACTGCTGCAGTTCGTTCCGCAAAGAATAAAGAAGAATTTGTCGCTGAGGCATCAAAAATTTTTAGAAATCCTGTGCGCGTGTTGGAAGGCATGGAGGAGGCGCATTTGACCTCGCATGGTGTGATGATGGCGATCCCGAATGCGGATGGTATTGTCGCTGATTTGGGTGGCGGCAGCCTCGAGTTAGCGCATGTTCGCGGTGGTAAGATTTTGAACGCGACGTCACTAGATTTGGGCGTTTTGGTGCTCGCCAGAGAAACGGCCGATGTTAGTGCAGCAATGAAAAAACAGATTAAGCAAGAGCTTAAGAATATTGCTTGGCTAGGGCGGGCTAAGGGCAAGGCGCTATATGCCGTTGGCGGAACATGGCGCAGCTTGGCATCGGTGCATATGGCACAAAAAGCCTATGGCCTCCCTGTTCTCCACCAATATGAAATGGAATGTAGCAAGACACGATCGTTTCTAAGGACGATAGCGGGGTTAAGCGAGAAAGCCAGCGTGACGCTTGAGGCGGCTTCGAAAAACCGGCGTCAATCCCTGCCGATTGCGGCGCAAATCTTGCTAAGTCTCTCAGATGCCACAGCAGCTAAAAAAATAGTGATCTCTGCAACAGGCGTGCGCGAGGGTGTTCTTGCTGAGACGCTTCTGCCAAGCGGTTATCGCGAGACGGATCCGCTGCTTTTGGCTTGTGAGGAAATGGCTGAGCGCATGAGTAAATCCCACAAATATGGATATGATCTGGATGATTGGACATCGGGATTATTCAAAAACCATGTTCGTGCTAAGGAGTTAAATCGCTTTCGACGTGCCGCCTGTCTGGTTTCAGATATAGCATGGTCGCAACATCCACGTTCGAGGGCAGAAATTGCCTCGCAAACCGTCTTACGGGCGCCGTTTAACGGTATTTCGCATGAGGGGCGCGTTCTGATGGCATATGCTTTGGCGTATCGCCATGAGATGAATAGTGCTTTACCGCTCTTGGCTGGTTTGCCACGCTTTGCCGAGGCCGAGCAGGCGGGGCGTATCCTTGGTCTTTGTTTTCGCCTCGCGCACTCCTTAACTGCATCGATGCCTGGCATGTTGCCGTTGACGCAGTTGAGCTTTGGTGCCTCCGACATTACGCTCGATTTAAGGCGGCTTCCACCAGCGCTTTACGCGCCGATCGTCGAAAATCGTTTGAAGCAGCTCGCGGAAACGATTGGCGTCGTGCCCATTATCCTGCCGCCAGAAGCCTAGGGGCGCGGCACGAGCAAGACCCTATCGTCTTCGCTAGCCAATGCCAATTTACCGTTTTTAAGATCTTCCGCATATCGTCCAAAAATTTCATAACGCCAGCCATGCATGGCCGCCACGTCGGGCGCGTTGTCGCTGGCAATTCGGTCGAGATCAGCCGCTGAGGCGATCAGTTTGGGCGCCACATCGCATTCGTCGCAGCGCTGCTTGAGAAGCACGCGCAAAAGATCGACCAAGGGCCCAATACCTGCTCGATTGACGACAGCACGTGGCATTTTTGGCAGTGTTTTTGGGTCAGCATTTAATCCGCTATGGACCGCCTCGATCAAGCTCTCGGCCAAACGTGATTTTTCAAATCCCTTCGGCACGGCGCGTAAGCGCGCAAGGGCGTTTACGTCTTTTGGCGACTGCAAGGCTATTTCGCGTATTGCATCGTCTTTTAAAATTCGGTTTCGGGGGACGTCACGTTCCCGAGCATGCGTCTCGCGCCACGCCGCAACAGCCACTAAGACGCCAATGACATGCGGCCGGCGCTCTTGCATTTTGAGCCGCTTCCAAGCATTTTCAGGCCGCTGAAGGTAAGTTTCGGGGTCAAGAAGTACGGCCATTTCCTCACTCACCCAATGGTGGCGGCCATTGCTTTCGAGTTGGTCGCGCAACACCGTGTAGGCATCACGCAAATGTGTGACATCTGCGAGGGCGTATTTTAGCTGTGCTTCGCTCAAGGGCCGTCGTCCCCAGTCGGTAAAACGCGACCCTTTATCGATTTTGGCTCCGACTGTCCGAGCGATCAATGTCTCGTAGCCAACCGCGTCACCAAATCCACAAGCCATGGCGGCAATTTGGGTGTCAAATAACGGAGTCGGGATAATCTGCGCCAGATTGAAGAATATCTCGATATCTTGTCGGCAGCCATGCATCACTTTGATCGTACTTGGATCCCGCAGAACCTCAAAAAAAGGTTCCAGATCAATGTCTTCAGCCAGTGGGTCGATCATCGCCGCGCGTTCGGGACTGGCGGCTTGTATGAGGCATAATTGCGGCCAATAGGTGGTCTCGCGGATAAACTCCGTATCGACCGTAATAAAGTCGCTTTTCATTAATTCTGCGCAGAATTCAGCCAGATTCTTTGTTTGTGTAATCACTTCCATGGAACAGGCTTATAAACGATCCATTCCGGCTTGTCGCCTGCTAAGCGATTATTCCCCGAACTGCTTGACTTTTGCGCTGAAGCGGTGTGTTTTCCGGACATAAATGATGAGGTTTAGTCATGCATGAATATCGCTCGCATCGCTGTGGTGATTTGCGGATTTCGGATGTCGACAGTCAAGTTCGCTTGTCGGGCTGGGTTCACCGTAAACGCGATCACGGGGGGCTTCTTTTTATCGACCTGCGCGATCATTACGGATTGACCCAATTGGTGGTGGAGCCCGAAAGCTCCGATTTTGCCGTCGCTGAGCGGGTCCGGGCCGAGAGTGTTATTCGAATCGAGGGTAAGGTCGTGCCGCGCGATGCAGATGCCAAGAACCCTAATTTGCTGACGGGCGAAATCGAGGTTTACATCTCGAAACTCGAGATTTTGTCAGATGCGCAAGATTTGCCGCTACCGGTTTTCGGCGAACCAGACTATCCGGAGGATATTCGTCTCAAATATCGCTTTCTTGATCTGCGGCGTGACAGCTTACACGCCAATATTATCTTGCGGTCGCAAATTATCGCCTCGTTGCGTCGACGGATGACAGAAGCAGGCTTTAACGAATATCAAACACCGATTTTGACTGCGTCAAGCCCCGAAGGCGCCCGCGATTTTCTGGTGCCGTCGCGCATGCATCCGGGAAAATTTTACGCTCTACCCCAAGCGCCACAACAATTTAAACAACTTCTCATGGTTGCGGGCTTTGATCGCTATTTCCAAATCGCACCTTGTTTTCGAGACGAGGATGCCCGCGCCGATCGTTCGCCGGGAGAGTTCTATCAGCTCGATATTGAGATGAGTTTTGTAACGCAAGAAGATATTTTCCAAGCAGTTGAACCTGTGTTGCGTGATGTCTTTGTCGAGTTCTCTAAGGGTAAGCGGGTAACCGAGGTGTTTCCGCGGATTCCATATGACGAGGCGCTGCGAAAGTACGGATCGGATAAGCCCGATCTACGAATTCCTATCTCCATGGAGAATGTGACCGATCATTTCCGCGGCTCGGGGTTTAAGATTTTCGCCAATATGATCGAGGCCGATAGTGCCGTCGAGGTCTGGGCCATTCCAGCGAAAACAGGTGGCAATCGTGCTTTCTGTGATCGGATGAACGCCTGGGCGCAAGGCGAGGGGCAACCGGGTCTGGGGTATATTTTCTTCCGCGATGGTGAGGGTGCCGGGCCCTTGGCGAAGAATATCGGACCCGAGCGAACGGCCGCAATCCAACAGCAACTCGGTCTCGCCGATGGTGATGCGGTTTTCTTCTGTGCTGGTAAGCCAAAAGACTTTGTTGATTTTGCTGGTCGCGCGCGCATTAAAGTCGGGCATGACTTAGAATTAATCGATGCCGACCAGTTTGCCTTCTGCTGGATTGTTGACTTTCCAATGTATGAATATGACGAGAAATTGAAGAAAATTGATTTCTCGCACAACCCGTTCTCAATGCCGCAAGGCGGCCTCGAAGCGCTTGAAACAATGGATCCCTTGGACATTAAAGGATATCAATATGATATTGTGTGCAATGGTATTGAATTATCATCGGGCGCGGTGCGGAACCATAAGCCAGAGATCATGTTAAAGGCTTTTGATATAGCCGGCTATGGCGCGGATGAGGTCGAGGCACGCTTTGGCGGTATGCTCAACGCCTTCCGTTATGGTGCGCCACCGCATGGTGGTATCGCTCCTGGTGTTGATCGCATCGTCATGCTGCTGGCAGGGCAAGAGAATTTGCGCGAGGTTGTGGCTTTCCCGATGAACCAGCAAGCCGAGGATTTGATGATGCAAGCGCCAGCAACGGTAAGCAATGCGCAGTTGCGTGAATTGAGTATCCGTTTGGCGGTCGAACCGAAGGAAAAAGCTTAACAGGCTAGATTTGGCGCCGCCCTAATGCCATATTAGGGCTAGCAGCAGTGATGGAGACGCAAGTGCAGCTATTTAGAATGATTTTTACTTGGTGGCATAGTCAGACGATCGGGACTTGGTGGCACACATTTACCCGAGGCCAGCTTGTTGGGTCTGACGCGCAAGGCAATAATTACTATCAAGATAAAAGTGGGCGATCGATTAATGGCAAGCCGCGTCGTTGGGTTATCTATAACGGCGATGTCGAAGCGAGCCGCGTGCCGCCTGAGTGGCATGGCTGGTTGCATTACACGGTGGACGAACCGCCACACATTGCCGAAAGCAAGAAGCCGACTTGGCAAAAAGATCATCAAATTAACCTAACGGGAACCTCGAAGGCTCACAAACCGCGCGGCACAGCAGATGCGGCGCGCTATCCTTCAGGTTACGATGCATGGCGGCCTGAATAATATGAAAGAGAACCTCGTTGAGACGCTTGTTGGCGCTTTTGTTTTGCTTTTGGCGGTCGGCTTTCTAACATACGGCTACTCCGTCACTGAGCGGGATGTTGGCGACGGTATTGAGGTGGTCGCAAGTTTTGACCGCGTTGACGGGCTTACCGTTGGCAGTGACGTGCGCTTGTCCGGTGTTAAGGTCGGGACTGTAACCAATTTAGCACTTGATCCTGCAAGCTTTGCCGCACGGGTGACGATGCAGATCAACAATATGATCGCGTTGCCTGATGACTCGAGTGCAAAAATTACCAGCGAGGGTTTGCTGGGTGGTAATTATATTTCTCTGACCCCTGGGGGGAGCGATTTGACCTTGGAGCAAGGCGGTGAGATTTTATTCACGCAAGGTTCGGTCGATCTCATTAGTCTGATCAGCCAAGCTATGTTCAGCACGCAGGATAATGGCAATAAATAAACTCTTCCGCCTTGGTCTAATGGTGGTGCTGGGGCTTAGCAGCAACACTTTCAATGTCCTTGCGCAAAGTGCAGATGTCCCCTTAATTCAGGTGCCAGATCTTGAGGCGCCGCCGGTGACTAACATTCCGCAAATCATTGAAGTGCCATTGATCGAAACGCAGACGGATCTGAACACTAATGATTTACCTGCCGACCTGCTGGGTACTTTAAATATTCTCGATAAGGTAACGGCGCGTACCTCTGTTTTGAACTTACCGATCAATCAAGAAGTGCGCTTGAAGAACTTGGTGCTTACCATGCGGTCGTGTAAAACAGCGCCGCCAGAAGAAGAGCCAGAGACGACCATGTTTCTAGAGATTTCTGAGGACAAGGATGGGCTGGTCGAGAATATTTTTATGGGTTGGATGTTTGCCTCAAGTCCAGGCATTCACGCGCTTGAGCATCCGATTTATGATGTTTGGCCGTTGAGCTGCAAAACCTCGGACGGACTAATATATTCTGGCAAATAATCAATATCGCCAAATTTCTCGAGGGCATCTTGCAAGAAGGTATGATAGCGTCCACGCGGCACATCGATGACGCCGAACTGCTCTAAATGTTGCGTTTTGAACTGGCAATCGAGCAAGCTGAAGCCTCCAGCCCTTAGCCGCGCTGTTAGATAGAGGAGAGCGATTTTGCTGGCATCGGTTTCCGTCGAAAACATACTTTCGCCAAAAAAAGCGCCTGCGAGCGACACACCATACAGCCCGCCGATCAGCTTACCATTTAACCAGCATTCGATGCTGTGGGCGTGACCCGCCTGATGCAGGCGCAGATAGGAATAGAAAATAACGTCATTGATCCAGCTTTCGGGGCGGGCGGGGCCGCCGCCGCGACAGGCGCGCAAGACACCCCGAAAATCCTGATTGAGGGTCACACGATAGGGCTCCTGCTTGAGCGTGCGCTTTAGGCGCCGAGGAATATGGATCTGATGCAGGGGTAAGACGCCGCGTTCATCGGGATCGACCCAGAAAATTTCGTCGGTCGACGTGTTGTCGGCCATGGGAAAAATGCCAGCCGCATAGGCGCCCAACAAGATGTCAGGGGGGATAAATGGCTTGCTCACGCTCCGTCCTAATCGTTGGCCAAGAACCCTTCAAGCCAATGGATGTCATAATTTGCAGTACGAAAATCTTCGCTGGCTAGCAACTTGGTGAAGAGCGGTAGGGTTGTCTCGACACCATCGACAACAAATTCGTTTAGCGAACGTTCGAGCCGCTTAAGGCAGTGGTCGCGGTCCGTGCCGTAAATGATCAGTTTACCAATCAAGCTGTCATAATTGGGCGGGATTTTGTAGCCGGAATAGACCGCACTATCGATCCTCACGCCCAAACCTCCGGGTGGGTGATAGGTGAGGATTTTCCCTGGCGAGGGAACAAAAGTCTGGGGGTTTTCGGCATTGATCCTACATTCGATAGCGTGCCCCGTGAAGGTAACTTCGTCTTGCGTAAAACTCAATTTATGCCCCTCAGCGACACGAATTTGCTCGCGCACCAAATCAATACCCGTGATCATTTCGGTGACCGGGTGCTCGACTTGCAGGCGGGTATTCATTTCGATGAAATAAAACTCACCATTTTCGAACAGAAACTCGACCGTCCCAACGCCGCGGTAGCGCATACCTTCCATCGCTTTGACAACAATATCGCCGATAGTTTTGCGTTGCTTGTCGGTCAAGATAACGGCGGGTGCTTCTTCTAAAACTTTTTGGTGGCGACGTTGTAACGAACAATCGCGCTCGCCGAGGTGCACTGCATTACCATGCGTGTCGCAGGCAACTTGAATTTCGATGTGTCGCGGATTGCTGAGATATTTTTCGATGTAAACGGCATCATCGCCAAACGCCGCACGCGCCTCGCTACGGGCATTTTCAAAGGCGGATTTAATCTCCGACGCGTCATGGGCTATCTTCATACCTCGGCCACCGCCACCAGCAGCGGCTTTAATGAGCACGGGATAGCCCATTTCTGCTGCAACCTTCTCAGCCGATTTGAGGTCTGTCACAGCTCCGTCCGAACCGGGCACAACGGGAATGCCGAGTTCGATAGCTTTGGCCTTGGCAGCGATCTTGTCGCCCATCAAGCGAATATGCTCGGCCGTCGGGCCAATAAAGGTAATGCCGTGTTCGTCCAAAATATCTGCAAATTTTGCGTTTTCTGACAGGAATCCATATCCCGGATGTACAGCATCGGCACCGGTAATTTCACAGGCAGAAATAATTGCTGGAATGGAGAGATAGCTGTCGCTTGCCGGTGCAGGTCCAATACAGACGCTCTCATCAGCTAGCCTGACATGCATGGCATTGGCATCGACGGTTGAATGAACAGCGACACTGGCAATGCCGAGTTCACGACAGGCGCGAATAACCCGGAGCGCAATTTCTCCACGATTGGCAATTAGAATTTTTTTAATCATGACTATTCAATAATGACCAATGTTTCATCAAATTCCACGGGCTGTGCATTATGCACCAGAATGGATTTTACTTTTCCAGCCTTAGGGGCGGCCACCGGGTTCATGGTTTTCATAGCTTCGATAATAAAGAGAGTTTGTCCGGCTGAGACCGTATCACCTTCTTTGATAAAGGGGGGCGCATTGGGGTCGGGCGCAACATAAACCGTGCCGACCATGGGCGACTTGACGGCGCCGGCATGCGAGATGGGTGAAGCAGGTTCCGGCGCGGCAGGCGCTGCGGCCGCTTGCGGCACAGGAGCGGCTGCCGCGGGCGCGCTGACAAGTGTCACTTGATCGGCGCGGGCGACGCGCAGGCGCATGCCTTCAACCTCGACTTCAATCTCGGTCAAATTCGCCTCGTTCAAAATTTCAGCGAGTTCCCGAATGGTTTTGCTATCCGGATTGCGTGCCATGTGCATTCACCTCGTTTCTGGTTCAGCTCTAATCTTTTACGGTTGTGTTAATCGCATCGATCGCGACGATATAGCCCTGCCAACCTAAACCGCAAATGACCCCTTTGGCCAGCGCCGAAATATAGGAGTGGTGCCGGAAAGTTTCGCGAGCAAAAATATTTGACAAGTGCACCTCATAAATCGGGCAATCGACAGCTTTGAGCGCATCGTGTAGCGCAATTGAGGTGTGGGTATAGGCGCCAGCATTAATAATGAGACCGACGGCTTTACCGCTTGCGGCTTGTATGAGGTCAACTAGCTTGCCTTCATCATTACTTTGACCGAAAAATAAATCGTAACCCAGCGTATCGCAGCGCTGTTGGCATGCCGATTCGATATCGGCGAGCGTTTCTCGCCCATAAATCTCTGGTTCTCTCCGGCCCAATAGATTCAAGTTCGGGCCATTAAGGATATGAATTTGCGGCTTCATAACACTTATATCTCGTCACTACATTCTTGTGCGTAAACGAGTTTTTATCCCAAAGCAAGCCAAATGCCTAGCTTGAAGCGCTTTAGAATAGCCCTAATATGGGCGCTTAGAATTTACGGAGAACGGGCCTTGAGTATTACGGTTGAGATCAATGGCGAGGCGCACCAGCTTGAAAAGCCCTTATCTGCAGCTGCCTTGTTGCATTTTTTGGACCTACCACGCGACAAAGTCGCGCTGGAACGCAATCGCGAAATTGTGCCGCGTTCCCTATATGATACAGTCATGATAGGAGATGGAGATAAACTTGAAATTGTACATTTTATAGGCGGAGGTTGAGGTGTCGGTAGGAGCTCAGGGTATACAGAGACCGAGTGATAGCTGGGAAATTGCGGGGCGTAAATTTACCTCACGTTTGATTATTGGAACCGGCAAATACAAAGATTATCAGGAAAATGCCGATGCGGCGGTCGCAGCCGGGGCTGAGATTGTAACCGTAGCGGTCAGGCGGGTGAATTTAAGCGACCCTAATTCGCCGATGCTGATCGATTATATTGATCCTAAAAAATACGTTTTTCTGCCGAATACGGCGGGCTGTTTTACAGGTGAAGATGCAGTTCGCACGTTGCGTTTGGCGCGGGAAGCGGGCGGATGGGACCTCGTCAAGCTGGAGGTTTTGGGTGATCAGAAGACACTCTATCCGAATATGCCAGAAACTCTGCGCGCGGCCGAATTGCTGATCCAGGATGGCTTCCAAGTTATGGTTTATTGTAGCGATGACCCCATCATGGCAAAGCGGCTCGAGGATATTGGCTGTTGTGCGATTATGCCTCTGGCCGCACCGATCGGCTCGGGGCTGGGTGTGCAAAACCCGATCAATATACGCCTAATTATCGAGCAAGCGAATGTGCCAGTGCTGGTTGATGCCGGTGTCGGTACAGCCTCGGATGCGGCTATTGCCATGGAGTTGGGGTGTGATGGTGTGCTGATGAATACAGCTATCGCTGAAGCTAAAAACCCGATCTTGATGGCGGAAGCCATGAAACACGCGGTTATCGCAGGGCGGCAGGCCTATTTGGCGGGCCGCATGCCAAAACGGCTTTATGCTGATCCAAGCTCTCCTTTGGCTGGGCTCATTTAGGCAATAATTTGCTGAGCTCCTCGCCGCTCAGATAGCCCTCATGTAGCTCGCCATTAATATAGAAGGACGGCGTGCCGCCAATACCAATAGCACTAGCGAGATCATTATTATCACTAATATGGTTTTTAATGTTGTCGTCTTTACTGGCGCCGAGGGCTGTAGCGGCATTCACGCCAGCGGCTTGTGCGGCCTCGACAATGTCATTCGAGGATAGTCGTCCAGATTTCTGCATGAGATAGGCGTGATAGGCTTTGAATTGATTGGGATCCTTAATGGTGAGGGCAACCTGCGCTGCTTCGATCGATGTTTCGGATAGAATTGGAAGTTCTTTAAAAATAAATAGAACATCGTTGCGGGTATCGAGTATTTTTCGGATTTCCGGGTAATTCTTGCGACAATAGGAGCAGTTATAGTCATAAAACTCGACGACAACATGCTTCGCATTTTTTGCCCCCAAACGCATGTCGCGGGCATCATTCACCAATTTGCTGTGGTTATCCCTAAGCACTTCCTGCTGTTTTTTCTCAGACAGGCTACGGTAATAATCTTGCATATTATCAAGCGCTTGCCCGAGTTTATCAGGATTACTCATAAGATAATTTTCGATAATTTGTTCGATATTCTTATGCTCTTTTGGCGTGATCGTATCATGCGCATATGATGCCGAGGGCAAGGTTAAAAGCATGCCAATCACAGCTAGCTGGCGACGAAGGCGTATTACATTGGTGGCGATGATACTGTTTGATGACACGGTTGTTACCTCTTTTTAAATTCACTCGCGGCAATGTCCTGCGCACGCGTGCGCTCGGCTTTGCCTGGGGGAAGAAGTTTAATTGCACGGTGGGCGTGCATAATAGCTTGTGGATCTCGTTGTGTTGCATAGGCCTCGGCCAAGGCCCATTCCGCCATGCCAATATCTTCTAGTTGACCATAGCTTTTTGAGAGTTGGTGGTAGGCTGTCGGGTTTTCGGGTTCGATACGTAACGCATTGCGTAATATACTGACGGCCTCACGGGTTTTTTCTTTCCCGCCAGTTTTTTGATCGCTGGCGAGCAAAGCGGACGCCAGTCCAATCATCAAAAGCGGTTCATTAGCGGCTAATTTATTACTTTTGCGGTAGGGGGGAATGGCCGCATCGAGATTACCAGACTCGTATAGTATTTGGCCCTTTAATTCATGAAACCAAGGGTTATCGGGTTGTTGTGCGATTAGCTGATCAATCGCCTTAAGGGAGTCATCGGTTCGCGCAAGGCGATGATAAGCAATCGCATGAGCATAGAGTTGCATCGGGGACGGCTCGCGATAGACGCGCAAAACCGACTGCGGATGATCAATGAAGCCCACAAGTTTAGCTTTTGCCATGTCATGCCGGAATTGTAATTCCGGCGTATCCTGTCGCGTAAAGTATTTTGAGTTACTGGCATTGGCCTGATAAAAACTGACCCGATCACGCGACATTGGGTGCGAGCGGATATAAGGGTCTTGGCGCACCTCGCTCAATATTTCTTGCCCGGCAAAGTGATCCATCAAATCAATGATGCCTTGGGCTGATTGCTCGGTGCCCTCTAGCAGACGCAGAGCTACCTGGTCTGCGCTGGCTTCTTGCGCTCGGCTGTAGGTGAGGAAGCTCGCTTGCCCGAGCTGTTGACCGCCCGTCAATAGCGCGAGGCCGAGATCAGGTGAGCCAGCTAGGATCGAGCCTAAGCCTAAAATCGCGCCGATCAGCATGGGCCGGCCGGCCTTGGCCATGGCATCAGATGAGCGTGCCAGGTGTCCACCGACAATATGACCAATTTCGTGGGCAATCACGCCAATGACGACATTTGGTGTATCGGCCTCCGTAATCAGGCCAGTAAAGAAATAGATATTTTGACCATTTGCGACAAAAGCATTGATATTGCTGTCGGAAATCAGACCAATATCGATGGCGCTGGGTTGTAAGCCAGCTTCGCGCAACAACGGGTCGGTGTAGTCACGTAATAAGCGCTCAATTTCGGCATCCCGAATAAAGCCGCTTTGAGCATCTGGCGCTGCAAATAGCAGCGCCAGTATCGCACAAAATGCCACCAGGTAGGTGTGTACATGCCTCGCCATTTAGTCTCCCATTGTCTCCAGATAAGAAGTCTAGCAGGGTTTGCGCTAAATGCGGCAAAAAGATGTCACTTACGGCGCCACCATCCGCCTCGACGCGGCTTTTCCGCACCGTTTTCGCCGGCCGCGTCTTCGGTTATCGATTGCGAAGTGTCTTCAACTTCATCGGTGATTGGTCGCGTCTCTTCAGCAGCGTCAACGGCATCGACGACCTTATCGGGAGCAGCCTCAGCTTTTTTACGGCGTCCGCGGCGGGGCTTTTTGGCCTTATCGTCACTGGTTGCCGCGTCGTCCGCGGCGGGTTCGGCAACAGCTTCCTCCGCAATCGTCGGGGCTTCGGCTTCAGTTTGATCCGTCTCCAAGTCTGAACTATTGGCTAGAGTGTCGGCCGGCAGGTCGGACATTTCCATTTCGGCGACCTCAGAGCTTACTTCCTCAGCATTTTCCTGAGAGGCCTCAGGGGCATCTGAACGACGTCGATTGCGACCACCACGCCGTCCGCGTCGCCG
>CBFHZM010000023.1:0-27006 GCA_965660195.1 Alphaproteobacteria bacterium
CAGCTGGGCCGTCCAGCGTATAAAGCGGCGCGACCCGAACGCCCGGCGTTTTCATATCAATCAGCAGAAATGAAATTCCGTTTTGCGGCTTTTCAGATTTGGCCGTCCGAACCAAACAAAAAATCCAATCCGCGTGCTGGGCCATCGAGGTCCAAATTTTTGATCCGTTGCAGAGATAATGATCCCCCTTATCTTCCGCTTTCATTTGCAATGACGCCAAGTCTGAACCCGACCCTGGCTCAGAATAGCCCTGACACCACCACACATTACTGGCCAAAATATCGGGCAGAAACTTTTGCTTCTGGTCTTCGGTGCCAAATTTCATAATCACAGGCGCGACCATAGTCATGCCGAAAGGTACAATATGTGGCGCACCCGCGAGCTCAAGCTCGTGAATGAAAATAAACTTCTGAACCGGTGTAAAACCGGCGCCGCCGAACTCTTTCGGCCAATTAGCCGCCGCCCAGCCGCGCTCATAAAGGCGCTTTTGCCAGGTGATATGGGCTTGCTTGCTCATATATCCATTTTTCGAGCGCGCCATTTCATGTTGGATATCAGGCGTTAATGCCTCAGCGAGGAATTGTTTAACTTCAGACCGAAAGGCCTCGTCTTCAGCACTAAATTTCATATCCATGATTTTGTCCTACTCGTCGTTGAAAGAGGGATCGCGTTTTTCGATAAAGGCCGACACAGCTTCCATGTGGTCTGCCGTCATGTGCATGACCGCTTGGGCCGCAGCCGACATTTCCATCAGCGTATCGAATGACACTGATTGGCCATGCCGAAGCAAACGTTTGGCGGCGCGCAAGGATTCGGGGCTTTGCTTGATGATGTCTTCGGCGGTTTTACGAACTTCGTCCATCAAGTTATCGCCCGGCACGACGCGCGAGACCAGCCCCCACTCCTGCGCTTCCTCGGCCGAAATCGTCTTGCCCGTAAACAACAGCTCAGCAGCTCGCGCCATACCAATGGTCCGCGGCAATAACCAAGCCCCACCATCACCGGGGATCAAACCAATTTTGAGAAAGGTCGCCCCAAAAATGGCGCGATCGCTGGCGATGCGCATATCGGCAAGGCAAGCCACGTCATTTCCCAAACCAATGGCTGGACCATTAACGGCGGCGATCATCGGCACTTCGATTGACCATAGCGCTTTGACAATTTGGTGAATGCCTAGACGGTAGCCGTCGGCAATATGCGGCGCCGCACCGCCGAAGTTACCTTCACGGTTCTGCATCGCTTTAATATTACCACCAGCTGAAAAGGCTTTTCCCGCACCAGTCAAAATCACACAGCGAACTGACCGATCGGCGATGATACGCTGAGCTGCTGCCTGAAAAGCGGCGCCGTCACCGGCTTCGCCTAACGGATTGCGCATCTCAGGACGGTTGATTGTCAGAGTGACAATATGGCCGTCCTGTTCATAAAGCAGCACATCGCTCATAGCTTATGCATTCGCTGCGAAACGACGCAAATGGTGGTCGACATTACCAAATAGAGTATCGATCATCGTCAGCCGCTTAAAGTAGTGGCCAACATTCAGCTCTTCCGTCATGCCCATGCCGCCATGCAATTGAACGGCTTGCTGACCAACAAAGCGAGCTGATTTGCCAATTTGCACTTTTGCACCCGAGGCCGACTTAACCCGCGCATCACGCGCTTCGCCGAGCTTCATATTCACCATGTAAGTCATTGAAACTGACTGCTCATATTCCATGAACATATCGACCATGCGATGCTGCAGAACTTGGAAGCTGCCGATCGGCACGCCAAATTGCTTACGCGTTTTACAATATTCAACCGTTGCATCATGCAAGCACTTCATTTGGCCAATAGCTTCGCCGCACAACGCACCAATACCGTAATCAACCGCTTCTTCGAGAATAGCAAATCCAGTTTTGGCATCACCGATCAAGGCTGCGCTAGCGACGCGAACATTCTCAAGCACGATCTCGCTGGCTCTGCCACCGTCGACAGTGGGGTAGTCCTGCGAACTGACGCCAGCCGACGATTTATCGACAATAAATAAACCAATGCCATCTTGATCGCGTTGTTCGCCCGACAGACGCGCCGATACAATCAGCATATCCGCCCATGGGCCGCCAACAACAACGGCTTTTGCGCCATTTAAGACATAGTCACCGCCGTCTTGCTTGGCGCTGCATTGCACATCAGCAAGGTTAAAGCGGCTTTGCGGCTCAGCATAGGCTAAGGCCCAAACCTTATCGCCAGTCAACAGCGACGGCAGATGCTCTTCTTTTTGCGCGTCAGACCCATGACGGTTCAAAATACCACCGCACAAAACTACGGTCGGAATATAAGGTTCTGTGACCAAGCCCCGGCCAAACTCTTCCATGATGATCATCGTTTCGATCGGACCACCATCAAGCCCCCCCAAAGCCTCGGGGAAAGGGGCCGCCAACAGACCCAACTCGCCAAACTGCTTCCAGTTATCGCGGCTCCAGCCATCCTCGCTACGAATAATCTTCATTCGCGAGTCAAAATCATAATTGTCCTGTACAAAGCTTTGTACCATGTTTCGCAAGAGTGTTTGTTCTTCGCTAAAGCTAAAATCCATAGCTTTTCTCCTCTGTTTAGGTCTCTGACTTTAAAGCCCGAGCACCATTTTGGCTATGATATTGCGCTGGATTTCGTTGGAACCCCCATAAATCGACGTCTTGCGCATGTTGAAATAATCTTGGGCAACACCTTCGGCATAATCAGGGCCGATGGCAAAATAATTATCGCCGCGATCGAGTTTCGGCGTCCACGGCGCAGCATAAGTTCCAACTGCTTCCATTGTCAGCTCGGTTATACGTTGCTGGATCTCAGTGCCTTTAATTTTCAGGATTGAACTTTCTGGCCCTGGCCCTTGGCCTTTGCTTTCTGCCGCAAGGGTCCGCAATTCGGTATATTCAAGCGCTGTCAGATCAATCTCTAATTCAGCGATTTTGCGGCCAAAATCCGCCGTTTCAATTAGCGGAGCGCCATCCATTTTCTCGCTCCGGCAAATATCCTTCAGACGCGAAATGGCCTTTTTTGAGCGCGCCACGCCAGCAATGCCCGAGCGCTCATTGCCAAGCAAGAACTTCGCAATCGTCCAGCCTTTGTTTTCCTCGCCGACTAAATTCTCAGCCGGCACCCGAACGTCTTCAAGGAAAACCTCGTTCACCTCGTGTCCGCCATCGATGGTGATAATCGGGCGCACAGTAATACCCGGCGTCTGCATATCGATCAAAAGAAAAGAAATGCCCTCTTGACGTTTGCCATCGGCGGCGGTGCGTACGAGACAGAACATCCAGTCTGCGTGTTGCGCCAAGGTCGTCCAGATCTTATGGCCATTGACGACATAATGATCACCGTCTTTTACGGCGCGGGTTTTCAGGGATGCCAGATCGGAACCCGCCCCTGGTTCTGAATAGCCTTGGCACCACCAGTTTTCGGCCGATAAAATACCCGGCAAAACCCAGTTTTTCTGGTCCTCATTGCCGAAAGTATAAATCACGGGGCCAAGCATTTGCACGCCAAACGGCAGCGGCGGAATAGTACCAAACCGAGCACTTTCCTCGCCAAAAATATAACGCTGCGTTACTGTCCAGCCCGTACCGCCATATTGCGTCGGCCATGAAGGCGCAACCCAGCCTTTCGTATGCAGAATTTTATGCCAAGCGAGGAAATCGTCGCGTGACAACTCCGCTCGGTCCTTGCCAACCAAATGGGCGGGGTAATTTTCTTCGATGAACTGACGGACTTCAGCACGAAATGCCTGATCCTCAGCGGTAAATTCTACGTCCATGGCAAGCTCCTCTATGAACCGACGAATTTAACCTAAAAAAAGCCATTTTCAACTCATCTGGAAGGTTAAAATGACGCATCAGACCGCACCCTAGACTTGGCAAAATTGGCCGCTTTATGCTAGGTCACGATGATGTCCGACACAAAACCTCGCCCCTCGCCCTGTATTGGCGTTTGCGCTGTCTCCGCCCGCGCTGGATTTTGTATTGGCTGCGGCCGAAAACTGGCGGAAATCGGTGGCTGGACTGGGTTTTCTGAAGAGCAACGCGATACCATTCGTGCCCTCTTGCCCGAGCGCTTAAAAACGCTGCGAGACACACCCACAGCCTAAGGTTGAAACCAAGCTAACAAAGGCTGATACGCAACCACCTCACCAATTACGATAATGGAAGGAGGTTCAAGTTTTTCGGATGCAACCGTTTCGGCTGCCCGTGCTAAGGTCGTCAGCACAACGCGTTGCCGCGGCGTGGTCGCATGGGTGACAATCGCAACGGCCTCATCACCAGCGCGACCTGCTTCTTGCAGTAATTGCGCGATTTTCCCGATTTTCTGCATTGCCATATAAATAACGATTACGGGTGAACCACGCGCGATCGCCGCCCAATCCATTTTTTCCGCATCGTGGTTTCCAGCCAAATGGCCCGTAACAAAAGTTACGGCGTGATTGACGTCGCGATGCGTTGCTGGAATGCCGGCATAGGCAAGCCCACCCACCCCGGCGCTAATACCAGGAATTATACGAATTGGGATATTCTCACCGACCAACGCTTGCGCCTCTTCGCCGCCGCGCCCGAAAACAAAGGGATCGCCGCCTTTCAGCCGCAAAACGCGAAGTCCACTCTTGGCTTGATCAATCAACTCACGGGTAATGTCTTCTTGTTTCCATGACGGACGACCGCCACGTTTCCCGGCATAGAGTAATTTTGTCCGCGGTACAGCCAAAGCCAGAATATCCTCGCTCACCAATGCATCATAAATAATGGCGTCGGCTTGGCGCAGAGCATTAACAGCATGCAGTGTCAACAACCCCGGGTCCCCGGGACCGGCTCCGACAATCCAAACCCAGCCGGGGACGAAAACCGGTAATCCAGATAAGCTAACATCTGGCATGTCGCGGCCTGATGCCCTCAGACGGACGATTTCCTGTTTGCGTTCATCACTCATATAGCGCTTATAGGCGAGCCAAAGGGTGTTAGACAAGCCGCACCCAAGACCAGGGACTTTACCTGTTGGACCAAACATCATAAGAAAGCGGGTAAAAGCGTAAGGGAGATCAACATGTTCGGCATACCGCGATCGGATATTTCGGAGAATAGCTTCGATTTTGAAACAATCCCCTTGGTCAAACCAACTGGGTTTCGCGAATATGATGCGCGGTGGCTTTTCAAAGACGAGATCAACCTCACCGGCATTCAAGCCTTGGGCTTTGGGCTGGGCACGCTTTTGCACGAACTTTTAGGCGACGCACCCGGCATCGTCGTCGGACATGATTTTCGCAGCTACTCCCAGAGCATCAAACTCGCACTCACAACCGGCCTCATTCAGGCTGGTGTTCAGGTGCACGATATCGGACTCGCCCTGTCGCCCGTAGCCTATTTTGCCCAATTCGATCTCGATATTCCTGCCGTCGCCATGGTCACGGCGAGCCATAATGAAAACGGTTGGACTGGTGTAAAAATGGGCGCCAACAAACCACTGACATTCGGCCCCGACGAGATGAGCCGGTTGAAAGAGATTGTTTTATCAGATCTTGGAAAAGCGCGCGACGGTGGCGGCTATCGGCGTATTGAGGGCATGGCCGAGCGCTATATAAAAGACCTCACCTCACGCGAGAAGTTTACCCGTCCATTACGCGCCGTCGTAGCTTGCGGTAATGGCACAGCCGGCGCCTTTGCCCCGCCCGTTTTATCGCAGCTTGGGGTTGAGGTTATCCCCCTACACTGCGATCTGGATCACAGCTTCCCCCACTACAACCCAAACCCCGAAGATATGGAAATGCTGCACGCCTTGAGCGCCGCTGTCATAGAACATAAGGCCGATATCGGGTTTGCTTTTGATGGCGACGGAGATCGCTGTGGCGTTGTCGATGATCGCGGCGAAGAAATCTTTGCCGATAAAATGGGGGTGCTGGTGGCCCGCGATCTGGCGCAGATCTATGAAAAGCCGCTATTTGTCGTTGATGTAAAATCTACTGGTCTGTTTTTAACTGATCCTGAGCTGCAAGCGCGCGGGGCCGTGACCCATTACTGGAAAACCGGTCACTCTTATATGAAGCGCTATACGCATGACACCGGCGCTCTGGCGGGCTTTGAAAAAAGCGGCCATTATTTCTTTAACACGCCTATCGGACGCGGCTACGATGATGGCATCGTCACAGCGATTGCGATTTGCGACATGCTAGACCGCACGCCTAAAAAACTCTCTGAGCTGAAAGACAGCTTACCCGTGACCTTCAGCTCGCCAACCATGTCGCCCTTTTGCCCCGATACAGAGAAGTATCGTGTTGTCGATGAAGTGAGCGCAGAGCTCAGCCGAATGGCCAGCAACAAAGAAAAAATCTTAGACCAGAGCATCACCGATGTTGTGACAGTCAATGGCATACGGGTCACGCTCGCCGATGGCAGTTGGGGTTTAATCCGTGCTTCGTCCAATAAACCTGGCCTGGTGGTTGTCGTGGAAAGCCCTGTCAGCGAAGCGCAAATGAGAGCAATGTTCGCCTTTCTAGATGGAATATTGAGCACCTATGACGAGGTCGGCGACTACGATCAGAAGCTCTAAGCAAGCCAGGCGTAAAACATACGCGCCGACATCAAGAGCAAGAAGCCGCCAAAAATCGTCTGCAATATTTTTTTATCGAGGCGATGGGCCAGTCTAACACCGATCGGCGCGCCATAGCTCGTCGCAGGGATCATAATCAAAAACGCCAGACCACTGACATAACCTAATGAATAGGCTGGCAAGTCAGCCGCACCCCAGCCGGACCAGACAAACCCCAAAGTGGCGGGGAGTGCGATAAAAAACCCGATACCAGCGGAGGTTGCCACAGCGACGTGCATAGTCTTGCCAGTAAAGGTTAATAAGGGAACCGAGAACGTCCCGCCGCCGATCCCCATCAAAGCCGAGAAAAACCCGATGGTGCTGGCCGCAATCATTTGCACAAGGCGGGGCACGCCACGTTGCGCAGCGTCGGGCTGATCGGGCAAAAACAAAATGCGCAACCCCAGAATAAGAACAATTACGGCAAAAATAGCCTTTAAACCATCAGCTGAAATCATCCGCACAATAATAGCGCCAGCCGTAGCCCCGAGCATGATCGGCAGCGCCCATAATTTCAGTGTATCAAAATCTACCGCACCCGTGCGGGCATGCGCGCGGAAAGATTGTACCGATGTGATGGTAATAATCGCCAGCGACGTGCCAACCGCGAGATGCATTTGGAGCGCTTCGGGAATACCAAGAAAAATAAAACACTGAAACAGCACCGGCACCATGATAAGCCCACCGCCAACGCCAAGCAAACCAGCCATAACACCAGCTGCGAGACCCGAAATCAGTAGCGCTATCATCAAAAAAATCAGTTCGCTCATGCCCCTACCCCAGTGAAGCGACGCTCGCGGCAGGCACGCCTGACGCATCGTCTTGCTTTGGCGCCGCAGCCATAAAATCCAGAACCTCACGCAAAAGATCTGCCGTAGCCGTCGACTTCGGCGCCTGCTCACTCAAAAAACGGCGATACAGTCGGGCCCGCGGGCAATTTTGGTACAAGCCTAAAATATGTCGTGTCAACGAATGCAAAGGAACACCTCGAGCGCAAAGCGCCTCGGCATAAGGGATCAAAGCTGCGAGTACTGCCTCGCGGCTAATTTTTTCATGCGTCACGCCGTATAAAAGCTGATCTACTTCAGCTAGTTGGTAAGGGTTTTTATAGGCAGCACGCCCCATCATGACCCCGTCCAATTTCTCTAGATGCTTTGCGGCCTCGTCTAGAGTTGTGATGCCGCCATTAATAACAACGACGCAATCGGCATAACGCTGCTTCAAGCGATAGACGATGTCATAGTCAAGCGGCGGAATATCGCGATTTTCTTTTGGGCTTAGACCGTCAAGCCACGCCTTACGCGCATGAATGATAAAATGCCGTATCCCAACGCGATGTGCCGCCTCGACCAGCGTGAACAAAGCCTCTTCAGGATCCTGGTCATCAACCCCGAGCCGACATTTAAGCGTCACATCAATTTTGACTCGATCGCGCATCGCTGCCAAACACGCTGCTACCAGTTCTGGCTCCCGCATTAAACAGGCGCCAAAACGTCCCGATTGCACCCGATCCGACGGACAGCCGACATTTAAGTTAATTTCATCATAGCCATAATCAGCACCGATAACTGCGGCCTGCGCAAGCTTATCAGGATCGCTACCGCCCAATTGCAGAGCCACCGGATGCTCGATAGGGTCGAAACCAAGCAGGTAATCACGCGCGCCATGCAACACGGCGTCGGCCGTAACCATTTCTGTGTAAAGCCGCATGTGGCGCGACATTTGGCGCAGGAAAAACCGATCGTGACGATCGGTCCAGTCCATCATTGGCGCAACACAAAAACGGTGAGACGTAGTCATATCTCTGTTTGCCGCAGAAATTACAGATCCGCAAGAGACAAACAAAAAGGCGAGGCATTTGCATGCCTCGCCCAGAATATTGCAGCAAGCCCAAAAGGGCTTGATTACTTCCCTTTCGGCAATTCGTTATAGGGTACCGTTTTATCAACGCGAACATCTTGCGGCAGGCCAAGCACTTGCTCTGACACGATATTGCGCAAGATTTCATCGGTCCCCCCAGCGATACGATAGCCAGCACCACCGAACCACTGGTTCTGGAACGCCGCATTCAGAGGCGATAAATCGCCGTCATGCAAAATACCGCCTTGGCCTTGCAACTCCATGCCGAACCCAGCGAGATCTTGCATTTTCGGCCCCGACACAATTTTACCAATCGAGCTTTCTGGTCCTGGTTGTTGGCCTTTTGACAGCGCGGTCAGGGTACGGAATTTTGTATATTTCAGACCTTGCGTCTGGACATACCAATCTGCCAAATGCTCGCGCACACTACTGTCTTTGATGGCTGGACCGGTCTCTAATTCCGTATCACGCGCCAGTTGTAACAATTCATTGTAATCAACGCCCGTGCCCTGCCCGATCGCTAAACGCTCATTCATAAGGGTCGTTAGCGCCACCTTCCAGCCTTCGCCAACAGCGCCCAAGCGTTGCGTGTCCGGCACCCGTACATCGGTGAAAAACACTTCATTAAAATTAGCGTCGCCAGTGATTTGCTTAATCGGACGAATTTCAATTCCAGGCGATTTCATATCAAGGAAGAAAAAAGTCAGGCCTTTATGCTTCGGCACGGTCGGGTCAGACCGCGTGACGATAATCCCATAATCACAGTAATGCGCCCCCGAGGTCCATACTTTCTGACCATTAATCACCCATTCATCACCATCGCGCTCAGCTTTTGTGCGCAGGCCAGCGACGTCAGAACCAGCCGAAGGTTCGGAGAAAAGCTGGCACCAAATTTCTTCACCATAAAGGGCTGGTTTCACATAGCGCTGTTTCTGCTCCTCGGTTGCCCAAGCCAACATCGTAGGAATACACATGCCCAGACCAATTTCATAAAAACCGCCAGGAACATCGAAATGAGCTTCTTCTTGAGAATAAATCACAGATTGGATCGAGCTACCGCCGAGACCGCCATATTCCTTCGGCCACGTGATCGCGGCATAGCCGGCTTCGGCCTTTTTCGCTTGCCAAGCGCGCGCCCGTTCGAGGCGTTCGCTCTCAGGGCGCACCGAGCGGCCAGCGCGGGCTTTACGCGGATCCTTCAGTTGAGCATTGGCTTCGAGCCAGCTCCGTACCTCAGCACGAAAACTTGCTTCTTCCTTTGTGTCATTAAAGTCCATGTTCAATCCTACCTTTTACCTTGTTACTGTCTCGATGATTACTAATTACGATGCTAAATTGGCCCGCTCGAGCGCGGCGACCAAACGGTCTTTCCAGCGGCTTGCGCTGCCAAGGGCAAGACCCAGAAGTTTGGCTCGGCGATAGTGAAATTGCGGATTTGCCTCCCATGTAAAGCCAATCCCGCCATGCACCTGAATATTTTCTTGCGACGCAAAGCGATAAGCCTCAGTCGCCGCGATGCGCGACGCAGCGGCCGCAATTTCCAAATCATGACCTTCATTCGCCAACACCATCGCGCCGTAATAGCAATTACTCCGCGCCAGCTCGAGCTTCACATACATGTCGGCAATTTTGTGCTTGATCGCCTGATAGGAACCAATTTGGCGCCCAAAAGCATAACGATCAAGCGCATAAGTGCGGGCCATATCCATAGCCGCCTCAGCGCCACCGACCTGCTCAAACGCCATTAACACAGCAGCGCCAGCTTCGATACGCGTGTACATGTCCCAGCCCTCACCAGCCACACCGATTAACTCGGCCGCGGCGCTGTTGAAATCGAGGCGCGCGTGACCCCGCGTCGGGTCAATAGTTTGCACAGCGCCGACCTGCACTTTGTCTTGTGAAAGGTCAACTAAAACGAGGCTCGGACCTTTTTCTGATTGGCACAAAACGATCGCCAGATCAGCATCCAAACCATCCGCGACCGGTAATTTATGCCCGTTCAGATTACCGCCTTCAAAACGGCATTCAAGATTTCGCGGGTTGGGCGCTTGCACACCTTCGGCAGCCGCCAAGGTGCCAATAATTTCGCCGGCGGCGAGTTTCGGCAACCAGCGCTGCTTTTGCTCTTCAGAGCCAAACAGCCGCAACGCCTCAGCGGCCATGTAAATTGACGATGAGAATGGCACGGGTGCGACAGCGCGCCCTAATTCTTCAGCAACGACGCATAGCTCAAGTGTACTCAAACCCAGTCCGCCATATTCCTCTGGGATAGCTGCGCCGGCGACCCCTAACTCGACCAGACCAGACCAGACATCTGCAGCCATATTTTGATCGCTCTCGAGCACAGCGCGAACGCGCTCAATCGGGCATTTGTCTTCAAGGAAGCGGCGAACCTGATCCTTCAGCATTTTTTGATCATCGGAAAAATCGAAATTCATTTCTCACTCCCTTGAGACAGTCAGCATTGAGCATAGTGTATGATGCTAGATAAACCAGAAATCAGCGTCAATTCCTATGCGCTGGGCAAATCATGCGTCAATCTGTCCGCCTGCGGCAAGAAAATCAAGGCGTGGGGGCCAATATGCGGTCAAGGCAATCGGCCACCCCTTGGCGCGTTTCTGCAATATAACTGGCAAAGCGCCCGACGTCGGGTTGATTGGTCGCCCGCAATATAAGGTTTTCCGTCGATAACGGTAGGGCATCGGTATGATTTGGCCCAACACAGAGGCTTAAAATTTGCCGCAAGACTGAAAAATTATGCCATGCCTCAGACAGCAAATTAAAATCCGCGTCGGATAATAAGGCGGCAGCGTGAAGTTTCTTAAGGGCTTGATCGGTCTGCGGTGTTAGCAGTTGCGGTGTTGCCTGTGCCGAGAGCAAAACGAGGGTCTGCGCGATGAATTCAATTTCAAACAAACCACCGCGACCGTGTTTAATATCCCACGGCGATTTTGATTTTCTTTGCTCCAACAATCGCGCGCGCATATCAGCAATATCTTTTTTCGTTTTCTCTGCATCTCGGGCGCTGGTCAAAGTCGCCTCAATAATCGCCTCGACCTGACGGCATAAACCCGCGTCTCCAGCGATCAAACGACCACGCGTTAGGGCCATGTGTTCCCATGTCCACGCCTCATGTTGTTGATAATGCGCAAAGCCCGATAGCTTACTTACCAGGGGCCCACTATTACCCGAGGGACGCAAGCGCGTATCAACCTCATAAAGCGAACCTTGCGCCGTTGGCGCGGTAAGACTGCTTAAAAACCGCCGGGTCGTTCGAGCAAACCAAGTCTCTGCATCCAAGGGTTTTGCCCCATCCGACATCGCCAGAAAATCTGGCACATCGCACAACACAATAATGTCAAGGTCGGAGGTTATGGTCATCTCCTGACTACCAAATTTACCCATTGCCAAAATTGCCATCGCGCCACCTTCGATGTGGCCATGGAGCCGCGCCACATCGCGCTTAGCCCAGTCGAGCGCTTGCTTAATAGCGGCATCAGCCAACACCGCAAATCCGCGCCCGCAGGCAAGCGCATCGAGCGGCTCACTTAAAAGCCGCACCCCGAGTGCGAATTGCCTTTCATGCACAAAAAGCCGGATGCGATCGAGCGCGTGAATAATGTCGTCGTCTGGACAGTCTACTAAAGCCAGCCGCAAATCCTCAGCGATACGCTCAGCATCCTGCAAGGCTTCCAAGCTGGTGTCATCCAGAACGATATCGAGCAAATTGGCATTATGGCTCAACCACTCCGCCATACGCGGCGCCGTACCAATAATATCGATCACCAGATCAAGCATATTGGGATTAGCCTGAAACAACGAAAATAACTGCACACCAGCAGGCAATCCCGACAGAAACTTATCAAACCGTAAAAGATTCTCATCAGCGCGACCATTGCGCGCCAGCGCCGTCAGCAGATATGGTTTCAGGCGCGTCAACATTTCGCGTGCCCGCGCTGAGCGCATCGCTCTGACGCGGCCAGTATGCCAACCGCGAATAATTGCCGACATATCAGCTGGCCGCTGAAAGCCCATATTCTCAAGCGTGACCAGCGTATCGGGATCATCATCGGCGCCCGTAAAAACCAAGTTCCCCGAATGAGCCGAGAGGTTCTCAGCCGTCTCGAACAAGTTGCCATATTCGCGCGCCACATAAGTCAGATGCCGCGTCAGCTCATCGCTTAAATCCGCCTCCGACCCATAGCCAGCGAAATTGGCAAATTGCGCCAAGGTCTCTGGGTCACGCGGTAAGGCATGGGTTTGCTCATCATTGCGCATTTGCAAGCGATGCTCGAGGCGGCGCAAATAGCAATAGCTTGCATTTAGCCCCTCTGCCGTTTCAGCGCTAATCCAGCCCTGGCGCGCCAGCTCCGCCAGAACATCAAGCGTCGGGCGTTGGCGCAAGGATTTTTCGCGACCCCCGGCAATCAATTGCTGAGTTTGAACAAAAAACTCGATCTCGCGGATACCGCCCCGCCCGAGCTTGATATTGTGCCCTGCCGTGGCAATTTGCGCGTGCCCTTTCACGGCGTGGATCTGCCGTTTCATGGAATGCACATCCTCAATCGCCGCAAAATCCAGATTACGTCGCCAGATAAACGGGCTGAGCTCTGCCAAAAAAACCTCACCCGCGCCAATATCACCCGCAATTGCGCGCGCCTTAATAAAGGCAGCACGTTCCCAATTTTGTCCATGTCCTTCGTAATAAATCAGCGCCGCCGGCACCGGCAAAGCGACGGGCGTCGAGCCAGGATCAGGCCGCAAGCGCAAGTCCACCCGAAACACATAGCCATCGGCTGTCGGGTTTTGTAACAACCCGCGCATATCGCGCGCCAGATCAATATAGAATTTGCTTTGCTCGACCCCATCAGCCAAGGGCAGCAGGTTCGGTTCATAAAAAAAGATCAGGTCGATATCAGAAGAATAATTTAATTCATACGCACCATGCTTACCCATGGCTAAAACAATAATGCCCGAGCTAGCGGCCTCGACCGATGCCGTCAGCTTACCGCGGCGATACGCTTCTGCGAGCAGAAAGCGGATGGTGGCCGCAACCGCAGCATCCGCAAATTCGCTCAACGCTCGGGTCACCTGCATCACGGGCCAGTGGTCGGTCAGATCGGCCAGCGCTGTTAATAGGGCAACGGCTCCCTTGGCACGACGCAGATCGTGCTCAAATTGTGGCCGCTCGGGCGCTTCAAGGCTGCGCAGCGCTGACATCAAATCAGCGAGAACAGTCTCGGGCGGTGTTGCCGCAAGCCCGATAATAATTTCAGGGTGATGCCGCAACAGCCTCACCAGATAGGCCGAGTTCTCGCACAGCCATAGGAAGAACGCCCGATGCTTGATAACCAACGCCGTGGCCTCGGCGGGTAAGGCTTGCACCAGATCGTCATAAATCACCTCACCGCGTGCGGGATCGCGGGGCGCGGGCAAAACAACTCTATCGAACTGCATCAGCGCAGACATGTCTAACCTCGTGGTAGGGATATAATGACGGCAAGGCCGTGAGGCAGGTTTTGCTCGAGCCGCAGCGCCCCGCCATGACGCGTTGCGATGGCATGCACCAAGGGCAAACCCAAGCCCGAACCGGTGCTGGCGCGAGCCGCATCAAGCCGCCCGAAACGCCGCAAGACTCTTGCGTACTCCTCAGGCGCAATGCCAGCGCCATCATCGCTGAAACAAATTTCATAAGCATCCGATTTTTGTGTCAGCGCAATGCGCATCTGACCTGCGGGCTGTAAACCATATTTAAGCGCATTGTCTAAAATATTGGTCATCGCTTGCACGAGCAGCGGTGCCGAGACATGCGCCGCAACAGGGGCATCGGGCAAATCAAGATGCAAGCTCACGCCAGCTTCCTCGATAAGCGGTTCATAAAGATCAACGACATCACGCACCAACGCAACTAAGTCAGAGGCCTCCGCCGCGAGCGGTGTGGCACCACTCTCCAAGCGCGACAGCGATAACAAGGCGTTAAAGGTGACGATCACATCGTCAATATCGCGCATCACCGTTGCAATATCCGCTTCCCCAATGGCCTGACCATCGGCCTGCCGTTTAGCAATAATCTCGATGCGATTTTTGATACGGTTGAGCGGCGTGCGTAAGTCATGCGCGATATTATCGCTGACATCACGCATCGCGTGCATCAGCTCACCAATACGATCCAACATGCGGTTAAAATGATCGGCCAAATGGTCAAAAGCATCATTCTGCCCGTGAAGCGGAATACGATGCGTTAGGTCACCCGCCATGATTTCTGCAATTGTTTTGTTCACACGGTTCAAGCGACCGTCAATATTATATGCCAGCCAGCGTCCACCCAACAAACCTAGAGCAATAATCAATAAAATAGCGACCAAGAGCAGGCGGCCAAACACCTCTCCCAACTGCGATAGAAACGCCGAGTTGCGACCGACGAACAGAACCATATTGTCGGGCAGGACAAATTTGCGCCCCCGTATCATCTCTTTTTGAGCGGCATTTAGATAGTCGAACTCAATCCAGTCGTCAGGTAGATCGCGGCTCGAGACCAGCGCAGGCACGCGATCAAGATTACCATTGAGTTTCACCCCGCCCGCATCAACCAACCAATAGATCGCTGAGCCAGGATCTCGGCCAATCGAGTCAATTTCCGCTCGAAGCGCGTCCAAGCCACGGCTTTCAAACAGCAACATTAGACGTTGGCTTTCGCGCTCGACGCGGCTGTCCAATTCGGCCTGCATGAGGCTCGAGCTTTGCCACCATAAAAGCGAAAAAAGCAAAGCCACCGAGGTAACAAACAAGCCGGTGTAAATCAGCGTGGTCTGGACCGTAATCGACCGTATTAGTCGCATGTCCCCTCATCCAAGATAAAGCCTACCCCTCGAACGGTCTTGATCAAAGGCTTGGTAAAGCCTTTGTCCAGCTTAGCCCTTAGGCGCGACATATGTACATCAATGACATTCGTTTTTGGGTCGAATTGAATGTGAAATACTTTCTCGAGCAACATAGCGCGGGTCACCAGCCCACCTTTATTTTCTGCCATATAGAGCAGCATGTTAAACTCCCGCGGCAAGAGATCAAGTGCTTGTCCCTGGCGGTGCGCCATGCGCGTTCTGACATCAAGAACCAGGTCACCGCAGGTGACTTGTGTCGTTGTCGGCACAGCGCGGCGCACCAAAACCTCAAGCCGTGCTACTAACTCATCTAGGGCAAAGGGCTTCGCCAAATAGTCGTCAGCCCCTGCCCGCAAACCAGACACACGGTCATCAACCTCGCCGAGGGCCGACAACATCAGCACGGGCAGCGTATTATTCTCACGGCGCAAAGTTTCGATCAAAGCAATGCCATCGAGCGCGGGCATCATGCGATCAACAATGGCAACATCAAATGCATCATCGCGCAACATCGCCAGCGCCTGCGCGCCATCGGCTGCGTGAGTGACAGAAAAATCATATAAAGCCAACCCGTCCATAACGGACCGCGCCGTTTGTGGATCATCCTCCGCTAGCAAAATATGCATCAAGCTGCTCCTCGCTAGGAACGAGTCTTGCGCAAAATACGCCACAAGGTAAAGAGGCCAATCGCCAAGAGTAAAAAAGGACTGAGCCACAAAAGATAATTTTGTGGTGCGAAACGGGGCCGGAACAGAACAAAATCGCCATAGCGCGCGGTGACAGCCGCGATAATCTCCTCATCGCTTTGGCCGGCTAGAATATTTTCCCGGACCATAGCGCGCAGATCGCGGGCCAGCGGCGCATCACTATCATCAATCGTTTGGTTTTGGCATACAAGACATCGCAATTCTGCCGAAATGGCCCTCGCGCGGGCTTCCAGAGCAGGATCCGCAATCAATTCATCGGGGGTTAGACTGAGCGCAGGCGTCACCATCGCGCATAAAACCAAAGCAATAAAAGAGATGCGCATATTACCGCCGCCGCCCCGCCAGACCGATCCCGCCAGCCAGCACCATCACCAACGCACCGAGCCATATGAAAGCGACTAAGGGGTATTCCCATATGCGAATAACGCGTCGCCCATCATCGATCTCTTCGCCCAGAACAGCGTAAATATGGCGCGACAGCTTTACATCAATCGCCGCTTCCGTGGTTTGACTGCGTTCGGCGCTATAAATCCTCTTCTCGGGGGTTAATATTTTCGTACGCCCATCTAAATCGCGCATGGTGATTTGCCCACGCTCGGCAATATAATTGGGCCCTCTAACTTGCGTGACGCCATCAAAAACAAATTGATAAGCCCCCAACTCGATCCGATCACCTGGCGCAACGGCGACAACAACTTCAGCCCGCCACGCCGTGGCTCCGATAATACCGAGCAACATCAGGCCTATCCCCGCATGCGCAATATTGCCTGCCCACACTGATGGCGACAACAGACCGATGCGCCCCGACAAGCCAGGACGGCGAAGATCGAGCGCCGCGAGTAAGGTCGCGACAGACGACATAATCAACCACATCGCCCCGAATAGAGCGGCCAAAACAGATAGGCTGATCTCCGCCCGCAATGATAGAAAAACAATCACCGCCAGCACAGCAGCGACCAGCGGGGCGGCCAATGCCCGACGAATTTGGTCCCACGAACCCCGCCCCCAAGACAAGATCGGGCCAAAGGGAAGGATCATAAAAAACGGCACAGACAGCGGCAAGAACACGGCAGAATAGTAAGGCGGGCCAACCGAAATTTTGCCCAAACCCAAAGCATCAATTGCCAACGGATAAAGCGTACCGATAAAAACAGTCGCCGTCGCAGTGGCCAAAAATATATTGTTCAACAACAAGGCAGATTCGCGGCTTAATAGCTGGAACGATTTCTGCGCCTCATTAGCAAAATGAGCGCGGCTATATAAGGCCAAGGCGCCGCCCACTGTCACCGCGATGATTGCTAAAATATAAACGCCGCGCGCGGGGTCATTGGCAAAAGCATGCACTGAAGTCAACACGCCCGAGCGCACCAAAAAGGTTCCGATCAGTGACAGTGCAAACGTCAAAATCGCCAGCAAGACTGTCCAGCGCATGAAATGGCCTTGCCGCGCCGTCACCTTGATCGAGTGCAGAAAGGCAGTGCCAGCAAGCCAAGGCATGAGGGACGCATTTTCAACTGGATCCCAGAACCAGAACCCGCCCCAGCCCAGTTCGTAATAAGCCCAGAAAGACCCGAGCGCGATGCCAGCGGTGAGAAACATCCATGCCAACAGCGCCCAGCGGCGCACCCACGCCGCCCAATCGGCTGAGAGCTGACGATCGAGCATGGCGGCGATCGCAAAGGAGAAGCACAAGGAGTAACCAACATAGCCGGCATAGAGCAATGGCGGATGCGCCGCCAGCGCCGGATCTTGCAAAATCGGGTTGAGCCCAAACCCTTCAAAGGGAGCCGGAAAACTGCGTGCAAAAGGGTTAGAGGTGAACAGAATAAAACTCAAGAAAGCGAGCGAGGTCAGCGCTTGTGTCGCCAAAACGTTGGCTCTAAAGACGATTGGCAGGCGCTTCGAAAAAACCGCGAATAAGGCACCATAAAGCGCCAGAATAAAAGCCCACATGAGCATGGAACCTTCGTGATTGCCCCATGAACCAGCAATTTTATACAACAAGGGCTTATCAATATGGCTGTTGGCCACCACGACATCGAGCGAAAAGTCTGAGGTCACAAAACCACGAATGAGTGCGGCGCCCGCGACAAATAACAGGCCGAGCTGCATGATTGCAGCGCGCGGTGCCACCAACATCCACGCCTCGCGTCCGCCCCGCGCGCCGGCAAAACCAGCCCAAGCCTGCACGGTCGCAGCCAACAAGGTTAGAATAAGGGCGAAATGACCAAGCTCAGCACTCACGGACCCACCTCCATTTTGCCAGCCTTTTGCAAGGCTTCCGCGACTTCGGGCGGCATATAATTTTCGTCATGCTTCGCCAAAACATTATCGGCAAGGAAAACGCCATTGGGCTGTAAGCGGCCCTCAGCGACAACCCCCTGCCCCTCGCGGAATAGATCGGGCAACATACCCGAGTAGCGCACAGCAATTGCGGCATTAAAATCGGTGACGGTAAATTCTACATTTAAACCGTCGCGTACCACACTGCCCTCTTGCACCATGCCGCCAATGCGAAACCGCCGATCGCTTGCCGGCGGGGTTGCGGCGACTTCGCTGGGAGAGCGAAAGAAAACAATATTATCCTGCAAAGCCGTTAAGGCGATAAAGGCCGCCAGCCCCAGTGCTACCAAGGCGCCAAAAATAAGATAAGCCCGCATACGTCGCGGCGACGTCTTGGTCATTTTTGCGCCTTCTGTTTTTTAACCACCGACTGAACTTGTTCGATGAGTGCGCTGATAGTTTGCCGGAATGGATCGCTTGGCTCCAATGAGGCAATCAGCTGGTCCCATAAAGCCAGCGCCTGCTCTCGCTTACCTTGCTGCATCAGCGACAGGCCTTGCAAAAACCGAGCGCGCGGATGGTTAGGGTCGAGCGTCAAGGCCTCGGCAAGAGCACGCGTGGCGGCGTCATTGACCATGCCGCCATCTAGAGCCATATAACTCTCAGCAATCGCAACGCTAATGTCAGCCGATTTGCCTTCGAGTTGGGCGACAATATCCCAGGCTTCGATGGCGCGATCATAATCCCCGATCTGCTGGCGCAGGCGCGCTAAAATCCGCCAACCTTCCGCATCATTTGGTGTTTCAGCTAAGCGCCGTTCTATTTTGACAATAATGGCCCCAATGGGAAGCTCTTGCACGGGCGCGTCGAGCCGATCGGCCAAAGGCATATCCGGGCGCCCCTGTGCCCCAAGGTTAAGGTATAATAACAAGCCAAAAACCGGGATAGCGATCATAATTAATGTGAGGGCGCGACGCTCGCCGCCCGCCCGCCGGAGTGGCTCGACCAGAACCCAAGCTGTCGCGACGGCTAAAATCGGCATGGCACCCCAGGCTAGCAAGTTAGACACAATCAGCCACCTATATAGGTCACAACCTCAGGCATTGGAGCCCGGGTCGTCTCCAGGCGATTAATCGGCGCCTCGGGATCGGCATAACCAAGCGCCAAACCGCAGAAGAAGGTCATGGTGTCGGGAATATTCAGGAAAGTTTTGACACTCGGCGCCCACATTGCCCAAATTTCTTGCGGGCAACTGTGCAACCCATTTTCCCGCGCCAAAAGCATGATCGATTGGATAATCATCCCTAAATCCGACCATTGTCCCTCTTGCATTTGTTTATCAATGGCGAAAAACATTGCCGTCGGGGCACCGAAAAACTTGTAATTCTCAAAAATTTGCTCGAGCCGACCCATTTTATCTTCCCGAGGAATACCTAGAATATCATACATGCGTTCACCAACATCGTTGCGGCGGGCGCGATAGGGTTCGCTCAGCTCGGGGGGATAAATATGATATTCAGACCCTTCGCCGGCAGGATTAGCGCGGGCCTTAACGAGAATATCAGCCACAAAATCTTTGAGCGGCTGGCCGCTGACGGCCCACATATGCCACGGCTGGAGATTTCCCCCAGATGGCGCGCGCGTGGCCGTTTCAACTATTTTTTCGATGAGTTTAGGGTCGACAGGTGTGTCGAGAAAAGCGCGGCAGGAAAACCGCGTTACGAGCGCATCGGTAACGCTGGTTGCAGAAGTTGTTAAGCGGGACATGTTGACTCCTTTGCGAGGTGCCTAACATATCACAGCCCAGAATTATGGCCAGAGCCTATCAGCCGAGCGGATACTGTAATGTCAGCATATACACAACGACATCAATCTTGCCGCCAGTGATCATGTTTTCATTGGTCCGCGCATTACCCGTTCGAACATAAACATTGCTATTGGACCAATAGACATAAGGGGGATTACATAGACCAATTGCCTGCGTTCCCGCTGTAACGCCCATGCGGGTCGCGAAACGATAACTCGAAGTATTATCGCCAATATTGATCATGGTTGACCCCGTAACCGTCTCCATTATGGCAATCGTCATCCCGATGACCATGTGATGGCTCGGAAGAATACCTCTAAACGGCACATCAATTTTATTTGCGTTGGTTAAATCCAAGGTCGCACGCTTGATAACAAGATCCAGCCCGCCGATCATGTTAAGTCGATCTGGGTCATCTGATGCCGTCGAAGAACCCGATCCCGCTTGCAAGGGAACCCACGCCCTGCCATCGAATACTGCGAGCATATTTTGATCAAGCAAATAAGCCCGCCACCCCAGCTGCGGTGCCACAAAGATCCAGCCATCATCTTGCCAGGTCGCAATCTGCCCACCATGATAGGCCCAGGCACCAGCAGCGCCCGAGGCAATAAAATAGCTAGCCCCTGAAACTGGATTTTCGGGCGGCGCATCGGTCAAAGCGCTCTGTAAACTCAGTTGCACGATACCATCAAGTTTGCGTAAAGCCTCGTTTACTGTCACATGTTTCTGGGCTTGCGACGGCAAAATATAGGGTAAGCCGAGACGATTAGAATTTTCTTCAGGATTAATAATCACGATAGCTTCTCTCTCGAAATGCGGGTCAAGTCAGAGCTTTACGCCGCCATGTCTAAGAAGGGGGAAATATTCAATATGGCCGCGTAGCCAACCCCCCGTTTTTGGCTTACTTGCGCCACCTCAACCCGCCACGCCAACGCATCGGAATACGCCGCTCGGTCGTCTTGCCATTCAGCACGGCGATAGACCCACTGTGGGTCGGCCATTGTCTCTTGCCGCAGCAAATCATCATCGGCCCAGATACGCAGGCGATACAGCTCTTCAACCTCACCCAGCTCAATTTCAGCGGCTTCAAAATCGTCGGCATCGATGCGACCACGCCGGATCCACGACAACTCAATGTCAGATGTCATTGCCAGCGCAGCGCGCAAATGTACCGGCGCCAAACATTTGAAACCAACGCCCGAAACATCGCTGGCGGCTGAGCGTCTCGAGAGACTTAATAATCAAGGTCAAAATGCGCAAATACCGCTCCTGACCATCTGTTAAAGCATCTCGATATGCGGCAGTTTCGGCTTCATACGCCGCAAGGGCCTCGACAAGCTTTTTTTGCAAGTCACCCAATACGGCTCGTTGTTTTCGATGTTTAGAAGGCTACTGAGCCACAATATTGTTTTTATTGAGTTTTTGGATCTTGCTTAAAGTGTATCGCACAGCGTCACGCTAATCAATAAAATTCCTATTAATTTCATTGTGTTAACTATTTTTCAGAGAGGGCGCATCGCGATAAACGAAGAAAAATCGAGTGCTTAGGACAGATTTTCGAAATGCAGTTCTAGCGGCCAGTCGACGACATAATCTTCGAGCTCCGTGATAGAGAATTCTCCATATACAATTTTGCCGCTCACTGACTGGCCTGCTCGCTTCGTGCTAAGCTCATCATTAGAAATTAAGGGATGCCAGTCGGGAAGCGATTTTCCCTCTGCTAAGCGGCGATAGGCACAACTCGGCGGCATCATCAGCAACTGTTCGTGGTCGAGCGAGGCTAAATTTATACAGTCCGGCTCGACGCGAAATCGCTTCTCGTAGTTCTTACAACGACAGGTTTTTTCGTCGAGCTGAGAACAGGCAACATTTGTATAAACAATATCTGCCGTTTCCTCATCTTGCAGCTTCACAAGGCAACATTTACCGCAGCCGTCGCAGAGCGCTTCCCACTCAGCTCGGGTCATTTCCGACAAATATTTTTGCTCCCAAAATCGCTCCACACCACCCTCCAAGACTTGACCACTGATGACCCCTCTGTCACGGTGCCCTTTTTAGTAGGAAGCTCCATAACACCACCATGATTAAATCCCTGTCCAGTGCCAGTATCAAAAAATCCATGATGCGCATCGCTCTCGCATTAACATTATGGATTTACCCTAGCTTTGTTATGGCTTTGGAGACTGTCGTGTTCGCGACGGATTGGAAAGCACAAGCCGAACAAGGTGGTTTTTATCAAGCCAAGGCCATGGGGCTATATGATAAAGCAGGGCTCAACGTCCGCATTCACGGGGGTGGACCAGGCATTAATATTCCGCAACTTTTGGGTGCCGGCGCAATTGATTTCGGCATGGGGTCTAATAGCTTTATTCCGCTCAATATGGTTCGTGCTGGTGTGCCAGCAAAAGCCGTCATGGCCGCATTTCAAAAAGATCCGCAAGTGCTGATTACGCATCCGCGCGACGATGTCAAAAACCTCGACGATATGCGGGGTAAGCCCATCATGATTGCAGATGCCACGATTGGTGCATTTTGGGTTTGGCTAAAAGCAAAATTCGGCTTCGAAAACAGCCAAATCCGCAAATATACTTTTAATTTAGCACCTTTCTTGGTCGACAAAACTGCTATCCAACAAGGCTATGTCACTTCCGAGCCCTACACGATCGAGACAATGGGCGGCGTTAAACCGCAAGTCTTTCTGCTCTCGGATTATGGCTATCCAGGCTACGCGGCGATGATTTTGGCGCGCAACACCTTGATCGATGAACGCCCCGAGCTGGTGGCTGCTTTTGTTACTGCCAGTATCGAGGGCTGGACGCACTATCTCTACGGCGATGCAAGTCTTGGCGACAAACTGATCAAAGCCTCCAACCCCGAAATGACCGACGCACAATTGGCCTTTGCGCGCCAGCAAATGCGGGACCGCCAACTTGTTCTCACCCCCGAAGCCGAGAAGAACGGCATTGGAACAATGACGGAAGAACGTTGGAAAACTTTTTTTGACATCATGTCGGAGCAAGGAATTTACCCCAAAGATCTCAACTGGCGCGAAGCTTTTACAGCTCGCTTCCTCAATCCGCGGCCCACGCGGCTTCCAGCTGATCGTTAGACTATGGTCGCGCTCGATATCACCGGCCTACGTTTCGCCTATGACGATGGCCCGGCTATCCTTGGCCCTATCGATATAAAAATTCCGCACCACGGGATAACAGCAATTCTTGGCCCCTCGGGTTGCGGCAAGAGCACATTGTTACGATTGCTAGCCGGACTTTGCAAACCGCAATCGGGTCACATCAAAAGCGCTTTTACACTGTCAGAGCTCGGTTTTGTTTTTCAAGATCCAACACTGCTCGATTGGGCATCTGTTCGTGACAACATGATGTTACCGCTTACCTTAAGCGGCGCCGTCTCTCTCGCTATGCGAGAACACGGCAATGAAATTTTACAACAGTTGGGACTGGACGGCTTTCAAGACTACTTGCCACATCAACTATCCGGTGGCATGCGCATGCGGCTATCGCTGGCGCGCGCCCTCATAGCCCAACCTAAACTCCTGTTGCTCGACGAGCCCTTTGCTGCGCTCGATGAGATTATTCGCAACCGCTTAGATGAGGAATTGCGAAGCCTTGTGATCGAGCAGAACATGACCGCGCTTTTTGTTACCCATAGTGTTAGTGAAAGCGTGTTTCTGGCCGACCGCATTTTGGTCATGTCCAAACGCCCAGGATTAATTAAAGCCGAGGTCGAAATCGACGGCCCCAAAATTCGAGACATAAGTTGGCGTGAAAGCGCTCCTTTTAGAACCTATTGCCGCGATCTTATCGCGCAGCTCGAGGAAGTCTCATGAAGTGGATGCGCGCTTATCTTCCCGCCCTACTATTTGGAGCGGCTTTGCTCGGCCTTTGGGAGTTCCTCGTCGCGTATTATACGGTACCCGTCTATGTCCTGCCAGCGCCGCATCAGATATTGCAAGCCGCCAAAACCCAGACCCAGGAATTGTTGGCGGCGGCATGGATTACCATTGTGATCACCGTACAAGCTTTGTTTTGGGCTGTTACGCTGGGGCTGGGGTTAGCGGTGTTGTTCACCCGCGCGCGGCTCGTGGAGCGGGTTCTCTACCCATATGTCGTCATCCTGCAAGTCACGCCGGTGGTTGCCATCGCGCCTCTGGTGTTAATTTGGGTTGGCTTCGATAATGTCAATCGCGCTTTGGTTATTATTGCTTGGATTGTCGCATTCTTTCCGGTCCTCACAAATGCAGTCGCTGGCTTGCGGGCGGTCGACCCGAATTTGCGCGACTTATTTAAACTTTACAACGCGAAACCCTTGCAAACATTGATCAAGCTGGAATTGCCCTCGGCTCTACCGCAAATATTGACGGGTATTAAAATAAGCGGCGGGCTGGCCCTAATCGGCGCCATTGTGGCCGAATTCGTCGCCGGATCAGGGAACAGCACTGGCCTCGCATGGCGTATTATCGAAACCGGCAATCGTCTTGATATCGCCGGACTATTTGCCAGCCTCTTGTTATTATCGGCGATCGGGGTGGGCCTTTTCTACCTGCTCTCCTTGGTGGAGTGGCTATGCCTTAAAAACTGGCACCCCGCCTATCAAAAACACGAAAATACTTAGTTCTACATTCTAATCGTGTAAAAAAATAAGTTACCCGATAAACTTGACGGAAATAGATTTTCCCGTCAGATTGCGCCCAGCTTTCAACTCTTAGGTCAACAGGTTCATCATGGCTCAACATTCAGCCAAAGGCGCACAGTTTCAAGTCATAACCGCCAATCGATTGCGCGATGGAGAGGTCGTTTATTTCAATGCGCCGGCGACATGGGTGGTTGATCTCAAAGACGCCACGATTGCTGAAGGTGCCGAAGCCCTAGAAGGTCTTCTGGCGCAAGCCAATGCCGCGCCCTGCGCAACGGACGTGCTTGATATCTACCCCTTTGAAGTCGTAAAGGACGCTTCGGGAACGTATGCCGCGGCAAGCGTCCGAGAAACAATTCGGGCCGCTGGCCCTACTGTGCGTACCGATCTCGGTAAGCAAACCGAACTAAGATAGGACGATTTTAGATGTATCGTTATGATGAGTTTGATCACCAAATGGTGCGCGCGCGGGTCGACCAGTTCCGCGATCAGGTGGCACGCCGCCTGTCGGGAGAATTGAGCGAAGACGCTTTTAAACCCCTGCGCCTGATGAATGGCGTTTATTTGCAATTGCATGCCTATATGCTGCGCGTTGCTATTCCCTATGGCACCTTATTCAGCCGTCAAATGCGAAAACTCGCCAGCATTGCTCGCGATTATGATCGCGGTTACGGACATTTCACGACGCGACAAAATATTCAGTATAATTGGCCAGCACTGGAGCGCATGCCGGATCTCTTGGAAGAACTCGCAGAAGTCGAAATGCATGCCATTCAAACCTCTGGCAATTGCATCCGCAATGTGACGGCAGATCAGTATGCCGGCGCGATTGCCGACGAGATTGAAGACCCGCGCATTATCTCTGAGATCATTCGGCAATGGTCGACTTTCCATCCTGAATTTTCTTTCTTGCCGCGCAAATTCAAAATCGCTGTTACGGGCCACGCCAATGACCGAGCCGCGATCCGCTTCCATGATATTGGAATTGTGGTACGGAAGAATGCCGCCGGTGATGTTGGCTATGAGGTGCATGTCGGTGGCGGACTTGGCCGCACCCCTTTCATCGCGAAAAAAATTGCCGATTTTGTTCCGGCGCAAAAATTGCTTGCCTATCTCGAAGCGATTATGCGGGTCTATAACCGATTGGGACGCCGCGACAATGCTTATAAGGCCCGAATTAAAATTCTCGTGCACGAGATCGGGGCCGAGGAAATGAAAGCCCGCGTTGAGGCCGAGTTTGCGCGAATTGACGGCAAAGGGAACTATGATCTTCCCAACGGTGAACTCGAGCGTATTCGCGCTTATTTCCGTGCGCCCGAATTCCTTGAACTCCCACAGGAGAGTGAAACATTGACGCGAGCGCTAGCACAAGATGCAAGCTTCGCCGCTTGGTTCAAAAATAATGTTGTGGCACATAAAATGCCGGGCTATGCGATCGTCAATATATCGCTCAAACCCATTGGCGGTATTCCAGGCGATGCTAGCGATGCACAAATGGACGCCATTGCAGATATTGCCCAAGCTCACAGCTTCGATGAGATCCGCGTCACGCATGAGCAGAACCTCGTTTTGCCGCATGTGACGCTCGATGATCTGCCTACCGTCTACGCCGCCTTAAAAGCCGTCGATCTGGCAACACCCAATATCGGCAAAATCAGCGACCAAATCGCCTGCCCGGGCCTCGACTATTGCAATTTGGCCAATGCACGTTCGATTCCCGTCGCGCAAGATATTTCCAATCGATTTGCCGAACTGCAACGACAAAATGATATCGGCGAGTTACGCATCAAAATTTCAGGCTGCATCAACGCCTGCGGTCACCATCATGTTGGCCATATTGGTATTCTGGGCGTCGATAAGAAAGGCACCGAATTCTATCAAATCACCCTTGGCGGCTCTCCCGATGAGCATGCCGCAATTGGCGATATTACGGGTCCAGCCTTCACCGCTGACAAGATCGTCGATGCGGTTGAAAATATAGTCGATACCTATCTCGACCTCCGTCATGGCGATGAGCGCTTCATCGACACCTATCGTCGCCTCGGCATGTCGCCCTTTAAAGAACGGTTATATCAAGATGTCTAAGCTGTATTTTAAGAATGGCCAGCTCGCTGAAGATATATGGGAGCATGTCGCAGATGATGGCGTGCTGAACACGGATAAGCCCTCGATCATTTCCCTACAGCGGTTCAAGGATGAAGCT
>CBFHZM010000024.1:0-25250 GCA_965660195.1 Alphaproteobacteria bacterium
GTATAGCGCGTCGCTGCATCATCAATACCAACCCGATGCATCAACTCAATGGCCTGCATCTTGGCCGTATTTGGGCTGGCCTCGCCGTGAATAAGCAAGGCCTCAGCAATTTGCTTGCCGACATGATGCAGGGGGTTTAAAGCCGTCATTGGCTCTTGAAAGATCATAGCGATTTCATTGCCGCGTAAGCCGCGCAAAAAACTGTGATCTGCTGCCAGCAGATCATGTCCATCAAAGCGAATATGGTCGGCTGTCGACTGCGCTGGCGGCGACGGCAAAAGACGTAAAATGGACAGCGCCGTGACAGACTTGCCGGAACCGCTCTCGCCTACGAGACCAAGTGTCTTGCCAGCTTCGAGTTTAAAACTCACACCCTTTAGCGCTTTGGTTGTTTGTCCACCTTGACGAAACTCAACTGCGAGATTTTGCACATCGAGCAAACTCATGCGCTCACCTTGCGCGGATCAAACGCGTCGCGCACCGCCTCACCAATAAAGATCAACAACGATAACATCAGGGCGATTACGAAAAACCCCGCCAAGCCGAGCCACGGCGCTTGTAAGTTATTCTTGCCTTGCGCCAACAACTCACCCAGCGAGGCCGAGCCGGGTGGCAAGCCAAAGCCCAGAAAATCGAGCGAGGTCAGGGTCGTTATCGAGGCATTAAGAATAAACGGCACGAGGGTCAAGGTTGCAACCACAGCGTTGGGTAACACATGGCGAAACATAATCCGTCCACTCGATAACCCCAATGCGCGGGCGGCCTCAACATATTCAAAATTTCGCGCCCGGAGAAACTCGGCCCGCACCACGCCCACCAGCGAGACCCAAGAGAATAATAATAAAATACCTAAGAGGATCCAGAAGGTCGGCTCAATTACCGCCGCAACAATAATCAGCAAGTAAAGTGTCGGTATGCTGGTCCAGATTTCAATAAAGCGCTGTAATAATAAATCAGTCCAACCGCCGAAATAGCCTTGCACCGCGCCCGCCAAAATCCCGATTGCGGAGGATAGGATCGTCAATGTCAAACCAAACAGCACCGATATCCGGAAGCCGTAAATCAACCGCGCCAAGACATCGCGGCCTTGATCATCTGTTCCCAGCAAGTTCTCGCGACTTGGGGGGGCTGGCGCCGGTTGATCGAGATTGAGGTTGATGGTGTCGTAAGAATAGCGCAAAGGTGGCCACAGCATCCAACCGCCGGCATCTTCGATTAGGCTCGCGACAAATGGATCGCGATAATCCGCCTCGGTGGCAAAATCACCACCAAACTCGGTTTCGGCATAAACTGAAAAAATCGGCATATAGATGTCGCCGCGATGACCTATCAGCAAGGGCTTATCGTTGGCAATAAACTCGGCAAAAAGCGATAAGGTAAAAAGCGCGAGAAAAACCCAAAGCGCCACATAGCCACGGCGATTGGCTTTAAAATTTGTCCACCGTCTGCGCGCAATATCGGCTCTCATGACGCACGCGCCTCAAAATCGATCCGCGGATCAATCCAAACATAGGTTAAATCCGAAACCAGCGAAATCACCAAGCCGGTGAGGCCAAAAATATACAAAGACGCAAAGACGACAGGATAGTCGCGATTAATAATACTCTCATAAGATAGCAGGCCGAGCCCATCGAGTGAGAAAATCGTTTCGATCAGTAGCGAACCGGTGAAAAAAGCCCCAATGAATGCACCTGGAAACCCCGCTACGACAATTAACATGGCATTGCGAAAGACGTGTCGGTACAGCACTCGCCCCTCGGGTAAACCTTTGGCGCGCGCCGTCATTACATATTGTTTACGGATTTCATCGAGAAATGAATTTTTGGTAAGCAAGGTGGTCGTCGCAAAGCCGCTAATGCTCATCGCGATAATCGGTAAGCAGATGTGCCAGAGATAATCGAGAATTCGATCAGGCCAGCTTAAACTTTCCCAATTCTCCGACACCAGCCCACGCAAAGGAAAAACATCGAAATAGCTACCGCCGGCAAACAGCACAATCAAAGCAACAGCAAACAAGAAGCCTGGGATCGCATAACCGACGACAATGACAGTCGATGTCCACATGTCAAAACGGCTTCCATCGGCGCGCGCCTTGGCAATCCCCAGCGGAATGGATATCAAATAAGTGATTAAGGTCGTCCATAGACCAAGTGAGATCGAAACCGGAAGTTTCTCCTTAATCAAATCAAGAACAGCAATATCGCGGTAATAACTCTCGCCAAAATCGAACTGCAAATAATTTTTTAACATCAGCCAGAAGCGCTCATGAACGGGCTTGTCGAAGCCAAATTGCCGCTCCAGCTCGGCGATAAATTCCGGGTCTAACCCTTGTGCACCGCGATACTTGCTATCGTTGGCGCCGCCTAACCGCTCCATTTGGCTATTTGAAAAGCGCGATGTTGCGCCCTGATCATGGCCTTGGAGCTGGGCAATAACGCGTTCCACCGGCCCACCCGGCGCAAATTGAATAATGGCAAAACTAATGGCCAGAATCCCAACAATGGTCGGTACCATCAGTAGCAGTCGACGCAAAACATAACGGATCATGGGCTATTCCCCGACGGCGCGGCGTCTTGATGATCAGAGCTATAAGGTGGTGGTGCAGAGCGCCACCAAATATAGGGAAAGCCGAGACTATGGCGTGGTAACGGCGTTGGATAAGAAAGCCCGCGCCAATACGCCACGCGCTGGCGCGGTGCATACCATTGCGGCACAACATAATGCGACCAGAGTAAGACCCGGTCCAAAGCCTGGGTGGCAGCGATGAGCGCTTCTCGCGTTTCGGCAAAAATAATTTTATCGACCAAAGCGTCAATCACCGGGTTGCGGATCCCGATCGTATTGCGACCGCCTTCACGGTCAGCGGCTTGCGACGACCAATAATCGCGTTGCTCGTTCCCAGGGGAAAGGGATTGCGAAAAATTATCGACAATTATGTCGAAGTCGAAACCATTGAGTCGATTTTGATATTGCGTTGGATCAACAAGCCGAATCTTCGCCGTGATCCCCAATTTTTCAAGATTCTTAATATAGGGAGCAACAATTCGCTCGAAGCTCGGCTGCACCAATAAAAACTCAACCTCGAGGGGTTGGCCGTCTTTTTCCAAGCGGCCATTGACAATGTCCCACCCCGCGCTGGCCAAGAGTCGACGCGCTTCACGCAAATTCGTTCTGACATTGCCATCGCCGGCCGTTTTGGGGTTTTCAAAGACTGTTGTAAAAACCTCGGGCGGCAAGTCTGCGCGGAAGGGTGCGAGCAAATCGAGTTCGGCGGCACTCGGCAAACCCTTAGCCGCGAGCTCGCCATCACCAAAGAAACTCTCGGTGCGGGCGTATTGGCCATAAAACAGGTTCTTGTTGGTCCACTCAAAATCAAAAGCCTCGTTAAAAGCTTGCCGTACCGCGCGATTGTCAAAGGGCGCCCGCCGCGTATTCATAACGAAAGCTTGCATTCCGCCGCCGCTATCGACATCGATCTCCTCAACCACCATGCGACCCGTTTTGACCGCATCTACAGCATAGCCCGTCGCCCAATTCTTGGAACTAAATTCCTGCCGCAAATCCATCTCACCGGCTTTAAAAGCCTCAAAGCTAACACCGTCATCGCCGAAATAATCAAACCGAATGCGTGAAAAATTATGGCGGCCAATATTTACATTTAGATCGCGCCCCCAGTAATTGGGGTCGCGTTCATAGGTGATGATCCGACCATTATCGACCCGGCCGATGCGGTAGGGTCCACTGCCCAGGGGCGGCTCGAGCGTCGTGTCTTTCAACGAACGATCGTTTTGCGCCCAGTAATGCTTGGGCAGGATAGCGAACTGGCCAACGATTAATGGCAACTCACGATTACCGCTTTGCTCAAAATGAAATGTTACTTGATGTGCCGCATCAGCAACAGCGCGCTCAATGCTATGATAATATGCGGCGTAAAATGGATGGGCTGCGCGAATTGCATCAAAGGACCAAACAACGTCCTCCGCTGTCACAGGCTTTCCATCGTGAAACTTGGCCTCAGGTCGGAGGAAAAAAGTAACTGAAAGTCCGTCTGGTGCCACGACAACGCGTTCGGCAAGCAACCCATAGCCAGAGCCTGGCTCGTCATCACTCGAGATCAACAGCGTGTCGTAAATCAATTCAAGGCCGACAGCCGTTTGGCCTTTAATGGTAAAGCGGTTAAGGTTATCAAAACTTCCCAAGCCCCGCGTCCTTAGCTCGCCGCCTTTCGGCGCTTGCGGATTAACATAAGGAAAATGCGGAAAATTACGCGGAAGGACGAGCGTGCCATAAATCGAGAAGCCATGTGCGCCTGCCCCCTCGGCTGCTTCCGCTGGTGCGGGCGGCACCCAAAGACTGACGAGCACGATAAAGCTGACAAGCTGGGTTAAGTCTTTTACCCCGCTCAGCAATTTGCCGAAAGCTTTATGCCGCATAACAATCACCCGCCTTGTATATCCTACCGACAGAGTGACAAATGCGCTTTGCTCTGGCAAGCAAGATGCTGTGTCAGATTAGTTTTTCAAGCTTTGCAGGTAAGCGATAATATCAGCTCGGTCTTGGGCTTTTCGTAAACCCGCGAAAGCCATGGCCGTTCCTTCTGCATAAGCTTTGGGGTTTTCTAAAAATCCATTCAAGGCTTCTGCTGTCCAATTGCCTTCCATGCTCGACAAAGCCGAGGAATAACCAAAACCTGCGACTGAGCCTATATCTCTTCCAACAACGCCCCACATGGCTGGCCCAATTTTATTAGGGCCTCCTTGATCGAAACTGTGACAAGAGACACATTTTTTGGAAATTTTCTCGCCTTTTTCAAGCGATGCGGTCAGCAACAGCTCGCTGATCGGAACTACTTCTTCAACGACAGCCGCAGCTGCACTGGATGCCCCGTCCTCGGCAATGCCTTCAACAATATAAGCCTCCGGGTTTGCCTCATCCGTAGCAAACAATATATCACCAAGGTTTTGTACCCCGAGATAAACCAACAGCGTAAAAAGTACCGCTCCAGCGATTTTGTTCCATTCAAACGAGTCCATAGTGTCCCCCAACAGGCGTCATGATGACGTTTTTTATTCAGGCGAAGTGTAACCGCTTACGCGTGAAAAAACTTGCGGCCTAGCGACGCACAAAGTAAGGAAAGAGACAGTAAATCGCAAGCATCTATTTGAACATATGACCAAAAATACAGACTCGATCATCCTCATTCCAGCCCGTATGGCTTCGACACGCCTACCGAATAAGCCTTTGGCCGATATCCATGGGCAGCCAATGATCGTGCATGTGTTACGCCGCGCCCTCGAATCGCAGTCTGGGCGCGTCATTGTCGCCGCCGCCGAGGAGGCCATTGCCGAGGCGGTGATCAACGCGGGCGGTGAGGCACATTTGACGCCAGCGGATTTGCCATCGGGCACCGACCGGATCGCGCATGTTTTAGAGCAAATTGACCCCGATAAACAATTTCAGCGAATCATTAATGTGCAGGGGGATCTGCCACTTTTAGAGCCGAGGCTGATCAAGACGGCATTGGCGGCACTCGAGACTGCCGATATGTCGACACTGGTGGCGAAAATCACCAAACCAGAGGAAATCAGCAATCCAAATGTCGTCAAAGCAGCGTTGAGTTTAGACAGCGCCGATGCCGACCGGGGAAGGGCTTTGTTTTTCTCGCGCGCCACAATTCCGACCGGCGGGCCGCATTACCATCATATCGGTCTTTATGTATATCGCCGTGCAGCTCTCGAGCGATTTGTCAGCCTGCCACCCTCGCCGCTCGAGCAAAGCGAGCGGCTGGAGCAATTACGGGCGCTTGAAGATGGGTTTGTCATCCGCGCCGCAATCGTCGATACTGTTCCCCATGGCGTTGATACGCCCGAGGATTTAGAATTCGCGCGGCGGGCGCTAGCGGAGTAAAACAAGATGAGCAAACGGATTGCATTTCAGGGGGAGTTGGGCGCCAATTCTCACATTGCCTGCCAAACCTGCTATCCAGACTATGAACCCGTCGCCTGCACTAGCTTCGACATCGCCTTCGCCGCCCTCAAGGCGGGCGAGGTTCAACTGGCCATGATGCCGATCGAAAATACCGTGGCTGGTCGGGTTGCCGATATTCATCGTCTGCTTCCTGGATCTGGTCTTTACATCACAGGTGAATACTTCATGCGGGTGCGCCATTGCCTGTTGGGCCTCAAAGGCGCAACGCCGGCGCAACTGACACATGTCCACAGCCACGAAATGGCGCTTGGTCAATGCCGCAATATTATTGGTAAGATGCAACTCATCCCTGTCGTTGCCGCTGATACGGCGGGCGCGGCCCTCGCCGTAGCTGATGCCAAGGACGCCTCACAAGCCGCGATTGCATCGGCTCTGGCAGCTGACATTTACGGGCTAGATATTATCGAGAGCGATATCGAGGACAGCGACCAAAATGTAACACGCTTTTTGATTATGGCGGCGACGCCCGATGACGCCGATCCCGATCAGGAAGATGTCATCACCAGCTTCGTGTTTCGCGTTCGCAATGTGCCAGCGGCGCTATATAAAGCGCTGGGGGGCTTTGCTACCAATGGCATTAATATGACCAAGCTCGAGAGTTATCAGCCAGATGGTAGCTTTGCGGCGACCATGTTTTATGCCGATATTGAAGGCCACCCGGATCAGCCCGCGGTCCGACTAGCCCTCGAGGAGTTGGAGTTTTATTGCTCACAGCTCGATATTCTCGGGGTCTATCCAGCATCACCCGAGCGCCAGCACTATCGCCAAGACTAGACCTTATTATCGGAAAAATAGCGCATCAAATGATGCGCGATAGCAAGTGATGGCGGCACTGCAAAATCGCCCTTGCCAGCAAAAGCTTCTTGCAAGTCGGCGCGCGATACCCAGCGCGCATCCTCAAGCTCAAATTGATCTATAATAATGTTGGTGGTCGTCGCCTCGGCAACGCAACCGATCATCAGCGAGGCGGGAAAAGGCCAGGGCTGGGTTTGAATATATTGCACGCGACCAACCTCAATGCCGGCCTCCTCTTGAAGCTCGCGGGCGACCGCCGCCTCTATCGTCTCGCCAGGCTCTACGAAGCCAGCCAGCGCCGAATACATGCGCTCGGGCCAACCTGGCTGGCGTCCGATTAGACAGTTTTCGCCATGCGTTGCCAGCATAATCACGACCGGATCTGTTCGCGGAAAGTGCTCCGCCCCACAGGCACCACAGACACGTTTATAGCCAGCTTCGGCGGCCACGCTGGCAGACCCGCATTGCGAACAAAAGCCATGCCGAACATGCCAGTCGATCATCGCCTTGGCCTGCGCTAAAATCGATAAATCGCCAGGAGACACCTCACCCGTCGCAGCCAGCTCGCGCAGATCGTAAAATCCGCCCATACCGGCAAATGGGCCAGATTGCTCGGGATCCGCCAACGCGCTGATATCGACGGCAAAGAGGGGTTTATTGCGCCGGTTTAAGCCAAGAAAAATAACGATCGGATCGGCCGCTAAAATCGGGCCAAAAGCCGCCGCGGGCAACCAACCAACATCGCGCCCATCATCCGATGACAGAGGCGGCAAAATCAGCGGTTGCAAATGCCAGAAGGGAACAAATAGGGCGTCACCTGAATGTCTTTGCGCCTCGAGCCAAGCCGCATCACCACGTTTATGGCCAGCACGATCTAGCGGGTTATTGGCAAAAATCATCGGGGTATCGAACATAAAAAGCGCTCCTCAACAGGGTATCATTGGCGGCAAGACTGGCACGCGAGAAGCCTGTGGGCAAGGGGCGCGGCAGAATTGTTAAACCGATCCCGCTTTGATATAGTTCTGTTGGGAGATTGGCGGCAGACGCATCCCTCGCCAACCGGGTCAGGTCCGGAAGGAAGCAGCCCTAACGAGTTCGGTGCGGGTTGCCTGTCCAGTCTCCCACCTCAATTTTCTTAAACCGAGCATTGCGCCTCGGGCATTGATATTAGCGATGACGGCGTATCTGGGATCGGAGATTTCTGCACTATGAGCGATCAGCATGAGGAACCGACAGCCCCTATGATGTCAGATCAGGACAGCGAAGTCGATGCCGGTCCGATGATGGATTTTTTGGCCGCGTCTGATACTGAGAACAATGTAAAGAGCGGTAGCTACCAGGTTCTAGCGCGCAAATATCGGCCGCAAAATTTTGACGACATGATCGGCCAAGAGGCCATGGTACAGACCCTGCGGAATGCCTTCGAGTCTGGCCGGATTGCGCATGCCTTTATGCTGACCGGTGTTAGAGGCGTAGGCAAGACGACGACAGCGCGGATTTTAGCCCGCGCGCTTAATTATCAGACCGAAACGATCAACCAGCCGAGCACCCAATTGAGCGAAGCCGGCTTGCATTGCGCGGCCATTATGGAAGGCCGCCATGTTGATGTGATGGAAATGGACGCCGCTTCGCGCACCGGCATTAACGATATTCGCGAGATTATCGAAGGCGTGCGCTATGGCCCCGCCTCAGCGCGGTTTAAGGTCTACATTATTGACGAGGTGCATATGCTGTCGACGGCGGCCTTTAACGGCCTGCTGAAAACTCTGGAAGAGCCACCGCCGCACGTAAAGTTTATTTTTGCGACCACCGAGATCAGAAAAGTGCCGGTGACGGTTCTATCGCGCTGTCAGCGCTTCGATTTACGCCGCCTCACGACCGACGACACCGTGCATTTGATCGACAAGGTCTGCGCTGCCGAGTCCGTATCAATCGGCGCCGAAGCCAAAGCCTTGATCGCCCGCGCCGCCGAAGGCTCGGCACGTGATGCCCTGTCGCTTCTGGATAGGGCGCTGGCGCATGCAGGCGAAAATCTGAGCGCTCTTGACGGCGATACGATGCGCGGTCTTCTTGGCCTTGCTGATAGTGGCCGTATTCTTGATCTTCTCGAAATGATCATGCGTGGCGACGTTGTCGCAGCCCTGAACGAGTTTGCAGCGCAATATGAAATGGGCGCCGATCCGGCCGTGATCATTGCCGATCTAGCTGATACGACACACTGGATCACGCGGCTAAAATTTATCGACGATGCCGACGCCGATGTCACCATAGCTGCCGATCAAAGACGTCGCGGCCGTGAGATGGCTGATAAATTATCGATGCGGAGTTTAGCACGCAGTTGGCAAGCGCTTGGCAAAGGTCACCAAGACGTTTTAAGCTCGCACAACCCGCGTACAGCGGCCGAGATGGTGATTATTCGCCTGACGCATATGGCCGACCTGCCGACGCCGGATGAATTGGTACGTGCCTATCAACAGGCCCAACCTCAAAGCACGACAACGACCTCGGCGCCAGCGGCACCTCCGGCGCAAACTGCCCCACCCCAAGCGCGGCGCCAAAGTGGCGGCGCACCCGTTGCCGTCACGCAAACCGAAACTGCTTATGCGCCCCATGTGCAGGACTTTGCAAGCTTGCTGGAGCTGGTCGCCGAGAAGCGAGAAATTGGTTTGAAGTATGCGTTGGAAACGGATGTCCATTTGATATCTTTCGTGGCGCCGCACGGTGATCAGCCAGGTAAAATTGAACTACGACTGGCCAATCCAGCCTCAAATGTGGCGCAGGAGCTAACACGCAAGTTGCGCGACTGGACACACCAAAAATGGCTTGTTTCAGTCGCTGGCTCAGGTGGAGCGCAGACCATCGCTGCGCGCAGAGAAGATATTCGCCGCAACCGTGAGGCGGACGCCAAGTCGGACCCGCTGATTGCGGCGGCGTTAAAAGCGTTCCCCGACGCCGAGATTATTTCGGTCACCAATTATAGCAGCCCTCCGGCATCATTTTTAGATGCCGAAGATGCTATGACTGACGGGGACTAATCATGTCAGGGCAAGAGATTGAAGGCCTGATTAAAATTATGTCGCGCCTCCCCGGATTGGGGCCACGTTCGGCGCGGCGGGCGGTTCTACAATTAATGCGTAAGAAAGAGACCATGTTGGGACCGCTTTGTGACGCCTTACTGGCGGCCCGCGATGCCATTCAAACCTGCGCTACTTGCGGCAATATTGATACGCAAGACCCTTGCACCATATGCGCCGATCCGCGTCGTGATCGCAGTTTGATTTGTGTCGTTGAAGATGTTGGTGACTTATGGGCTTTGGAGCGTGCCGGCGCCATGCGCGGCGTTTACCATGTCTTAGGTGGCACTTTATCAGCGCTCGATGGGGTTGGACCAGAGCAGCTCAATATCAGCAGCCTAACGCAAAGATGCACCGCGGAAAGTGAAATCATTCTTGCCATGAATGCAACCGTCGAAGGCCAAAGCACAGCGCACTTTATTACCGATATGTTGTCGGGGAAAAATTTACGCATTACCCGCCTCGCGCATGGCGTGCCGGTTGGAGGTGAGCTTGATTATCTCGACGATGGCACCCTGTCAGCGGCGATGCGGGCCCGCCTGCCAATGTCAGATATTTAGCTCACGCTGGCCTTAAGCCTCATCATCGGGCGCGAGTCCGAGCTGCGCTTTCCCTGTATCGATATCAGCATTACCAATACGGTCACTACGGCTGGTGATTTTGCGGGTAGAAGTTTCAATATCGGAAATATCCTGCTCGGCCTGCGTAAAATGCCCGCGCAATTTATCGACCCGCGTCGCCAGACGCTCAACATCTTTCATCAGCACGCGCACTTCTTTTTGTATCAGGCTCGCTTTTTCATGCATCTCCACGTCGCGCATAATGGCACGCACCGTATTGAGCGTCAGCCACATGGTATTCGGTGAGACCGGATAGACCCGCAAATCGCGGCACTTTTGGACAACGTCAGGCAGATTAAGATGCAACTCGGAAAACACACTCTCGCTCGGCAAGAACATGAGCGCCGCATCGGCCGTTTCGCCCGGAATGATATAGCGCGACGCAATATCATCGGCATGTTTCAAGACATCGCGGCCGAGTTGCGTGGTTGCGCTTTTGCGTTGCTCGGTTGTTTCGGCATCGATCATGGCGCGATAGGATTCCAGGGGGAACTTACTATCGACGACCACTGGCCCAGGTGGATCCGGCAGAAGTATCAAGCAGTCGGCCCGACGACCGTTGGACAGGCTGTGTTGCAAGCGAAAAGCATCGCGCGGCAGAGCATCCTGCACCAAATCATTAAGCCGCGTTTCACCAAAACTTCCGCGCGCTTGTTTATTGTCCAGAATTTGCTGCAAGCCCACGACCTGCCCCGATAGTGAGGTAATGTCTTTTTGCGCCCGATCAATCACCGCCAAGCGTTCATTTAAGTCGCCAAGCGACTTACCCGTCCGCTCATTCGACACGCGTAAATTTTCTTGTACCGATTTGCTGACCTGCTCCAAGCGTTCGTTTAAAGACCGCGTTAGCTCGCCGCGCTCGGCACTATTCGTCTCCGACATTGCTTTGACAAGCGCCGTCAGATCACGTTGTTGCTGATCAATTTGAGCAAAGACGTCGGTCGCGGGGGAGCCACGACCGCGCAATAGAAAAACTGTCACCAGCACAGCCACGACGACCAAAGCGATTGTAAAAGCCCATTCCATATCATACCCCTATTTTGTTCGATCTGATCTATCGCTCAACGCTTGACGCTTACCCCAGCTTTCGCTTATTTCAAGTTATGGCTATTAGAGAGATTATCACCGTTCCGGACCGGCGTCTCAAGACTATTTCGAAACCTGTTGACGGGGTTGATGACGCCTTGCGCGCATTGATGGATGACATGCTTGAGACCATGTATGACGCCAACGGTATTGGCCTTGCCGCGATTCAAATCGCCGAACCACTGCGCGTCATCGTAATGGACCTAGCACAACGCGATGCCGCCCAAGAGAATGACGAGGACGTCGAGGACAGCACCTTGGCCGACGAGACAGGCCCACGTTATTTTGCTAACCCAGAAATTATTTGGACATCTGATGAAACCAATAATTACCAAGAGGGCTGCCTCTCCGTACCAGGGTTTTACGATGACGTCGAACGGCCAAAGCGGTGCCGTGTTCGCTTTCTTGATTATCATGGGCAAGTGCAAGAGTTAGATTGTGACGGCCTCTTAGCAACATGCATTCAGCACGAAATGGATCACTTGAACGGCATCGTCTTCCTCGATCATTTATCGCGCCTGAAGCGCGATCGGATTGTTAAAAAGCTACAAAAAGAGAGCCGCGACATGCTGGCGCAGAAAACGTGACAGGCCCACGATTGGTCTTTATGGGCACGCCGGATTTTGCCGCCATTCCTTTGCAAGGCTTGATCGGTCAAGGGTATGACATTGCCGCTATCTACACGCGCCCACCGCAAAAAGCGGGACGCGGAATGTCCCTCCAGCTTTCGCCAGTGCATCAATTGGCGCAAGCAAACAAGATTGCGGTGGAAACGCCGACAAGTTTGAAGACGGCCGATGCGGCGCAGCGTCTCGCGGCCTACGAGCCCGATCTCGCCATTGTCGTCGCTTACGGCATGCTCTTGCCAGCCGCGATCTTACAAACACCGCGGCTTGGCTGCTGGAACATTCACGCTTCGCTACTGCCGCGTTGGCGTGGTGCCGCGCCGATTCAACGAGCGGTGATGGCGGGCGATACAGAAACGGGCGTTTGCATCATGCAAATGGATGAGGGGCTGGACACAGGCCCTGTTTTACGACGCGCCACATGCGGCATTGCGGACAGCGATAATGCGCAAAAGCTGCACGACAAATTAGCTGTCTTGGGAAGTGAAACATTGTTGCAAGCGCTGGCAGAATTAACCGCTGGGACCCTGACGCAGGCCGATGCAGTGCCGCAAAATGAGCAAGGCATGAGCTACGCTGCTAAAATTCACAAGTCTGAGGCGGCGATTGATTGGGCGCAAAGCGCGCAACAGATCTATAATCAAGTGCGCGGCCTATCGCCCTTCCCGGGCGCTTGGTTTAGCCATCAAAATACACGCATCAAACTGCTCGAGGCCGAGCTTGATACAACCCTCGCGGCACCGGCGGGAACGGTCATAAATGATGCCGGATGGATTGCCTGCGGCACTGGGGCCATTCGTCCCGTGACTTTGCAGCGGGCTGGAAAAACCCCGATGAATTTTACTGAGTTCCGGCGCGGTATGGCTTTGCCGGCAGGTACAGTTTTGTCATGCAACGCTATAAACTGACCCTTGAATATGATGGCGCACCCTTTGTCGGCTGGCAGTCACAGGCAAGTGGTCTGGCCGTGCAAGACAGATTGGCGACTGCAATCGAGAAATTTTGTGGCGAGACACCAACTATTTTTGCTGCTGGTCGCACGGACTCTGGTGTTCACGCGCGTGGCCAGGTGGTTCATATTGACCTCGCCAGTGAACCAGAGGCACATAAATTACGCGATGGCTTGAATTTCCACCTCAAACCTGATCCCGTAGCCATCCTCGTTGCTGAGCCTGTTGATGATGAATTTCATGCCCGCTTCGCGGCGGTGAAACGACATTATCTGTACCGCATTATAACGCGCCGCGCGCCGTTGGCTCTTGATCGCGCCTATGCTTGGTGGGTGCCGCAAGATTTGAATATCGCGGCCATGCATGACGCCGCGCAAGCTTTTCTCGGCCAGCATGATTTTACAACTTTCCGCGCAAGCCAATGCCAGGCCGCCTCGCCCGTTAAAACCGTAGATCACATAAGTGTTCGCTGTGATGATGATGGTATCATCCGCATTGAGGTGTCGGCGCGCTCTTTTCTACACCACCAAGTGCGCTCTTTCGCAGGTGCCTTAAAATATGTTGGCGAGGGAAAATGGACAGCACACGATTTGGCGGACGCGCTAAAAGCGGCTGACCGCGCGGCCTGCGCTCCCGTGGCACCACCTCATGGGCTTTACTTCATGCGCGTTGATTATCCTGAGAAGTAAGACACCAAAGTTTCGAAATAAACTTCGCTTAACTGCTTCACCGCTTCAAGCGGTACATTCTCATCCACCTTATGCATGGTCTGACCAATCAAGCCAAATTCCACGACGGGGCATATATCTTTGATAAAGCGGGCATCGGATGTGCCCCCCGTTGTTGAAAGTTGTGGTTTGTGCCCACTGACACGCTCAATCGCGGGCACGAGATGTGCCAGCAAAGTGCTCGCATCGGTACGAAAACATTCGGCGCTATGGGTCAGCTCAAGCTCATAGCGGGCGGCAATCGCCACAGAGGCAAGGCGATCCGAAATCCATTGCGCGATGCTATCGCGCGTCCATAAATCATTATAACGAATATTAAAGCGCGCCTGCGCCATGGCTGGAATTATATTAGTAGTGCTGTTGCCAACATCGACACTGGTAATCTCGAGATTACTCGGTTGAAAATGTGTCGTGCCCGCATCAATCGCTTGCGACGTCAAAGCCGAGGTCAGCGCCAATAAGTCAGGCACCGGGTTTTGCGCAAGGTGTGGATAGGCAACATGGCCTTGCACCCCAGTGACCGTGAGAATGCCATTGACACTACCGCGGCGACCAATTTTCACCATCTCACCTAATACTTCGGGGTTGGTCGGCTCGCCAACAATACAACCGTCAATTTCTTCGCCGCGCTGGCGTAACCAGTCAACCAGCTTGACGGTTCCATTAATCGACGGCCCTTCTTCGTCGCCCGTGATCAACAGGCTGATCGAGCCAGCCGGCGTACCTTTACTGGCAATATACAGATCGACCGCGGCGACGAAGGCGGCAATTGCCCCTTTCATATCAGACGCACCGCGCCCCCAAATTGCGCCATCGCGAACCACACCAGCAAAAGGATGGTCCGACCAATGCGCTTGATCGCCGATCGGTACAACATCGGTGTGGCCGGCAAAGCAGATATGGGGTCGCCCCGTCCCGAGGCGCGCGTAGAGATTGTCGACCCGCGCCGCGCCCTCACCAAAGGGCAGACGATGACAGCTAAATCCGAGTGGCTCGAGGCTCGCCTGCAATACGTCTAGCGCACCCGCATCCTCAGGCGTGACTGAGGGACACTGAATCAAACGCGCCGTGAGATCGACAGGATCAATCATTTAATCGTCTCGCAACAACTGGTTCACCGAGGTTTTGCTGCGGGTTTGCGCGTCCACTGTTTTAACGATCACCGCGCAGGCCAGAGACGGTTGCCCCTCACCCCCCGGTAATGCGCCCGGCACGACGACCGAATAAGCCGGTACTTCACCGCGATAGATTTGGCCGGTTTGACGGTCCACAATTTTGGTCGAGGCCGAGAGGAAAACCCCCATCGCCAAGACAGCACCTTCGCGCACAATCACGCCTTCGGCCACCTCGGAACGAGCGCCGATAAAGCAATTATCCTCAATAATAACCGGATTAGCTTGCAGCGGCTCAAGAACGCCGCCAATGCCCGCGCCGCCCGAGATATGCACATTCTTACCAATTTGCGCGCACGAACCGACGGTCGCCCAAGTGTCTACCATCGTGCCACTATCGACATAAGCACCCAAATTAACAAAACTCGGCATCAAGACAACGCCGGAAGCAATATAGGCCGAGCGCCGCACGACGCAATTCGGTACCGCGCGAAAACCGGCAGAGGCAAAATCAGCCTCGTTCCAGCCATGAAATTTAGACGGCACTTTATCCCACCAGCTGGTACCTTGTGGTCCACCAGTTTGCATGGTCATATCATTCAGGCGGAAAGACAGTAGCACCGCTTTCTTCAACCATTGATTGACCACCCAATCTTGGCCTTGTTTTTCGGCAACGCGCCGGCGGCCTTTATCGAGATCGTCCAAGGCCGAATTCACAGCATCACGCACATCGCCGGTCGTCGCAGGGCTGATCGACTGAATATCGTCGAAGGCGGCATTGATAATTGTCTCTAACGCATCGGACATAAGACTTCCTTCCTCGTGGTTACTAGACGGAACCTATCAGCCGGTCCCGGTAAGTCAACTGCGGATCAGCGCCGCATCACGGCATTTAACCTCTCCCAAAAACGTCTCCAAACAATGGGTCAGGTGATGCACATGTTGGTCGTCATCAGATCCGAGGTAAGCTTCCTCCTCCGCGCTGGGCGTGCGGTCGCGGATCAAAATTGTTGTCATCCCCAAAGCATGCGCTGGCTCTAGATTGCGCGACATATCCTCGAAAAACGCGGTCCGAGTCGGCTCAAGATCAAACTGCGCCAGCATGGCTGGATAGATATTAGCATTCGGCTTGGGAATATAATCGGCCCTGACAATGTCAAAAATATCGGTGAAGTGATGTAACACACCGAGTTGCGCCGAGACGCGTTCAGCGTGTGCCCGCGTGCCATTGGTAAAAATAAACTTCCGCCCCGGCAGTTTCGCCAACGCCGCATCGAGCTTTGGTGCCGGCGCCAAAACCGAGACATCAATATCGTGAACGAAATCCAAAAACGCATCGGGTTGCATCGCGTGGCGGTGCATCAAGCCCGCCAGAGTTGTACCATAATCGCGTAAATATAATTTTTGGAGACGCCGCGCCTCCACCAGCGATAAGCCCAAAGCCTCACCAATAAAGGCGGTCATCCGTTGATCAACCTGATCAAACAAATCATGCTTGGCCGGATAAAGTGTATTATCCAAGTCAAAGACCCAATCAGTGATATGCGAAAAATCAACCATGGCCTATTCGAGTGTCACCGTCCATGTTGTCGCCGCGCCTGTATCGACGCGTTGAAAGCGCGCTACATTATAGCCGCGCTCGACACAATCTTCATTTCCCTCAATCACAAAGCGGGTTGACTTCACGCAAAGTGGAAATTCACCGCTCCATAGTTTCGGGCGACCCGCTTCATACACCTGCGACCCATCGGCTTCGACAGCCTCGGCATAGGTAAAATAATAACGCTCTTTCAATTGCTCGTTCATCGCTTGGCGACAACTACCCGCCGGCACCCGTAGCCAACCCTTTGACATCACGCCTTGCGCCGTCACCGTGCCCGCAGCAGCCCAGACGAGATAAGCGGTCTTATTGCAAAACCGTAATCCCCGCGACGCGGCAGCGATTTTGACCGTTTGATAGATGTGTTTCATTAAATCCGCGCGATTGCCCGAATTGCTAATACTTTGCGGCACGTTATGGGTCTTAATATATTGTTGGATCGACACTTCGGTTTGGCGTCCAACAAAACCGTCAACCAGCGATATGTCATAACCGAGATCTTTGAGCAAACGCTGCACTGCCGCCGTTACGGCGCGCTGGCGTTTATAATCTTGTGGTTCGGAGAAAGTGACCCGCGGCTTTTTACTACGCACGTCAATGGCCGAGAAATCAACCCCCGTGAACCCCCGCAATCGGCATTCGCGACGGCCATCAATTTGAAAATCTTCGCCAAGCTCACCGACACAAAACCGCTCGCGCCCATCAAAGACTAAGCCGGTTCCGGCATGGACTTTATCCGATACGGCATAGACATAGGCTTGTGCATTATCAGGCCGGGTGTCAAAGGAATCGACACAGCGCCCAGGCTCAATAGTAAGCCATCCCTCGCTGCGACTTGCCGCCCCATCGGCATAGGCTAGGCTTACTTGTAAAAAATAACTGGTTTCATTACACAGATTTACCGTCTCGGCACGCGCCACAGAAGCGACAAAGCTACTGAGGGAAGCAAAAATGAAAGCGACGAGGGCAAATCTCACAATCTCACCCCACCAATGTCCCCGCCCCAAGCTCCGTAAAAAGCTCCAGCAAAACCGCATTTGGAACGCGCCCATCTAAAATCGCAACCGCGCCTACGCCGCCGCGCACGGCTTCCATGGCTGTTTCCAGCTTCGGGATCATGCCGCCCTTCGCAGTACCATTGCGGATCAAGTTTTGTGCGCGCTTGACGTTAAGCCGCTCAATCAACTGTCCGGCATCGTCCAACACGCCACTAACATCGGTAAGCAGCAAAAGCCGTTCAGCAGCGACAGCCGCGGCAATCGCGCCGGCCGCAGTATCAGCATTGACGTTCAAAGATTGCCCCGACCGCGACGTTGCCAACGGCGCGATCACAGGAATAATATCAGCCTCGACCAAAGTTCGTAACAAATCTGCATTGACCTTTTGCGGCGTGCCGACAAAACCTAAATTCACAGCTTTCTCGATATTGCTGTCGGGATCACGCTTTGTTTTTTTGGTTTTGGTAGCTACCAACAAATTTCCGTCCTTGCCTGATAGGCCAAGAGCCGTGCCGCCAGCTTGGTTAATGGCCGTCACGATCTCTTTATTAATCAGCCCCGCCAATACCATTTCAACCACTTCGATGGTTTTTGCATCGGTTATTCTCAAACCATCGGCGAACTTACTTTTGATCCCAAGGCGATCGAGCATATTCGCGATTTGGGGTCCCCCACCGTGCACAATAATCGGGTGGATGCCCGACTGCTTCAACAGCACAATGTCATTGGCAAATTGCGCCGACAGCTTTTCGTCACCCATGGCATGGCCGCCAAATTTTATGACGACAATCTTGCGATCATAGCGCTGCATAAAGGGCAATGCCTCGGTCAGAATATGGGCCTTCGCCAACCAATCCGCACTCGTTACGCCGCTCGGCCGTTTTCTAGTCGCCATGGAACATCCTCACTGCTTTAGCTATGCCCTTTATAGCCGATTGCTTCGAGATCAACCAGCATCGCAATTTCGGCTTGCAAAAGATTAATCCCCGTACCCTTTTCGCTGGAGGTCAGCAAAATGTCAGGATAAGCGGCGGGTCGTTTGCGCAATTGCTGCGCGGTTGCTTCGAGCAAGCGTTCTTGTTCGGTGCCGCTGATTTTGTCGACCTTGGTCATAACAATTTGATAAACCACCGCTGTGCGGTCGAGGTCATCCATCATTTCAAGATCATTCGCTTTCAGACCATGGCGAGAATCGACCAGTAGAAACACCCGCCGTAAATTCGCACGCCCCCTCAGATAGGCAGTCAATAAGCGGTTCCATTTCTCAATTTTGGTTTTCGACTCGCGGGCATAGCCATAGCCAGGCATGTCGACCAACCATAAGCCGCTATCGCTCTGGGGCGCCAGATGAAAAAAGTTCAGTTCTTGCGTTCGACCTGGCGTGTTTGAAGTCCGCGCCAAGGCCTTCCGCCGCGTCAAAGCATTGATCAAGCTCGACTTGCCAACATTTGAGCGGCCAGCAAAAGCGATTTCAACGCGGTCCGAAATCGGCGGCAAGTCACGAATTTCAGCGACCCCACGAACAAATTCGCAGCCTTGCGCGAAAAGCCAGTGGCCAGCTTGAAGAGAGGCGTCAGCCGTCGACACATCAAGCCTCGTCGGCCCGTTTCTTCACGCCTAGATTATACAGCAGTTCAATCTCCACACCGTTTTTGCGCATGATATAACCCTGCTGCAAAATCGATAGAAAGTTATTCCATGCCCAATAAATCACTAGACCCGCGGGGAAGCTTGCCAGCAAGAAGGTAAAGACAATCGGCATATATTTAAAAAGACGTGCCTGAATGGGGTCTGGCGGTGCCGGATTCATTTGCATTTGTACAAACATGGTTAGCCCCATCACCAGCGGCCAGAAGCCGACCATTAGCAATGACGGTGGATCCCATGGGATCAGACCAAATAGGTTGAACAATGAGGTTGGGTCGGGAGCTGCCAAATCCGTGATCCAGCCGTAGAAAGGCTCGTGACGCATATCCAAAGTAACATAGAGCACTTTGTACAGCGCGAAGAACACTGGAATTTGCAATAAAACCGGAAGGCAACCAGCTAGCGGATTGAGCTTCTCTTCGCGATAAAGCTTCATCAATTCTTGCTGTTGTGCCTGCTTATCATCCTTATAGATTTCCCGCAGCTTCATCATTTGCGGTTGGACTTTTTTCATCTTGGCCATGGTTTCATAGGAACGATTGGCGAGCGGAAAGAACAAGAGCTTGATAAAAACAGTCACGATCAAAATCGACAGGCCATAATTGCCGATCAATTGATAAATTAAATGCAAGGCACGGAACATTGGTTTGGTTAAGAAATAAAACCAACCCCAATCGATCAGTAGATCAAAGCGCTTGATACCCTGTTCGGCGTAAGCATCGATCACATTCACGACCTTGGCGCCGGCAAAAAATCGACTATCGAGCGATAATGTGCCGCCTGCAGCGATCGTTTGCCCCGTCATCAGATAATCGGCGCGATAAACCTCATCGCTCGCTTGTTCAGCGGCGCGGGCGGTGAACCGCGCATCAATAGTTTGGTCTGCCGGTGGGATCAGCGCTGTCGCCCAATATTTATCAGTAAAGCCGAGCCATCCCGTTGTCGCCGGAATTTTACGCGGGCCGTCATCGATCATATCGTTATAGGTGATTTCCTCGAGCGTCTCGCCTAAGAATCCGATCGCGCCCTCATGCAACACAAATATTTTACTGCTTGCCGGCTGTCCAATACGTGTGATTTGGCCAAAAGGATAAAGCGTCACAGGGCCCGTACGAGTATTAACCACGCGATCTGAAATCGTGAACATGAACTTATCATCGACGCTGATCTGGCGCTGGAACACCAAACCATCACCATTTTTATATTCGAGGGTAATGGGGCTATCGGTGCGCAAAACATCACCTGCCACGAGACGCCACATTGTTGTCGGCCCTGGCACGGCAGTGGCGTCCTCTTGCGGCACCCGATATCCAAGTGTCGCCTGCCAATTGAGCTCGGCGCCGCGCGGCCGGAGCACCTTCACAGGCGGGGCGCCGTCGGCTTGTGAAATCGGAAAGCGTGCTAAGGCCAGATCGTCAAAGCGTGCGCCGAGGAGCGCAATCGAACCCGTAAATTGCTCGGTTTCAATCGCCACCCTTGGGCTCGACGCCACATCCAATACTTCGGAAGTTTGCGTTGGTACCGCGTTCGCCGCGGCAGCCGGCTGTTGCGGCGTTAAGGGATCAATATCGGCCGCACTTTGCGCCGACGTTTCCGCAGCCGCGAGGGCTGCTTGCTCGGCTGCCAATTCGGCTTGTTTCTGTGCTTGATATTTCGGCTCGAGGACAAAATATTGCCATCCCAAAAGAACCGAAAGGCTGAGAATAACCGCGAAGATAAAATTATTATTTTCACCCATATTTGACTAACCCCTGCTTATCCTCTGCCTATAACGTTTGTAATTTATCGTCCCACTCAGCATGCAGTTTGCGGAGTGCGTAACTCAAGTCCTGCCGCAAGTCGGCAAAATTCCGTTCATTGCTTTCTAGCCGAGCAATCAGCACATAGTCCATGCCTTGACGGCCTAATTTAGGCAGAATTTCGTGGGCAAGCGCCCGCAAACGCCGCCGCGCACGATTACGTATGACGGCGCCACCAACTTTGCGAGTCGCCGTTAGGCCATAGCGAATTTTATGAGTTTGGTCTGGATCAGGGTTATCGCTCAGCTGCAGGACGAGGCCTCGTGTACCTCGCTTTAAACCCTTTGCAACGCGTAAAAAATCCCGCCGCACGAGCAGTCTATCTAGAGACTGCGTCATATAAACCTCAAATTAGGCGCTTAACCGCTTACGACCACGAGCACGGCGCCGGCTGAGGACCAAACGCCCGCCTTTCGTAGCCATGCGGGCACGGAAACCATGGCGCCGCTTACGAACCAAATTACTGGGTTGGAATGTTCTTTTCACCGTGAACTCCTCTTCGCCCCAGCTGCACTCAGCGAGGGCGATAAATCTCATATTGGCTCGGGATTTAAACAAAAAAAGCGCATCCGTCAACGTATTGCGGGAAAATTATCAGATATTGCTGACTTCTGCCCCAATATACGTGATAGTAGGTTCTGCATGGGGCGGCATGAAACAAGCGTATAACATGCTTGTTTTATCGTGGCAGCGATGAGGAGAACCTTTATGGCACCAAATTTGGCCAAGCGACTGATCTTACTAGGGGCTGTTATAGGGCTTATCACACTAACCTTAGTGTTTGATTTAACAAAATATATTAGCTTTGAGACCCTGCGGGAGCATGAGAGTAGCTTGCGCGCAACGGCAGAGAGCTATCCCTTAGCGACGGCCCTCATTTATATTGGCTGTTATGCCATTGCCGTCGCCTTATCGCTACCCGGCGCTATTTGGATGACGCTAACGGGTGGTTTTTTGTTCGGAACACTGATTGGCGGCTTTTTGGCTGTTGTCGGCGCCACTAGCGGCGCTGTTATCTTATTTTTGCTGGCACGCTATGTAATCGGCGACATATTCCGCGCCCGCTATGGCCCTCGCCTCGTGGCCTTCGAAGCCGGCTTCAACCGCAATGCTTTTTCCTATTTGCTGTCGATGCGGCTCGTGCCCCTATTTCCCTTTTTTCTGGTAAATTTGGCGGCAGCACTTTTACAGGTATCGTTGCGGGTGTTTTTCATCACCACTTTTTTAGGTATAATGCCAGGCGCTTTTGTCTTCGCGAGCATTGGTAATGGCGTGAGTTTTGTTATCCAATCGGGATCCGAGCCCGACTTGAGTTTAGCGACGCAGCCGGTTGTCATTTTCCCCTTGATAGGACTGGCAATTTTAACATTGGTGCCAGTCGTTTTGCGGCGATGGCAGAGAAAAAAAAGTGAGACAATATGAGCACAACTGTTACAGCCGATATTTGCGTGATTGGGGCAGGTGCTGCAGGCCTATCGGTCGCAGCCGGCGCCGCCCAGCTCAATCAAAAGGTTGTTCTTGTCGAGCAAGCAGAGATGGGTGGGGAGTGCCTGAATAGCGGCTGCGTTCCATCGAAATCACTCCTGCGAGTCGCCAAAGCCGCTTACGAGGTGAAAAACGCTGGGCGTTTTGGGATCTCTGGAGGCACTGCGACCGTCAATTTCGCAGATGCCATGCGCTATGTACACGATGTCATCGCACAAATTGCCCCGCATGACAGCGTCGAACGCTTCCGCAATATGGGCGTTACCATATTGGCCGGCGCCGGACAATTTATCGATGCCAAAACAGTAAAAGTCGGCAGCACGCGGGTGACCGCCCGTTACTTTGTTATTGCGTCGGGAAGTAAGCCAGCCATTCCGCCCCTTCGCGGCCTCAGCACGATTGACTATCACACCAATGAAACGATTTTCAAACTAACGAGCAGACCGCAACATCTGCTTATTATCGGCGGCGGCGCCATTGGCTTGGAAATGGCGCAAGCCTTCCGCCGGCTCGGCAGTCGCGTAACCATCGTCGAACAGAAAAACTGCCTGCAAAATGAAGACGCCGAGACGCTCGCGCCGGTGTTGGACAAATTACGCGAAGAGGGCGTGGCCATCGAAGAAAACTGTCAGGTCAAATCTGTCCGCAAAGAGGGGCGCAAGATCATCTTAAAAACTGACCGCGGTGATATTGACGGGTCGCATCTTTTAGTTGCCACGGGGCGCAAGCCTAATTGTGATGAGCTGGGCCTCGACCGCGCCGGCGTTCAACTTGCTGACGGATTTATCAAGACCGATTATCGCCTGCGCACCGATAGTAAGAACATATATGCCGTGGGCGACGTGACAAAATTTGGCGGCAGCACGCATAGCGCATCGGAACAAGCTGGCATCGTCATTCGCAATATGCTGTTTAAGATCCCTGCCAAAATCAGGCCGCAAGCCTTTCCGCAGGCTGTTTATACAGATCCAGAATATGCCCGATTGGGACTGACGGAAGCGGCGGCCCGCGCCGCTGGCTACCCAATTTCAGTTTTGCGCTGGCCATTCAGCGCCAATGATCGCGCGCTGGCTGAAGGCGATACGCATGGTTTGGTCAAGGTCGTCGCCCTACCGAACGGACGAGTTCTGGGTGTGTCAATCAGCGGCGCCCATGCCGCCGACTTGCTCGCACCTTGGAGCCTCATGATGGGCCGCAAACTGAAGCTGTCGCATATAGCGGGCCTGATTGCGCCTTACCCAAGCCGCGGCGAAGCTAATAAACGCGCTGCCAGCGATTTCTACAGCCGTAAGCTGTTCTCTTCTTCGGGTCGTTTGATGGTTAAGTTCTTATCATTTTTCGGCCGTTAACCTTTGTTTAATCTTTTGACGTTAGATAATAATAAAAGATAAGACATAAAGATGAGTTGGCGTTGCGTAGAGTTTGGGCCCGCATTTGGTCCCATCCATCAGAAGAAGGTTTAGCTGGGGCCTTGGCTCGGCGGACGGTCGTGACGATGTGGGTTGGGGCCTTAAGCGCTTATTTTCTTGCCATACCTTTTATTATGGCAGAACACGCCCGCCATCAGCTCAACAGCCTCGCCCTACAAGGCGAAATGCTGGGCGCCCTGGAGGTCGACAAGGCCTTGTTGAGCGGCCAAACTCTGGCGCATGATTTTGCCGTCGAATATGGCATTGAAGCGCTCTATATACATGCCAGCACTGAGACCCCGCTGGCATCTGGACGCTAGATCATTCTTGGCGAAGCTAATGTTCTCGGCAAAGCTGATACCATATTCGATTTACGCAATGCCTCGTGGTATTCACGCGTGGCGCCGACCATGGCTATTATATTGCCGATCGGCGATGATTATGTTCGGGTCAATGGCCTACAACAGCTTGACCATCCGCAAATTGACGTCTTTATCGCCAAAGCATTTTTGCGCGACCGTTTGTGGGACATGTTCTTCAGCGCAACCGCAATTGGCCTGGTGATTTTTCTAGTTACGCATTTTTTGGTCCGCCGGATGGCTGCGCGCTTGGTCCATCAAACCTTAAGTAATGTATTAGCGCGGATATATGGCCGCCACCAAGATAGCGACCCCACTGGCACAGATCTGCAATCAGATTTAATGCGGCGCCTCGAAAGCAACCACAAAGCGCTTGAAGCGCATATTGACGACCAAGCCCGCTTGGCCTCCCTCGGGGCTGCGACGGGCCGATTAGCGCATGATGTCCGCAACTTACTGGCAAGCCTGCGTTTGTCAGCCGAGCGCATGGCTAGTATGGAAAACGAGGCCGATCGCCGCGCTGGCCAGCGCATGATTGCGAGCATTGATCGCGCCCTAGCTTTGTGTGAATGGGCCTCACGCTATAAAAGTGCCAAACGCCAGAATGTCGACATTACGCAAGTCCCGCTGAGCACTTTGGTCGATGAAGTCTTCTCCCTCGTCAAATTGCACGACCCGCGACACCGGATTGAGTTGATTAACGCTGTCGATGATAATTTTGTACTGATGGCCGAGCGCACATTATTATTCCGTATTCTTTTCAATATCTCGTTGAATGGCGTGCAAGCCATGCACAATGCTGGCAATAAGGGTTTTGTGGCCATCCATGCCCGCGAAAGCGACAGCGAGGTATTTATTGATATTACCGACAGCGGGCCAGGTATTGACACCAATATGGTGCAAAGCGCCCTTACCCCCTATGCCGGACAAAACCCCGAGGGAACAGGGCTCGGCATTATCATCGCAGCCGATTT